>NZ_JBISAI010000003.1:0-169858 GCF_044391605.1 Kitasatospora sp. NPDC018619
GGCGCTCTCGGCCTGCGCGGGGCTCTCCTACCAGTCGGCGGCGCCGCAGCCCCGCCGGGCCGAGGCGCTGCTGCGGGAGCTGGTCGCGGCCGTCCTCGCGGTCCGGCCGGGCGGTACGGCGGCGGTGCCGGGGCCCGAGCAGCGGGGCGAGCCCGGGCGGGAGCCGCGCCGGGGCGCCGGTACGGGGCCCGGGCCGCGGGCACGCCGCGAGGAACTGCTCGCGGCGGCGGTGCGGCTGTTCCACCAGCGCGGCTTCGACAACGTCAGCACCGACCAACTGGGCGCCGCCGTCGGCATATCCGGCCCCAGCGTGTACCGGCACTTCGACAGCAAGGCCGAGTTGCTCGCCGCCTCGCTGGTGCGTGGCCGCGAACGGCTCTGGCACGAGGTGGAGGGCGCCATCGCGTCCGCCGACGGGCCCGGCGCGGCGCTCGACGCCGGGCTGGGCGCGTACGTCGGCTTCGCGCTGCGCAACGGCGACTACCTGGGCGCGATGCTCAGCGAGACGGAGCGGCTGGCCCCGCCCGACCGCCGGGCCGCGGTGGACTTCCGGCGGGACTTCCTGCGCACCTGGGTCGGTCTGCTGCGGCAGGTCCGCCCCGGGGACGACGCGGCGGCCGCCCGGATCCGGGTGCACGCGCTGTTCGCGCTGGTCAACGACGGGGTGCGGAACCGCCCGCACAGCGCCCGGCCGGACCTCGGGGACTGGCTGCTGCGGCTCGGCCGGGCGGTGCTGGGGCTCCCCCCGGAGGACACCCCCGCCCCCGGCAGCCCTGCGGAGGTCTCCTAGTACAGGACGTGCGGGTAGTAGACCCGCGCCTCGACACCGCGCTTGCCGTGCTCGTTGCCCTGGACGGCGCTGACCGACCCGCTGTTGCCCGCCACGGCGAGGCCGTTGTCCTGGTTGGCCGCGCCCGAGCCGGTGGCCGTCTGCTGGGTGCCGACCATGTTGCCGTGGACGTTGCCGATGACGTTGCCCGAGCCGGCGTTGCTCACCACGCTCCCGTTGGAGTGGTCGGCCGCGCCGGCGCCGCCGTCGGCGTGCGCGGCGGCGGCACCGAAGCCGACCAGGAGGAACGCGCCGAGGGCGGTGACGGCGGCGGCTGCGCGAATACGGGACACGGTGGTCTCCCTGACAAGAGGAGCGAATCGGGGCGCCGTCCTGAAGCGGCCGCTCCGGGGTGCCGGGGCCTGACGTCGCGTGTCCAGCATTCACCAGGGAGGTGGACGAACTCCACCGGACGAGTGGCAATTCCCCCGATGGGGGAGGATTGGTCAATTCGGAGTTGACCGCATTCCGTCATTCCGTTCGCCGGGAAGCAACGGCGGGAGGTCATGAGAAGAAAGAAATGGTCGCCCGATAGTCGCACTGGCACACTGAGGACCCATGTCTGAAGGTGCCCTGCCCGAGCCCGCCCCCGCCGACGAGCTCCGCACGACCGAGGTCGACCTCGGCGGCCTGGTGAACGTCCTCGCCACCCACCTCTACTCCACCCCGCTGGTCGCCCTGCGCGAACTCGTCCAGAACGCCCACGACTCGCACACCCGCCGGCTCCTGGAGGACCCGGACGGCGGCCACCGCCCGCTGATCCGGGTGCGTGCCGACGCCGCCCGGCGGACGGTCGCGATCGAGGACACCGGCGCCGGCCTCACCGAACCCGAGATCCACTCCTACCTGGCCACCGTCGGCACCGGCTACACCCGGATGCTGCGCGACCTGACCGGCAACCAGGAGCTGATCGGCGCCTTCGGCCTGGGCTTCCTCTCCGCCTTCTCGGTCGCCGACGAGGTCACCGTCACCACCACCTCGCACCGCGAGCCGGGGCTCGGCCACCGCTACCGCAGCCGCGGCGGCGAGCAGTACCGGGTCGAGCCGGTGCCCGCCCGGCCGGGCCCGGGCACGGTGGTCGAGCTGGCGCTCAAGGCCGAGCACGGACACCTCGCCGACGAGGACGTCCTGCGCGACGTGCTCGGCCGCTACTGCGTGCTGCTGTCCGTCCCGGTGTACGTCGGCGAGGACGAGCAGCCGGTCAACTCCGTCGCGGTGCCCTGGCGCGACCCCTCCGACGGCGACCGCTCCGGCGGCGGCTCCTCCGACGGCGACCGGTACGCGGCCCGGATGCGCTTCGCCGCCGCCTTCGGCCGCCGCTTCGAGCCGCTCACCGCCTTCCCGGTCCGTCCGGTCGAGGGCGTCACCGACGCCGTCGGCCTGCTCTGGATCCAGGACGGCGGCAGCTACGGCAGCAGCGACAACCGCGACCTCGCCGTCTACCTGCGCGGCATGCTGCTCGCCGAGGACGCCCGCGACCTGCTGCCCCGCTGGGCCGGCTTCGTCGGCGGGGTGGTCGAGTCCAACCGGCTCACCCCCACTGCCAGCCGCGAGGACCTCCAGCGCGACGAGCACTACCACGCGCTCCGCAAGGTCCTCGCCGACGCCGTCGTGGACGGCCTGTACGAGACCGCCCGGCTGCGGCCCGCCGTCTGGCGCCGGATCCTCACCCGGCACGGCAGCGACCTGCTCGGCGCCGCGCTCTGCGACGAGCGGCTGTTCACCCTGCTCGCCGACGACGTCCCGGTGCCGACCTCGCAGGGCGACCTCACGGCCGGCGCGTTGCGGGCGGCGGGCGGCGGCGCGGTGCACGTCGCGCTCGGCAGCGGCGGCGGCTTCGAGGAGATGCTGTACCGGGCGATGCGGGTGCCGATCGCGCGCGGCGACCGCTACGCCGTCCTGCCGTTCCTGCACCGCTACGCCGAACTGCGCGGCTGCCGGGTGGTCGAGCTCGGCAGCGAGCGGGGCGACCGCGAGCTGTTCCGCGACCCGGAGCACCCGCTGCCCGAGCACGAGGCGGCCTGGCTGGCCGGCGCCCTCGCCGACCCGGGCGAGCAGCTCGTCCCGGCCCGCTTCGACCCGCCCGGCCTGCCCCTGGTACTGGTGCCGGACCGCGAGGCCGAGCTGAAGGCCCGGATCGAGGACGACCAGGCGGACGCCCGGATACCGTCCGCCGCGCTGCGGCTGGCCCGCGCCTTCACCGCCCGCACCGACGGCGGGGTCCGGGCCCGGCTCTACCTCAACCTGGACAGCCCGGCGGTCCGGGACCTGCTCGCCGCCTACCGCGCCGGGCACACCGGCAGCGCGACCGCGGCCGGGCTGCTCCGCTCGATCAAGGTGATCATGGCGGCCGCGGCCTCGGCCGGGCCGTCCGAGGGGGACCTCACCGCCGCCCTGGGCGGCATCGGCACCGCGGTCTCGGCGCTGACCGCCGCCGTCCCGGCCGGCCTGCCGGATGTCCCGGACAGCCCCGGAGCCCTCACGGAGGGGCCGTGACGGACGGACTGTCAAGACAACTCATCAGCACGACGCAGGGGGAACAGGCATGACCACCGACATCTGGGCCTGGGTGCGCGACACCCACCGGCAGCTGGCCGAGGCCGGCCACCACCGCCTGGCCGACGCCGTCGTCGAGCTGCCCGAGCACGCCACCGAGGGCCGCAACGAGCAGCTGGACGCGCTCTACCCGGAGGCGGTGGCAGCCGCGCGGGCGCTCGGCCTGCCCTGGGTCGAGGTCTACCTGCGGCACTGGCGGATGCAGAACCTGCTGAACAAGCGCCAGCAGGGCGAGGCCGTGCTGCCCGAGGCGGTCGACCTGCTGGAGTTCGCGCACCGCGAGGACACCGCCTCCTGCCCGCAGTCCGTCTGCGTGGTCCAGGACTTCGCGATCTGCCACGCCCGGGTCGACGGCCCGGGGTACGTGGCCGAGCGCCTCGCCGTGGTGGGCGAGACGCTGGAGCGGATCGAGCCCGACCGCGCCTGCTACGACTGCCTCTCCCGGGAGTACTCCGACGCCCTGGAGGACGACGGCCGGGCGGCCGAGGCACTGGACTACCTGGACTCCGCGGCCAACCGGATGCGCGCGGCCGGGCAGCCGGTCTCGCTCCGCTTCCACCAGGCCCGGGCCGGCACCCTGCACCTGCTGGGCCGGCACGAGGAGGTGCTGGAGCTGCTGGAGACGGCCGAGCGGGCCGAGCAGGCCCAGGGGCGCCGGCTGGACGAGCGGGACGCGCGCTGGGGCGCCCTGCTGCGGGCCCGTGCGCTCGCCGCGCTCGGCCGCACCGAGGAGTCGCTCGCCCTGCTGCCCGAGCGGGCCGAGGCCGAGCGCCACGCCGACCTGCGCGCCGCCTGGACGCAGACGGTCGAGCTGCTGGTCGCGGCCGGTGCGTGGCAGAACGACGCCGAGCTGGGCGCCGTCCTGGCCGGCTGGGTCGGCTACCTGGACGGCGTCGGCGCCCACCGCCCGTGCCTGGACCTGCTGCTGGCGGCCGGTCGGCTCGCGCTCGCCCGCGGCGCCCGTACGGTGGCGCTGACGCTCGCGGCGACGGGAGAGCGTAAGCTCACCCGGTTGCGTCGCACCGACGGCGTGTCGGAGCAGGTCGCGGCCCTGCGCGCGGCCGCCGAGGCGCTGCCGCGGCCCGAGCTGCCCGTCCCGCCGGGCGAGCTGACGGCACACCTGGCCGAGGTCGGGGTGCCCTACGAGACCGGCGCCGACCTGCTCTCCGTCGCCCTGGACCGGTACCGGGGTGAGCAGGCCGGCGCCTCCCGACTGGCGGTGCTGCTGGCCACCGTGCTGGGCGGCCTCGGCCACGCCCTCGCCGCGGCCGACCTGCTCTGGCGGCACCTGGAGCTGGATCCGGCGGACGACGAGCTGACGGGCGCGCTCGGCGAGCTGCTGATCGAGGCCGGGGACGCCGAGGGCATCCGCCGCCTCGCCGACCGGGTGGCCGCCGACGCCCCGGCCGACGGGCACTGGATACGGGCCCGCTGGGCCGCCGCCGAGGGCCGCTGGTCCGAGGCGCTGGAGCGCTGCCGGTCGATCCTGGAGCTGGACGACGGGGTGCTCAACACCCGCCGCCTCGCCGCCCGCGCCGCCACCGAGCTGGGGGACCACGCCACCGCCCAGCGGATGTACCTGGAGCTGCTGGAGCGCGCGGCGCCGGCCGGCGCCGGCGAGGACGGGGCGGACGGGGAAGAAGAAGGGTCGGAGGGGGAGGACGGCCACCGGGCGGTCCGCGAGCCGGACCTGTGGCACCTGATCACCGCGGCCACCGCCAACCGGGACTGGGCCGTGGTCCGCTCCACCGGCGCGCTGCTCGGCATCGAGTTCGACGAGCCCGAGGGCCCGGTGGACGAGGAGTGGCAGCTGGTCACCGTCCGCGCCACCCGTACCAACGGTGCGACGGCCGACCTGCCAGCGCTCCGGACGGGCCCGGCCACCGCCCGGGTGCTGCCGGTGCTCGGCGACGACCTGACGCTCAACCACGGCGACGTGGTGGTCTTCGCCCCGGCCCTGCTGGAGCCGCCACCGGCCGAGGACGCCCCCGAGGAGGAGCGGCAGCGCTGGCGCCCGGTGTTCGAGGTGCTCACCCTGCTCGACCCGGCCGGGTACACCACTTACTGGATCGACGGCGGCTGGCCCGGCGACGAGCGGTGGTCCGCGCTGCGCGAGGAGCTGCACGAGGCCGGGTACGCGGTCTGGGTCTACAGCGGGGACGAGTACCGGATCACCGACCCGGCGGAGGGCGGCGACACCCTGCCCGGGGTCTACGCGGCCCTCGGCGTGCCGCCGACCGCCTCGGCCGCCGAGGCGGACGCCCTGCTGCTGCGGCTGACGGAGGACTGGGCCCACCCGCTGGCCTGGCCGGAGCTGGCCAAGGCGGCCGGCGCGGACCTCGCCCGGCACGAGGAGACCGTCGAGCGCTACGGGCTCTGACCGCCCGGCGGTCCTCCACCGTCCTCCACCGTCCTCCACCGTCCTCGACCGTGCGGCCCCGGCGGGCCGGCCCTCCCGGGCCCCCGCCGGGGCCGCGGCCGTCCTGGGCCGCCGCCGTCCCCAGCCGCAGCTGTCCGCAGCCGCGGCCGTCCGTGCCGCGGGCCCGGGAACCATCCGGGGCACTACCGAGTCTTTGTCATTGCTTTACTATTTCATTGCCAAGACCCGACCCCCGGAGTGCCCGCACCGTGACCAGCCTCGCCCTCGGCCCGTCCTGGCTCGATCCGACCACCCTGATCTCCACCTTCGGCCTGATCGGCATCCTGGCCGTCGTCTTCGCCGAGTCCGGCCTGCTGGTCGGCTTCTTCCTGCCGGGGGACTCGCTGCTGTTCACCACCGGCCTGCTGGTGGCCGGCGGCACCTACCTGCACCAGCCGCTCTGGTTGGTCTGCGCGCTGATCGTGGTCGCCGCGGTGGCCGGGGACCAGGTCGGCTACCTCTTCGGCCGCAAGGTCGGCCCGAGCCTGTTCAGCCGCCCCGACTCCCGGATCTTCAAGCAGGAGAACGTGGAGAAGGCCGCCGCCTTCTTCGACCGGCACGGGCCCAAGGCGATCGTGCTGGCCCGCTTCGTGCCGATCGTGCGCACCTTCACCCCGGTCGTGGCCGGGGTGAGCAGGATGCACTACCGCACCTTCGTGGTGTTCAACCTGGTCGGCGGCGTGCTGTGGGGCGGCGGCGTCACCGTGCTCGGCTACTTCCTGGGGCAGATCCCGTTCGTCCGGGACAACATCGAGGCCATCCTGGTCGGCATCGTGCTGGTCTCGGTGATCCCGGTGGCGATCGAGCTGCTGCGGGCACGCCGCTCCGGCGCGGCCGCGGCCGCCCGGCACCGCGCCGGGTAGGCGTCCGCTGCTCCGGCCACGTGACGCCGCGTACATGTGCGTCGGGCTGTTCGATCAGGCAAGGTGTAACCCGAGATCGAGCGGTGGCCGGCGGCCACCAGGGGTGGCGAGGAGCGGAAGTGCCTAAGCGGGGCCGACCGGGTGCGGGCAAGCGGGCGAGGGGAGGCCGGGCGGTCCGACAGACGCGGCAGGCACCCCCGAAGCCGGTGCACCCCGCCGACGCCCCGCCCACCGAGGGCCTGCTCGGCCACCCCGCCCCGGTGGTCGAGCCCACCGTCGTCGTGCCGCTCGCCCCGCCCGTCCCGGAGACCAGGGGCCTGCTGGCCCCCGAGCCCGAGCCGGTGTCCGCCCCGGCGGCCGGCCCGGCGGCCGGACGGACCGAGGACGAGCGCCCGGCGCGCCGCCGCTCCGTCGCCGAGGACACCCTCACCCCCGAGGAGTGGCGGGCGGCCGGCTACACCCCGCCCACCGGCATCCCCGTCCCGGACCTGATCGCCGCCGCCCCCGGCGAGGCGCCCTGGCCGGACCGGATGCGCACCCTGCTGCGCACCCCGATGTCCGAGCGCCCCGCCTTCGAGCGCACCGCCCGTGAGATGCACCCCTCGTCGGCCGCCACCCGCAACGTCCCGCGCATCCTCGACCTGACGCTGCGCATCGGCGAGCTGCTGCTGGCCAGCGGCGAGGCCGCCGAGGACGTCGAGGCGGCGATGCTCGGCATCGCCCACGCCTACCGGCTGGACCGCTGCGAGCCGCAGGTCACCTTCACCCTGATCGGCATCTCGTACCAGCCCTCGCTGGTCGAGCCGCCGGTCACCGCCGACCGCGTGGTGCGCCGCCGCACCTCCGACTACACCCGGCTCGACGCGGTGTACGCCCTGGTCGCGGACATCACCGCGGAGCAGGTGACGGTCAACGACGCCTACCGCCGGCTCGCCGCGATCCGCCGCAACCGGCACCCGTACCCGGCCTGGTTCCTCGCCCTGACCACCGGCCTGCTGGCCGGTGCGGCGACCTTCCTGGTCGGCGGGAAGACCGACGACAAGGCCTGGCTGGTCTTCGCGAGCGCCTTCGTCGCGGCCGTCCTCGGCGACCGGCTGGCCTCCGCGCTGGCCCGGCGCCGGCTGCCGGAGTTCTACCAGTTCGTCGCGGCCGCGATGCCGGCCGCCGCCTCCGGCATCATCCTCTCGCTCAACGACTGGGGCCTGCGCGGCTCGGTCGTGATCACCGGTGGCCTGTTCGCCCTGCTGCCCGGGCGCGCCCTGGTCGCCGCCGTGCAGGACGGCCTGACCGGCTTCTACATCACCGCCGCGGCCCGGCTGCTGGAAGTGGTCTACCTGGTCGCGGGCATCGTGATCGGGGTGATGGTGATCCTCTACCTGGGCGTCGGCTTCGAGGCGAACCTGCGCCCGGACGAGAGCCTGGTGGGCGTCAACTACCCGCCGGTCCAGATGGCCGCCGCGATGCTGCTGACCCTGGCCTTCGCGACGCTGCTCCAGACCGACCGCCGCACGCTGGCCCTGGTCACCGTCAACAGCGGCATCGGCTGGGCCAGCTACGGCGCGCTGGTGTACAACGCGGGCGTCAACCCGATCGCGGCGACCGGCGTGGCGGCCGGCCTGGTCGGCCTCTTCGGCCAGCTGATGGCGCGCTACCGCAACGGCTCGGCGCTGCCCTACGTGACCGCCGCGATCGGCCCGCTGATGCCCGGTTCGGCGCTCTACCTCGGGATGCTCGCCTTCACCCAGGGGCACTCCAGCGCCGGCCTGGTGTCGGTCTTCCGCGCGGCGGCGATCGCGATGGCGCTGGCGGTCGGGGTGAACCTGGGCGGGGAGATCGCCCGGCTCTTCCTGAAACTGCCGGTCGGCGCCGAACGCCCGTCGCTCTACCCGGTGATGCCGCGCCGGGCGGCCAAGCGCACCCGGGGCTTCTGACCGGCCGCCGCCCGGTGTTGGGGCCGATTTGGCCCCCGGGCAATGTCGCGGCAGGCAGGACGCAGGACCAGGAACGAAGGTAAGACCCATGACGACACTGCTGGACGGCTACCGCGAGCACATCGTCGCCACCCACAAGCAACCGCTGTTCCTGCTGCTGGTCGGATTCATCACCTCCTTCGTCTTCATCCGGTTCAGCGTCCGGATGATCCGCGCCCAGGTGCGCTGGTGGCCGGGCAACGTGACCCCGGGCGGCCTGCACATCCACCACATGGTGTTCGGCCTGGGCTTCCTGCTGCTCGGCGGCATCGGGGTGTTCGCCACCTACGGCGGGCACCCGTGGATCGACTGGTTCGGGCTGGCCTTCGGCATCGGCTGCGGCCTGGTGCTGGACGAGTTCGCGCTGATCCTGCACCTGGACGACGTGTACTGGAGCGAACAGGGCCGCAAGTCGGTGGACGCGGTGATCTTCGGCATCCTGTTCACCTCCCTGCTGCTGGTCGGGTACGTTCCGCTCGGCGTGGTGCCCGGCGAGGAGACCAGGTGGGGCCTGATCACGATCATCTCGGTGAACTCGCTGGCCTCGGTGATCACGCTGTTCAAGGGCAAGGTGTGGACCGGCCTGCTCGGCATCATGGTCCCCGGCCTGTCCTGGATCGGGGCGGTCCGGCTGGCCCGTCCGAGCAGCCCCTGGGCCCGCTGGCGGTACGCCGCGCGCCCCCGCCGCCGGGCGCGCGCGCTGCGGCGCGAGCGCCTGCTGCACCGGCGCGCGGACCGGGCCCGCACCTGGCTCTTCGACCTGATCGCCGGTGCCCCCGACAAGGTCCCCGCCAACCACCCCGCCGCGCACCGGGTGGCCGAGCGGATGGCCGCCCGGGCCACCGCCCACCTGGACGCGCACGCCGCCCGGGCGCTGGCCCGCCGTCGGGCCCGGCTGGCCGACCGCCGCTCGGCGGCCGGGGCGCCCGGGGCGGCCCAGGGCACGGCGGATCCGGCGACCGGGGCGGTCGGGGCCGGACCGACCCGCTCCCGCCTGGCGCAGCAGCGCCGCCGCACCGTCCGGGCCGGGCGCAGCCGGACCTTCGCGGTCGGTCCGACCGGGCTGGAGAGCCGGCCCGAGCGGCACCCCCGGCTGCGGACCCACACCCGCCGGATCGGACGGTAGTCCGCCGCTCGGCGGCCCGGACGGCGGTCGGATCATCCGATGGCCACCCGACCGGCGGAGCGCTTTCCCGGTGTGATGGCCGCCGGAATTGAGACCATGAGCGTCGTATGACCGTTCTGTCACGTGATGGGATGATTCATCGGACTCCCCGGCCGGCCGGGCCGCCCCGCCCGGCCGCCGCGCGCCGTCCGACGCCGTCCCCTCCGGACCCGTCAGAAGGGATGTCGCGTGACACGCAGGCTCCTGCCGACCCTCCTGTTCTCCCTCACCCTGTCCCTCACCGCGCTGCTCGGGCTGATTCCCGCCGCCCAGGCCGCCCCGGCACCCGGCGAGCCGGGCGCGGGCGAACCGGCGGTCGGCGCGGCCGCGGACGGGAACGGGGACGGGGACGGGGACGGGTACCCGAGCACCGAGGAGATCGACCGGGCCCGGGCCGAGGCCGAGCGCAAGGCCGCCTCGGCCACCGCCCTGGAGGCCGCGCTCACCGCCGCCCGGACCGACCTGGACCGGGCCGGGCGCGCCGCCGAACAGGCCGTCGAGGCCTACAACGGCGCCCAGCTCGCCCTCACCCGGGCCCGCGTCGCGGAGGAGGCCGCCGCGCGCCGCTCCGCCGGTGCCGAGGCCGAGCGGGCGGCCGCCGCCGAGGACGCGGCCCGGCTCGCGGCCGAGACCTACCGGCAGGGCGCGGGCGCCGAACTGTCCGCCCTGAACGCCCTGCTCGGCGCCCACGGCCCGCGGGAGGCGGGCGCCCGCGCCGCCGCCGTCGCCCAGGTCGGCGAACGCACCCGGCAGATCCTGGACGCCGCCACCGCCACGGCCGCCGCCGCCCGTACCGCCGCCGCCGAGGCCCGGGCCGCCACCGGGGCCGCCGGTAGGGCCGCCGCCGAGGTCGGCGCGGCCAGGGAGCGGGCGGAGCAGCGGCTGGCCGCCCAGCGGACCGAGGTGGCCGCCGCCGGCCGGCGCCGCGAGCAACTGCTCGTCGAACTGGCCGCCGCCCGCAGCACCACGGTCGAGCTGGAGCGCCAACGCCGCGAGGCCCTGGAGGCGATCGCCGCCCGGGAGGCCGAGGCGGCCGCCCGCGCCGCCGCCGAACAGGCAGCCCGCGAGGCGGAGGCAGCGGCGGCGGAGGCAGCGGCCGCCGCGGCCCGGGCCCAGGCCCCGCCGCCCGCCGCCCGTCCGTGGTCCGCCGAGGGTGCGGCGGCGGCCGTCGCCTTCGCCAGGTCCAAGATCGGCCTGCCCTACGTCTGGGGCGGCGAGGGCCCGGGCGGCTACGACTGTTCCGGGCTGACCATGATGGCCTGGCGCGCGGGGGGTCGGCCGCTCAACCACTTCGCCGCCGACCAGTACGCCCAGAGCACCCCGATCGGCTACCGCCAGCTCCGCCCGGGGGACCTGGTCTTCTGGAGCGACACCGGGCGCGCCGCCGACATCTACCACGTCGGGCTCTACATCGGCGACGACCAGATGATCGAGGCGCCGCGGGCCGGCCTGCCGGTCAAGCAGGCCAGCCTCTGGATCATGGGGACCCCGAACTTCTACGCCCGCCCCTGACCCCGGGCCCGGCCGCCTGTAGGTTCCCATTTCACTTTGCGCTTTCCCGCTGATCCTGCGCCTACGTTGCGCATGCGCAAGATCAGTGGGACGCCGAGTAGGCGGTTCGACGGCCACGCCTACCGATTCCCTGATTCTTCACCATCACGGGTGATCTGACTCAAACGCGTTCCGAGACGGCAGAGTGCCTGTCGGAGTCAGCGGCACAGCTCCATGATGGTGTCGTCGAAGTTGGGGAACTCCTGGGTTGCCTCCTCGATGACGGCGGTGGCCGGCTGCTGTCGGCCGGGGGCGAATTGCTCCGCGACGGCCGCCAGTTGCCGGTTGGGATGTGGCCTCCAGTTGGGCTCGTACGTGGTGGCCGCTTCCCAGGGGCCGAAGCCGCCAGCGAGCAGCCACAGGAAGCCGCCCAGGTCCCGCGCCAGTACAGCGGTCTCACCTTCGGAGCCGAGGAAGACGATGGGCTGGTCGATAAGTGGACGGTCTGGCCGGATCAGCCAGAACGCCGCATACCCACCCGTGCCGTCTTGGCCGAACACGCGGAAGTCGTCACCGCTCAACTCCGTATTGCCGGTCCAGGACCGGAGCCAGTCGGTGGTGTCCTTGGCGGACAGGAATGCCGGGAAGGGCTCGAAGTCGATCCCTTTGCCGTCGTCGTAGTCGAACGGGACCGACAGCGCGGCGGCGAGTGCGGCAGGGAGCTGTCGATCACTGGTCCGAGTCACGTGGAGAGGCTAGCGACTACCAGTGTCATCAACGTCGGCTCACCCCTGACGGACGAGACGCCAGCATCCATTGGACCAGGTTCTAGGGTCGCCACTCCTCCCGGTAGCTGGGGTGCTCGGCGTACGACTGCGCGAGCACGCACAGGGCATGGCCGAGGCCGACGTAGCGCACATCGGACGGATCCATTGCCTCGTAGTCCCGGGCCAGCATGTCGACGAGGTCGAGCATCGGCAGGTGGCTGTCAAGCAAGGCGTCAGCCCCGAATCGGTAGGCCACCTCGGCATAGGCATGGTTGTCCGCCTCGTAGCGGGCGTGCAGGAACTTCAGGAGGTCATCCATGAGGAGATGATCGCCCAGCTTCGGCGATGCGGGGGAAGAGCTCTGTCGCTCACGGTTCCCACCCCGAGCTCTCAGAATCAGTTGGCTGCAGACCAACGGAGAACAGGAAGATGCCGACATGCGCTTTCCTCGTTCCTCGGACCCCGAACTGCTCGATGTCATCGAGCGCTACGTCAAGCCCATGGCCAACGACACCGTGCGCTACCTCCACCTCCTTCACGCCAACTTCACCCGAGACGACGAGCGTGAGCGCACACCCTTCCTCCGATCACTGCGCTCAGCTGCCCAGGCGATCACCGATGAGGAACTCGAGATCCTCCTGGAGAGCGAATGGCGCTCGCGCCTCACCGCTGCCTGGCTGATCGGCGTGGACCGCCGTCAGCACTTCCGAGACGTGCTGGGTGACCTGCTTGTCGCCAGCCAGCTGTGCTTCTCCGGCCAGGGCTACTGCTTCGCTCTCGCACGCTTCTGCACGGAGGAGGATGCCCTGCACCTGGTGGCCTACCTGGATCGCTATCTCCAGCAGCCCGACTGCCAGTACGACCAGCACTGGGCCATCAGCGCGCTGCTCCACATCGACAGTCAGACGGGGACCGAACACTCCGGTCGCTTCCTCGCTCCCGGAGGTCTGTGGCACCAGTGGAACGAAGCCCAGTTCAAGCCCTCGCCGCCGAGCCGGTTCATCGATGAGCTGTGCGCACTGGCGGATTCGCCCAAGTAGACGTCGCGAGATCCATGACAGCACTTGGTGATCCCGTACCTGCCTGGGCACTTCAACGAGTACACAGAGACAGTCCGCCCACCCCGCCAGCGAGGAAAGCGCAAAGAAGATGGGTCAAAACCCGCGCAAGATCACTGGGGAGAGCGACAACAGCCCAGCTCATGCCGAAGCCGAATGAAGATCACGAGTGGAACCTGCACGCCACCGGTCGGCACCAGCCCTTGCGGCGGCCGCGAGCGCCGGGCCGAGGGTGGCGAGGGCGTCGCCCCCGTGCCCGGCCGGGGCCGGGCACTCGGCGTCGGGGTGTCGGGCCGGGCGAGCTGCTCGTGGTCCTCCGGGCGCCCCGGTGGACGCGGTCGCCGGGCAGGCGGATCGGGCAGCGCCCGGGCCCGGTCGAGCGCGACGGCGGTCTCCCGCTGTGTCGGTTTGTTCCGGTGGGCCGTCCGGTGGGCGGGTGACAGCGGGTGTGAGTGCAGTGGGATCGGCGTGGGTCGGCGCGGGGCCCCGTTCCGGGTCGGCTGGAGGGCGCCTGCGGGGTGATCACGCACGGGGCGGCGGAGGGCGCGGGCCGATCAACTCCCGGAAGTAAAAGCGAGGATGACGCCACGACGGTCGGCACCCGGACGGCCCGGACGGCTACCGGCCGGCCAGGGCCGTGCGGCCGTCGCGCAGCCGTACGACGCTCCAGCCCCAGGGCGCGGCGATCGGGAGCGGCAGCAGGGGGACGGCGAACGCGCTGCCGACCCGGCCGACCGTCCCGGAGTCGCAGGCCCCCGCCATGTGGTAGCCGGTCGGCTCGTGGAAGGCCGGTGCGCCGCACGGCCCGTTGCCCGGGACGGGCACCGGCCGGAGCGCCCGGAGCCAGCCCACGGCGGTCAGGCCGCCGACGCGCTTCGCCGCCGGCGCCCGGCCCTCGTACGCCTTCAGTGTGCGGACGTACTCGACCTCCGTGGTGCCCCCCGACAGCGGGTCGCCCGTACCCGGACCGGCACGAGGATGCGGAGCCCGGCCGCCGGGGCGCCACTGTCGGTGGGCCGCGCTAGCGTGGCCGCCCGGAACGGAACTGAGGAGGCGTCATGCGACTGCGGAACGTACGGGAACAGGACCTGGAGACGTACGTCGGGTTGCGGTGCGACCCGGCAATGATGGCGGAACTGGGCGGCCCGCTGCCCCGGGCGGTGGTGGAGGAGCGGCTGCGCAAGGACCTCGCCCTGGCGACCGAGGACACCTCCTGGGTCAGGATGATCGTGCCGGACGGCGCCGAGGACGACGGGGCGGTGGGCACCGTCACGCTCTGGTCCGACGAGGAGGACGGCGTGCCGGTCTCCGAGATCGGCTGGATGGTGCTGCCCGGGTACCAGGGCCGCGGCCTCGCCAAGGCGGCCGTCCGCCGGGTGCTGGACGCCGCCGCCGCGGACGGCCGCTGGGGCGAGGTGCACGCCAACCCGGGCGTCGCCAACGGGCCGTCGAACGGCATCTGCCGGTCGCTCGGCTTCCGGCTGTTCGGCGAGCGGGACCTCGACTTCGCGGGCCGCGTGCTGCGCGTCAACCACTGGGTGGTGGTGCCGGGGGAGCACACCGGGGCGGGTGCCGGCGACGAGCCCGGCACCGCGTACGGATCGGGCACGGAATAATTCGGATGCCCGCCGGAAGGGGCCGCCGTACCGTGGCCCCATGGGCAACAGCATCGATCACACGGCCGTGGACAGCGTGAACGGGCTCCGGATCCGGGCCGTCTCCCAGGACGAGACGGAGGCCTGGGACCGCGCGCTCGCCGTCGGGTTCCTGTGCTCGCACATCGGTCGGGCGACGGAGCTGCGCCGTGAGCAGTGGGAGCCGGGCCGGATGCTGGCCGCCTTCGACGGCGAGCGCCAGGTCGCCACCTTCCGCAGCTTCGACACCGAACTGACCGTCCCCGGCGGGGCCGTGGTGGCGGCCGACGCCATCACCAACGTCACGGTGAGCGCCACCCACCGCCGGCGCGGCCTGCTCAGCGCGATGATGCGTCGGGACCTCGCGGCCGCCGTCGAGCGCGGCCGCGCGGTCGCCGTCCTGATGGCCTCCGAGTTCAACATCTACGGCCGCTTCGGCTTCGGCCCGGCCACCTACGGCGGCGGCCTGGACATCGAGCTGAGCCGCACCCGGGGCCTGCGCGAGGGCCTGCCGGGCGTGCCCGGCGGCCGGATCGACTTCGTGACCATGGCGGAGGTCCGGGAGCTGGGCGCCGGCCTGTACGAGCGCTGGCGGCTCACCCAGCCGGGCGCGATCGAGCGCGACGACCTGTGGTGGCGGCGCACCGTCGGCGAGGTCCGGGTGCCGGGCTCCGACTTCAAGGAGCCGTTCGCCGCCGTGCACCGGGACGCCGACGGCACCGTCACCGGCCTGGTGCTCTACCGGATCGACGCCAAGTGGGACGGCGGCTACCCCGACGGCACGCTCTCGGTGGACGAGTTCATCGCGCTCGACCTGCCCACCGCGGTGGAGCTGTGGCGCTTCGTCATGTCCGTCGACTGGATGGCCCGGATCACGGCGTCCCGGCTCGGCCCGGACGACCCGCTGCCGCTGCTGCTCCAGGACCCGCGCGCGGCCACCCCGCACAAGGCCAACACCGACGAGCTGTGGGTGCGGGTGCTGGACGTCGAGGCCGCGTTCGGCGCCCGGAGGTACGGCGCCCCCGGCCGGGTGGTGCTGGAGGTCGACGACAAGCTCGGCTACGCGTCCGGCCGTTGGGCGCTGGAGGTGGCCGACGACGGCACCGGCCGCTGCACCAGGACCACGGACGACGCCGACCTCGCGCTCGGCGCCGCGCAGTTGGGCTCGCTCTTCCTGGGCGCGGAGACGGCGCCGCGGCTGGCCGCGGCCGCCCTGGTGGCCGAGCTGCGCCCGGGCGCAGCCGCCGCTGCCGACCTGCTGCTGCGCGCGCCGGTGCGGGCCTGGACGCCGACCGAGTTCTGAGCCGTCGCCGTGCCGGGGGCCGGTCCGTCCGCGGGCCGGCCTTCCGCGTTTCGGCGGGGGCTACCCGGCCGCCGTCCTGCCGATGGTGGGCAGGATGAAGTCCTGGATCAGCCCCTTGGCGTCGCGGACGATCGGCCGGAACACCCGGTAGCGGGACAGGTTGATCACCCGGGCCGCGAGCGGTGCCGAGCGGCGGACGAACTCCCTGGTCCGCTCGGTGTCCGGGGTGCGGTCGAAGACCCAGTACAGCACCACGATCATCAGGTACAGCCAGAGCACGTCGGGCAGCAGCTCGACCAGTTCGGCGTCCAGCTTGGGCGCCAGCTCCGAGCCCTGGAGCACGTCGCGGAACAGTTCGACCGCCGTCGCCCGGGCCGGGTGGGACTCGTTGGAGAACGGGCTCAGCGAGCTGGTCGGGTCGGCGGCGGTGCGGAAGAACTGCGCGGAGAACTCGTGGTACGGAGCGGCCGTGTCGAGCCAGGAGTCCAGGGCGATCCGCAACCGCTCGGAGAAGTCCCGGGTGTGGGCCATCCGGCGCCTGGCGTCCGCCGCGTGGTCGTAGGTCATCCGGTCGTAGAACCCCTGGATCAGGAATTCCTTCGCGGAGAAGTAGTAGTACGCGTTGCCCACCGAGACGCCGGCCTCGGTGGCGATGGCGCGCATGGTGGTCTTCTCGTAGCCGCGCTCCTGGAACAGCCGCATGGCCGTCTCCAGGATCAGGGCCCGGGTCGCCTCGCTCTTGTCGGTCTTCGGCTGGGCCCGGCCGCCGGGGAGGGCGCCGCTTTCGGGGCCCGGCCCGGTCTCCGGCCCGGTCTCCGGCCCGGTCTCCGGTCCGGGCACGGCCGGAGTGCCGGCCGTGCCGTTCCCGTCGTCCGTTCGGTTCGTCGCTGCCAGGTCGTCCACGGGACGAGCCTAGCCGGAGACGACGTTCCAACCGGTGTCGGTGTTCGTGGTACCGGATGCCCCCTCCGCACCCGGTACCACGACGACCCCCGTCATTTCGAACGCGTTCAAAAGCGTGCTGGAACTGTAGACGTATCGGTTGAACATGTTCAACTCCATCTCTGTGGGAGGCTGGTCACATGATCAGTTCAGGGCAGACCGTCATCCGCCGTGGCGGGGTGCAGGACGCGGAGTCCGTCGCCGAGCTGCACGCCCACAGTTGGCGCACCACCTACCGGGGGATCGTCCCGGAGGAGGGTCTGGGCGACGGCATGGTGGTCCAGCGGCGCGAGCTGTGGAAGCTGCGCCTGGAGGCCGACTACGGGGAGCCGGGGAACACCCCCGAGCTCCTGATCGCGGAACGGGCCGGTGTGACGGTCGGGTTCATCTACCTCGTCCCGCAGCCGGACGGCGGGGTGCTGATCGACAACCTGCACGTGCGGCCCGGGTCGAACGGCGGCGGCATCGGTCGTGAGCTGCTGACCGCGGCCCGCGCGTACGTCGCCGAGCGGCACCCCGGGGCCGCGCTCTCCCTGGAGGTGCTGCGGGACAACACCCGCGCGATCGCCTTCTACGAACGCGAGGGCGCCGAGCGGGTCCGGGCGCAGGAGGGGGAGTTCCCCGGCGGGTTCCTGCTGCCCGAGTACGTGTACGCCTGGCCGGCCGGGCGCGTGGCGGTCGGGCCCGGGCGGCCGGAGCCGACGGGCCGGTAGGAAGCGGATCGGTGGACGCGGTGGAGGTGCGGGAGCGCCCCGGTCAGTCGACGTCGTAGACGGTCACCGGGACGCCCCGGGCCGCCAGACGGGCCGTGACCAGCGGTTCGACCCGCTCCCAGCGCCCGCCCGCCAGGCCGCAGCCGATCCGCGGCATGTGGACGGAGGCGCCGAGCCGGAGCGCGTGCCCGCCCAGCGCGGCCAGGGCGGTGTCGATCGCCTCGTACCGCACCGGAGCGCCGCTGGAGCGCGCCGTGCGGACCCCCCGCTGGCCGACCAGGTTGGCCACCCAGAGCTGCGGGTCGACCGCCACCAGTTGGACGGCGCCCAGGCCGAAGTCGTTCTGTGCCCGCTCCCGGTGCCAGCGGCGGTACGCGGACTCCGGTTCGGGCCAGCGTCTGGAGAGCGCGAGCACGAAGCCCTTGCCCCAGCCGCCGAGGTCGTTGCAGACGTGTGCGATCACCTTCACGCCCTTGCCGTGGGGCGTGGTGGCATCGCCTCGGACGTAGGTGATTTCCCCCATGCCTCGACGTTAGAGGGAGGGACTGACAACGCGCTCGGCATTTTCCGGCGCCCCGTCGCCCGCCCCGCCCGCTGCCCCGCCGCCGCCCCCGCCCGCTGCCGCGCCGACCGCCCCGCCGCCACCCCCGTCGCCCGGGCCGCCCGGGCCGTCCGCGGCCGCCCGCCGCCCCGTCAGCTGCCGCCGCCCCGCGAGCGCGACCAGCAGCGCGAGCCCGGCCGCCGCGGCCGGCAGCGCGTACCCCGTACCCGGGGCGGCCCGCTCGGCGACCGTCCCGGCGAGTGCCGCCCCCATCGAGATGCCGACCACGATGCCGGACACCGCCAGCGCCATCCCCTCGTTGAACTGCCGTCGCGGCAGCAGCTCCTGGACGAGTGTCATCCCGGTCACCATGGTCGGCGCGGTGGCGGTTCCGGCCGCGAACAGCGCCACGCCGAGCAGCCCGAGCCCGGCCCCGCCCAGTCCGGCGGCCAGCGGGAGCAGCAGCACCGCGGCCATCGCCGAGGCGCCGAGCAGGAAGCGCGGCCCCGCCGCCCGGCGCGGGGTCAGCAGCCCGAACAGCAGCCCGGCCACGCAGGAGCCGGCCGCGACCAGCGCCAGCAGCAGCCCGGCCGAGGCCTTGTGGCCCAGCGCGTCGGCGTACGCCACGGTGGTGATCTCCGTCGCGCCGAAGACCATCCCGGTCGCCAGGAAGGTCAGCACCAGCACCCGCAGCCCGGGCACCCGCAGCGGGGAGCCGTGCCGGCCGGTGGACTCCCCGACGGGCAGGGGCGGTTCGGTGCGCCGCTGGGCGGCGAACAGCAGCGCGCCGGCGGTGCCGAGGACGCCGACGGAGACCAGCCCGGCCTCCGGGGCGATCGCCGTGCAGAGCAGCATGGCGATCACGGGCCCGGCCATGAAGCAGAGTTCGTCCAGCGCCTGCTCGAAGGAGTTGGCCAGGTGCCGGGCGGCCGGGTCGTCCCGGTACAGGTGGGCCCAGCGGGTGCGGGCCATGCCGCCGAGGTTGGGCGCCGTCGCGCAGGCCGCCGAGCAGAGCAGGAGCGCCCAGTCGGGGGCGCCGAGCCGGACGCAGAGCAGCAGGCCGGTCAGCGGCACGGCGTTGCCGAGCGCGGCCGGCACCGTCACCCGCGCCTGCCCGTACCGGTCCACCAGGCGTCCGATCAGCGGCATCCCGATCGCGCCGGTGACCAGCCCGGCCGCCGAGACGGCCCCGGCCAGCCCGTACGAGCCGCGCCGCTCGGAGAGCAGCACCACCAGCGCGACGCCGTTCATCGACAGCGCCATCCGGCCGAGCAGCCCGGCCAGGGTGAAGGCGACGGCGCCGGGGGCCGCGAACAGCCGTCGGTAGGAGGTGAGGAGGGCGCGCGGGGGCATCGGGCTCCTGAGGGCACGGGGAGAGGAGGGGGAGGGGGCGTTCCCCAGCCTGGTTCCGGTGCCGGGCGGGCGTCCAACACCTGTTCCGGCCGCTCTCACAACACCGTGTTGTTAATCTCCCGCGCATGCCCCGTGACCTGCACCCCCGTCTGCTCCGCGGCTTCGTCGCGACCGCCGAGACCCTGCACTTCGGCCGGGCCGCCGAGCGGCTGCACGTCGCTCAGCAGGCGCTCAGCCGGGACGTCCGGGCGCTGGAGGGGCTGCTCGGCGAGGCGCTCTTCGCCCGCACCACCCGCAGCGTCGAACTCACCCCGGCCGGGCGGCGGTTGCTGCCCCGGGCACGGCGGTTCCTGGCCCTGCACGACGAGATCCTCGGCGACTCGGCGCGCGGCGCCGGGGCCGTCCGGCCGCTGCTGCTCGACCTCAACAGCGACGTCACCGGCCCGGACCTCACCCCCGACCGGGTGCTCGAACGCGCCCGCGCCGCCTGGCCGGAGGGCGAACTGCTGGCCCGCTTCCACGGCGGGCTGGCCGCGGCCGCCGCCGAACTGCTGGCCCACCGGCTGGACGCCTCCTTCGGGCGCTTCGCCGGGCTGCCCGGCCCGGTGCGCGGGCGGCTGGCGCAGCTGCCGGTGCGGCTGGAGCGGATCGCGGTGATGATGGCGGGCACCCACCCGCTCGCCGACCGCCCGGTGCTGCGCGTGGCCGAACTGGCGGGCCACCCCGTCGACGTCTGCGGGGGCAACCCGGCCACCACCGAGTGGGCCGACCTCGGCACCCGGCTGCTGCACGAGCACGGCCTGACGGCGGCCGCGCCGTACGCGCCGCCGGTGGGGGTGGACGAGACCGCCCGCTACCTGGCCCGGCACGGCGATCCGATGCTGACCACGGTCGGCGGGCCGCGGATCCCGGGCACGGTGACCGTTCCGCTGGTGGAGCCGGTGCCGCTGAGCCTGGTCAGCCTGGTGCACCGGCCCGGGGAGCGCCATCCGGGGCTGGGGGTGCTGGCCGCCGCCGCGGCGGCGCTCGGTGCGGCCGAGGGGTGGCTGCGCCGCCCGCCGGGCTGCTGGCTCCCGGCGGCGGACGCGGCGCTGCTGCCGCGGGGAGCCGCCGGCTGACGGGAGCCGCTGACTGACGGGCCCGCCGGCTGACGGGAGCCGCCGGCTGAGGGATGGCGACCGCCCCTGCCCCGGGGGGAAGGGCAGGGGCGGAGCTGGGAGGGGAGGCGGGTCAGGCGGCCTTGACGGCGGAGATGTCGAAGCTGAGCTTGACCTTCTCGCCGATCAGCACGCCGCCGGTCTCCAGCGCGGCGTTGTAGGTCAGGCCGAACTCGGTGCGGTCGACGACGGCCTTGCCCTCGAAGCCGATCCGGTCGGCGCCGTACGCGTCGGTGGCGCTGCCGGTGTACTCCAGGTCGAGCACCACCGGGCGGGTGGTGCCCTTGATGGTGAGGTCGCCGGTCATCCGGTAGGAGTCGCCGTGGACCAGCTGGGCGGAGGTGCTGCGGAAGCGGATCTCCGGGTGGGCGTCGACGGCGAAGAAGTCGCCGGTGCGGAGGTGCTCGTCGCGCTGGGCCTGGTTGGTGTCGATGCTCGCGACCTTGATCACCAGCTCGGCGGTGGAGTTGCCGGGGTGGGTCCCGTCCAGGTGCAGCGTGCCGTCGTACTCGGTGAAGCGGCCCTTGACGTTGGTGACCATCGCGTGGCGGACCGAGAAGCCGATCTCGCTGTGGGTGGTGTCGATGGTCCAGTCGCCGGTCAGGTGGGCGAGGTCCGGGCCGGCCGGGGTCCGGACGGCGGCCGCGGCGGGGGCGGTGACGGTCTTGGTGCGGTTGAACAGGCCCATGGCTTCCTCCTTGGTTCGAAGCCAGTTGTTTAGGCTTCAACTTGTTGGCTCCAGCGTAGGGGAACTTCGTTCAACTTTCAACCACGTCGCTCCGAAGTCCCCGGACGGCTCAGCCGACCGGCCCTGTCGGTCCTCCCGGTTAGGCTGCGAAGGACGGTCCCACCCCGCCCGGAAGGCCCCCGATGTTCGTCCTGCACGCGCTCTGGCGGGCGGACGGGCGGCTGGCGCTGTGGGCCGAGGACGCCCGCGCCCACCCCGGCGCCGAGCCGCACCCCGACCGGCCCGCCCCTCGCGCCCACCCGTACGCCTGTCCGGCCGGTGAGCTGGCCGCCGTGCTCGCCGGGATCGGCCCGGGGCTCGGCTGGCTCGCCGGGCAGGCCCCGGAGCGCTGGGCCACCCTGCTGCTGCCCACCGTCGGCGCGGTCCCCGCGCCCTCGCCCGACCTGCCGGTCACCCCGCCGCGCGGCGGTGCCGTCCTCGTCCCCTGGCGGGTGCCGGCGCTGCTCTTCGAGGCCGCGGCCGCCGCCCAGCTGCTCGGCGAGGTCTTCGACCCGGTCTGGGCCGTCACCGGCACCGAGCTGCCCGGCGCCGGACGGGTCGACGTGGTCCACGGGCCCTCACTGCGCTGGCTCACCGGGGTGCACGACCTCGCCTGGCGGACGGTCGGCCGGGGCCGGGTGCTGCCGCTGCCGGTGACGGCCGCCGACGGCCGCCCGCAGGCCCGCTGGCTGCCCGACCTCACCCCGGCCGCCCGCCGCGAGGCCGCGGCACTGGCCGCCGGCTGCCCGCCCGTCCTGCTCGGGGAGTGGCCGCACGGCCCCGGCGGCGGCGACGCCCTGCTGGACGCCGCACTGGGCGCGCTGGTGGACGCCGAGGCGCGCGCCGCCCTGGCGGGCACGGCCTTCCCCGCGCCGGGGGAGGCCGTCGCCGAGCGCTGGCTGCACGCCCTGACCACCCCCGACGCGGGGATCGACGGCGCCCCGCCCGAGGAGCTCGCCGAACTGCGCCGCCGGCTCGGCGCCTGGTACGCCGCCGCCGAGCCGGCCGATCCGGCGCTGCGGCTCTGCTTCCGACTGGTCGAGCCGCTCGGCCCCGACCAGGACGGCCCCGAGGGGCGCCCCTCCGACGACGCCTGGCAGCTGGAGTTCCTGCTCCAGGCCGTGGACGAGCCCTCCCTCCTGGTCCGCGCCGCCGACCTGCACGAGGGCGGCGCCGCCCACGCCGCGCTCGCCCGCAAGTCCGCCGAACCGGCCGCCGTCCTGGCCGCCGAACTCGCCCGAGCCGCCCACCGCTGGCCCGCCCTGGACGGGCTGCGCCACCGCTCCCGCCCGTCCGCCCTGCCGCTCGACCGGGCCGGCGCGCTGGACTTCCTGCGCACCGCCGCGCCCGCCCTCGCCGAGGGCGGCTTCGGGGTGCTGCTGCCCGCCTGGTGGCGCCACCGCCCCCGGCTCGGGCTCGCCCTGCGCGCCACCACCCCGGCCGCGCCCGGTGCGCTCGCGGGCACCGCCCAGGTGGACCGGGACGCCGTGGCCGCCTTCCGCTGGCAGGCCGCGCTCGGCCCGGACGCAGAGCCGCTCACCGAGCAGGAGCTGGCCGAACTCGCGGCCGCCAAGCAGGGGTTGGTCCGGGTGCGGGGCACCTGGCTGGAGGCCGATCCGGCCCAGATCGCCGCCGCCCTCGCCTTCCTCGCCGACCGGCGCGACGGCGTGCTCGGCGCCGCCGAGCTGCTCCGGCTCGCCCTCGACCCGCGGGCCACGGTCGCCGGGCTGCCGGTCACCGGCGTCAGCGTGGACGGTCCGCTCGGCGAGCTGCTGGCCGGGCGGGCCGGCGCCGCCCCGCCGCCGGAGCTGCCGCCGGACTTCCGGGCCGTGCTGCGCCCGTACCAGGAGCGCGGACTGGCCTGGCTGCGGACCATGTCCGGGCTCGGCCTCGGCGCCGTGCTGGCGGACGACATGGGCCTCGGCAAGACCGTCCAGACCCTCGCCCTGCTCGCCGCCGAGAAGGCCGCCGAAGCGCCCGGGGCCACCGAAGCGCCCCGGGCCACCGAAGCGCCCGGGGGCGCCGAAGCCGGCGCTCCCGGCGGTACCGGTGCGCCCGGCGGCACCGGCGTGTCCCCGGCCGCCGCCGGCCCGACGCTGCTGGTCTGCCCGATGTCCCTGGTCGGCAACTGGCAGCGCGAGGCCGAGCGCTTCGCCCCCGGCCTGCGCCGGTACGTCCACCACGGCGCCGGCCGCCTCGGCCCGGAGCAGCTCGCCGCGGCCGTCAGGGACGTGGACCTGGTCATCACCACCTACGGGCTGGTCCAGCGCGACCTCGCCGCCCTGCGCACGGTCCGCTGGCGCCGGGTCGTCGCCGACGAGGCCCAGCACGTCAAGAACACCGGCACCGCGCAGTCCCGGGCGATCCGCGCACTGCCCGTCACCCGGCACCGGATCGCGCTCACCGGCACCCCGGTGGAGAACCGCCTCGCCGACCTGCACGCCGTCCTGGACTTCGCCAATCCCGGCCTGCTCGGCCCCGCGGAGCGCTTCAAGGAGCGCTACGCGATCCCGGTCGAGCTGCACCGCAGCCCCGAACGCACCGCCGAACTCCGGCGCCGCACCGCCCCGTTCGTGCTGCGCCGGGTCAAGTCCGACCCGGCGGTGGCGGCCGAGCTGCCCGCCAAGCAGGAGATGACGGTCTGGTGCAACCTCACCGCCGAGCAGGCCGGGCTCTACCAGGCCGTGGTCGCCGACCTGCTGCGGCGGGTCGAGGGCGTCCGGGGCGTGGAGCGGCGCGGCACGGTGCTGGCCGCGATCGGCAAGCTCAAGCAGGTCTGCAACCACCCGGCCCAACTGCTGCACGACGGCTCGGCGGTGGCCGGCCGCTCGGGCAAGGTCGCCCGGCTGGCCGAACTCCTGGAGGAGGCGCTGGCCGAGGGCGACCGCACGCTGGTCTTCACCCAATACGCCGAGTTCGGCGCGATGCTCAGCCCGTACCTGGAGCGCCGGCTCGGCGAGGAGGTGCTCTACCTGCACGGCGGCCTGCCCCGGACGCGCCGCGAGGAGCTGGTCGAGCGCTTCCAGGGCCCGGCCGGGCCGAGGGTGTTCCTGCTCTCGCTGCGGGCCGGCGGCACCGGCCTCAACCTGACCGCCGCCAACCAGGTCGTCCACCTGGACCGCTGGTGGAACCCGGCGGTGGAGCAGCAGGCCACCGACCGCGCCTTCCGGATCGGCCAGCGCCGGGACGTCCAGGTCCGCCGACTGGTCTGCGTCGGCACCGTCGAGGAGCGGATCGACGAACTCCTCGCCACCAAGCGCTCGTTGGCCGAGGCGGTGGTGGGCGAGGGGGAGCGCTGGCTCACCGACCTGCCGGTCGACGCGCTGCGCGAACTGGTCGCCCTCGCCCGGGAGGACGCCGTGGCCGAGGAGGACGCGTGAGCGACGGACCGAAGCCGCCGGTGGTCAACGTCGCCGCCTACTGGCGCGGCGACTTCACCCTGCGCCCCGCCCCGGCCGAGGAGGAGGGCCCGGCCGGGGCGGAGGGCCCCGAGGAGCCCGCGCCGCGCCGCCTCGGCCGCTCGGGCATCACCGTGCACGGCCGGGACCTCGCCGCCCTGCTCGCCCCCGCCTACCGGGCCTTCCGGGGCTGACGGCCGCGGTGGGGTAGCGTCGCGCGGGTGACCGACACCCACGACCCGCTCCCGCCCGGCGACACCCGGCTGGCCGACTTCGAGCAGCACCGGCGGCTGGTCTTCGGCATCGCCTACCGGATGCTCGGCAGCGTCGCCGACGCCGAGGACCTGGTGCAGGACACCTGGCTGCGCTGGAGCACCGTCACCGGTCCGGTCGCCCACCCCGGCGCCTTCCTGGCCCGTACGGTCACCAACCTGGCGCTCAACCGGCTGGACTCGGCCGCCGTGCGCCGCGAGTCCTACGTCGGCCCCTGGCTGCCCGAGCCGCTGGTCACCGAGCCGGACGCGACCGAGGGCGTCGAGCGGGCCGAGACGGTCTCGGTTGCCCTGCTGGTGGTGCTGGAGAGCCTGTCCCCGCTGGAGCGGGCGGTGTTCGTGCTCAAGGAGGCCTTCGGCTTCTCCTACCGGGAGATCGCCGAGGCGCTGGACCGCACCGAGGCCGCCTGCCGCCAGGTCGGCAGCCGGGCCCGGGCCCACGTACGGGCCCGGCGGCCGCGCTACCAGGCCCCACCCGAGCTGCGTCGCCGGGCCACCGACGAGTTCCGGGCGGCCTGCCTCGGCGGCGACCTCAACCGGATGCTCGAACTGCTCGCCCCCGACGTCACCAGCTGGACGGACGGCGGCGGCGTGATCCGCGCCGCGCTGCGGCCGGTCGTCGGCGCCGACAAGGTCGCCCGCTTCCTCCTCGGGGTGTTCCGGCAGCTCGGCGAGGCGGTCGGCGGCCGGCCCGTGCTCGTCAACGGCGACCCGGGGCTGCTGCTCACCGTGGACGGCGCGGTGGACTCGGTCTCGGTGTTCGAGTTCGCCGAGCAGCCCGACGGCACCGTGCGGATCTGCGAGATCCGCGCCGTCCGCAACCCGCGCAAGCTGGCCCACCTGGCTGCCCGCGGCCCCCTGGCCGACCGGGCTTGACCCTCGACCAGGTCGAGCCCACAGAGTCGTCGGCATGGAGAGCGAGCTGCACAGCATCGGCGAACTGGCCCGCGCCAGCGGCCTGGGCGTCGGCACCCTGCGCTACTACGACGGCGCCGAGGTGCTCACCCCCGCCTGGGTCGACCCGCAGACCGGCTACCGCTGGTACCGGCCCGGCCAGCTCGCCGACGCCCGGCTGCTGGCCCGGCTGCGCCGGGTCGGCCTGCCGCTGGCCGGCATCCGCGCCGTGCTCGGCGCCGCGCCCGGCAGCGGCACGGCCCGGCAGGTGCTGGACGCGCACCTGCGCCGGCTGGAGGACGGCCTCGCCGACGCCCGCCGCGAGCTCTCCCTGATCCACACGATGATCGAACAGAGGGAGCAACCCATGACCGCCACCCCCGCCGGCCTGCGGCTCACCGTCCGCGCCGAGGCGCTCGCGACCGCCCTGGACGCGGTCCGCTTCGCGGTCGGCGACGACCCGCAGCTGCCCGCGCTCACCGGAGTGCTCTTCGAGCCGGACGGCCCCGTGCTGCGCCTGGTCGCCACCGACCGCTACCGGATGGCCCTCGCCGAGGTGCCCGCCGCCGGCACCGGCCCCGAGCGGCCGGTGGCCGGCACCGTCGTCCCGACCGCCCTGGTGGACGCGGTGCGCGCGCTGCTCGGCGCGGGCCCCGGCGAGGTGGTGCTCACCCTCGGCGGCGGGCTGGTCCGGGCCGAGGCCGGGGGCCACCGGATCGAGGGCGTCGCGCCTGACGCCGACTACCCCGACCACCGGGCCGTCACCCGGCTCGAACCGGAGCACCGGATCACCCTGGCCGCCGCCGAGCTGCGCGCCGCCGTCGCGACCGGCGCCACCCGCACCCTGCCCTCCGGCCCGGGCGGAGCCGACTGCGAGGTCACCGTCCTGACCCTGACCGGCGACGGCCGGCTGGCCGTCGCCGGGGACCGGGCCCCCGACGGCTACCGGCTGGCCGTCAACCGGGACTTCCTGCTGGACGCCCTCGACGCCGGGCAGCCGGAGCAGCTGGTCCTCGAACTCGGCGGTCCGATCGCCCCGTTGGCCGTCCGCACGCCCGGCCGGACGGGCACCTTCTCCGTCCTGATGCCCATCCGGCTGCCCGAGTCCGACTGACCCGGGCCCGACCGCGGACCGGGGGGCCTGGAAGGATCACCGCATGAGCCCGCACAACGATCCCCCCGTGTCCGAGGCCGCCGTCCCCGCCCCCGGTGGCGGCCGGCTGTGGGCGGAGCGCCGCGGCAGCGGCAGCCCGGTGGTGCTGCTGCACGGTTCCGGGATGGACTCCCGGCTGTGGGACGCCGTCGCCCCGGCGCTCGCCCGCCACCACGAGGTGGTCCGGTACGACGCCCGCGGCCTCGGCCGCTCCGACGCGCCGGAGCGGGCCTTCGACGACCTCGCGGACCTGGCCGCCGTCCTCGACCACTTCGGGCTGCGCCGCGCCGCGCTGGTCGGGCTGAGCATGGGCGGGGAGACGGCGCTGGACTTCGCCCTCGCCCACCCCGGGCGGGTCACCGCGCTCGGCCTGGTCGGGGCCTCGGTCAGCGGCCACGACTGGCCGCCCTCCCCGGAGACCACCGCCTACGCCGAGGCCCGGCGCCGCGGCGACGCGGCGGCACTGGCCGGGCTGGAGCTCTCGGTCTGGGCCGCGATGGGCCGCGGCGCGTTGGGCGGCGAGCTGATCGCGAGGATGGTCGAGGAGAACGCGGCCCGCCGGATCGTCAGCGAGCACCACCTCGCGGGCGCCCCGGTCCGGGCGGCCGAGCCGCTCCTGGGCACCGTCACCGCGCCCACCCTGGTGGTCCACGGCGACCGCGACCACCCGGAGATCGCGGCGATCGCGCGGCGGCTCGCCGCCGACATCCCCGGCGCCCGCCGCCACCTCCTCCCGGACGCCGACCACTACCTCCCGCTGCGCACCCCCGAACGCCTCACCGACCTCCTCCTCGCCCACCTGGCCTGACCGCCGCCCGCCGGGGGCGGCGGCGTTTGCTCGCGTTAGCACCCTGCTTGCAAAAGCAAGCAGGGTGCTGCACGCTGTTCCCATGGCCTCACTGAACGTCGGCTCGCTGGGCGAGTACATCCGCGAGCAGCGCCGCAACGCCCAGTACTCGCTGCGGCAGCTGGCGGAGGCCGCCGGCGTGTCCAACCCGTACCTCAGCCAGATCGAGCGCGGGTTGCGCAAGCCGAGCGCCGAGATCCTCCAGCAGATCGCCAAGGCCCTGCGGATCTCGGCGGAGACGCTGTACGTCCAGGCCGGGATCCTGGAGGAGCGGCGGGGCGAGGGCCTGGAGCTGCGGGCCTCGATCCTGGCCGATCCGCTGATCAACGAGCAGCAGAAGCAGGCGCTGCTCGCGGTCTACGACGCCTTCCTCAAGGAGAACGCCGCCTCGGCCTCCGCTCCGGCGGCCGACGGCGAAGCCGCCCAGAACACTCACCGGGAGGACCGGTAACCATGCCCATCACCGACGAGATCAAGAAGACCCTCAGCGATCCGACCCCGCTGTACGCCCTGGCCGGCGCCGGGGACCTCGCGTACGAGAAGCTGCGCGAGGTGCCGGGCCGGGTCGAGGCGCTGGCGGCGGACCGCAAGGGCGCGCAGGAGAAGGCCACCGCGAAGCTCCAGGAGGCGCAGTCGCTGCTGACCGGGGCGCAGGCCAAGGTCACCGAGACCGTCACCGCGCTGCCGACCGACCTCAAGGGGCTGCAGGAGCGGGCCCAGGGCTTCGCCCTCCAGCAGGTGGCCCGCGCGGTCGAGCTGGCGGTGAAGGCCAAGGAGGCGTACGACGAGCTGGCCGAGCGCGGCAAGGTCGTGGTCGACAAGGCGCGCCCGGGGGTCTCGGACGGGACCGAGCAGTCCGAGCAGCCCGCGCAGCCCCTGCTGACCGCGGAGCCGGTCGAGGTCGTGGCCGAGGTCGTGGCGGAGGACGAGGCCGGCGCCGGGCCCGCCCCGGAGCAGCCCGCGCGGGCCCGCGGGGGCGCCGTCGACGCCGCGCAGTGACCTCGTGCCCCGTGGGGCACATCCGGTGACCGTGGGACGTTGACCCGGTTGCGGACGGTCGCCGTGCCAGGATGGGCGGCAGTCAGCACCGGAGTCGAGAGCAGAGGAGATCGAAATGGTCGGAGTGTTGCAGATTCTGGCCTTTTCCTATCTGAACCCGATCTGGTGGGCGACCGTCGCCATCCTCGCCTACAAGCTGTTCGCCCTGGCCGACGCGGCCACCCGCCGGGAGGACGCCTACCGGGCGGCCGACAAGAAGACCAAGGGCTTCTGGGTGGCGATCCTGGCGATCTCCTTCGGCTGGGACCTCCTGTTCGGGGTGAACTTCTTCACCGGCATCGGCACGCTGGCCGGCCTGGTCGCGTCGATCGTCTACGTGGTGGACGTCCGCCCGGCGATCCGGGCGCTGACCGGCGGCAGCGGCGGCCGGGGCGGCCGGAGCAACACCGGGCCGTACGGGCCCTGGTAGCGGCGGCGGCCGACAGGACGGCCCGGGCGGGTCAACTCCCCGCTCGGGCCGTTGTGCTGCCCGCCGCGCACGCCCGGGCCACTGCGCCGTCCGCCGCGCACGCCCGGGCCGGTTCGCCGTCCGCCGCCCAGGCCAGGCCACCGCGCCGTCCGCGCCCCCGTCAGCCGAGGATCAGCTGCATCGGGTTGCGCTCCAGCAGCAGCACCGCGACGTCGTCGGTCAGCGCCCCGCCGTTCAGCTCCTCGACCTCCGCGATGGCGCTGTCGACCAGCCGCCCCCGGGTCAGCCCAGCGGCTTGGTGGTCGCCGACCAGGTCCGCGAGCCCGTCCTGGCCCAGCCGGCGCGACCCGGCCCCCACCCGGCCCTCGATCAGCCCGTCGGTGTAGAGCAACAGCCGCCAGCCGGGCCGCAGTTCCACCTCGTGGGCGGGCCAGGCGGCCTGCCCGTCGTGGCACGGCAGCAGCCCGAGCGCGGGCCCGGCGTGGTCCGAGGGCAGGCTGATCGGCGCGTGGTCCCGGCCGAGCAGCAGCGGCGCCGGGTGCCCGGCGAGGTAGAGCCGGGCCCGTTCGGCGGTGCCCAGCGAGTCGAGCCCGCTGCCGGGCCCGCCGGGCTCGATGACCAGCATGCAGAGCGTCGCGAAGATCTCGTCGCTGCGCCGCTCGTGCTCCAGCACGTGCTGGAGGGTGGTGAGCAGGGCCTCGCCGGTGAGGCCCGCGAAGACCAGGGTGCGCCACGCTATCCGGAGCGCGACGCCGAGCGCGGCCTCGTCCGGGCCGTGGCCGCAGACGTCGCCGATCACGACGTGGACGGCGCCGTCGTCGGTGCGCACGGCGTCGTAGAAGTCGCCGCCGAGCAGGGCGCGGCGGCGGCCGGGGCGGTAGCGCCGGGTGAAGGAGAGCCCGGCGCCGTCGAGCAGCGGGGTGGGCAGCAGGTGGCGCTGGAGCCGGGCGTTCTCCTGGCCGCGCAACTCCGCCTCGACCAGGCGGCGCTGGGACTCGTCGGCGCGCTTGCGCTCGACGGCGTAGCGCAGGGCGCGGGCGAGCAGCGGGCCGTCGGTCTCGTGCTTGAGCAGGAAGTCCTGGGCGCCGGCCGCGACGGCGGCGGCGCCGAGTTCGGCCCCGGCGGCGTCGGTGAGCACCACGACCGGCGTGTGCGGGGCCCGGCGGAGCAGCTCGTGCAGGCCCGCCAGCCCGTCCGAGGAGTCGGACGGGCGCGGCAGGTCGGCGGGCGCGGCGAGGTCGAGCAGGACGCAGCCGAACTCGGGCGTGCGGGAGCGTCCGCGCCGGGCCCAGGGCGCGGGCGGGGCGAGCAGCTCGGTGGCCTGGTCCAGGCCGCGGGCCCAGTGGATCTCGATCGAGGTGCCGCTGTCGGCCACCGCGGCCTCGATCAGCTGGGCGCCCGAGGCGTCGTCCTCGATGACCAGCAGCCGCAGCGGCCCGCCGTCGGCCGGGCCGTCCGCCGCGGGGCCGCCCGGGTCGGCGACGTGGGACGGGTGGGAGGCGTGCGCCGCCCGGGAGCGGGGGTGGGGTATCGGGGGAGCCGCCGCGGCCGGTCCGGTCCTGGCGCGGCTGCGGGCATGGCCGACGGGGGCGCCGCCATGGGCGCCCGGCAGGTCCGCGGCACCAGGTGCCCGCCCGTCTCCCGTTGCGGGCATCGGTGGTTCCTCCCTTTCCCCGACTGCGTAACGGTCGACGTCCGTCCGCAGTGCCCGCCTGGCACCGCGCGTCGGGGAACTTCTCGCGACCATAACGTGATCTCCGGGGATTTCTCTGACCGACCGGCGCCGTTGTGGTTATTGCCACGCCGGTGGCGGTGTGGTGGCTGGACTCGGACGACGACTCGGCTCCCGTCCCGGCGGCGGCCGGGCGGCCCGGGGGAGGGAGCAGGCGATGGTGGCACGGATCACCCTGGTGGAGGGTGACATCACGGAACAGCCGGTGGACGCGGTGGTGAACGCCGCCAACTCCTCCCTGCTGGGCGGCGGCGGGGTGGACGGCGCGATCCACCGCAAGGGCGGGCCGCGGATCCTGGAGGAGTGCCGCCGGCTGCGGGCCTCGCACTGGGGCGAGGGGCTGCCCACCGGTCGGGCGGTGGCGACGGCGGCCGGACGGCTGCCGGCCCGGTGGGTGGTGCACACCGTCGGGCCGGTGTACCGGGCGGAGGAGTACGAGGAGCGGGCGGAGCTGCTGGCCTCCTGCTATCGCGAGTCGCTGCGCACCGCGGCGGCGCTCGGCGCGCGCACGGTGGCCTTCCCGGCCGTGTCGGCCGGGATCTACGGCTGGCCGCCGGCGGACGCGGCCCGGATCGCGCTCGGCACCGTCGCACAGGTGCTGGACGGCGGGGACGCGCAGGCGGGGGCGGAGCTGGCGGAGGTGCGGTTCGTGCTGTTCGGGTCGGAGATGTACGGGGTGTTCGAGCGGGCCCTGCGGGAGCTGACCGAGCGGAACGGCTGACGCGGAACGGCTGACGCGAGGCGGCTGACGCGGGCGGCCGGGACCATGGTGGCGTGTCGGGGCGTCAACACGCCAGAGCTATTCGATAACTCGTTCGAGTGAATGTGTCGTGGTGCCCACCGGCTCCGGCGCTCGCCGACGCCCGCACGCTCCATCACCCACCGCCCCCGGCCCGGCCGGTGGTGCTCCCCGCTACGGCGCGAGCGCCGACCAGGGCACCGTGACCTCGCCCTGCCGCCACCGCCCGCGCGCGTCCACCAGCGGCCAGCTGCCCGCCAGCGCCGTGCAGGCCGCCACCCAGCGCTGCCGCGCCCCGAACGCCCCGTACGGCGCGGCCGCCGCCCAGGCCCGGTCGAAGTCGGCCAGGAAGGCGTGCACCGGCCGCCCCGGCACGTTGTGGTGGATCAGCGCCTTCGGCAGCCGTTCGGCCAGGTCGGAGGGGTGCTCCAGACCGCCCAGCCGGGCCGCGAAGGTCACCGTCCGGGGCCCCTCGGGGCCGAGCGCGACCCACACGTGCCGCCGCCCGATCTCGTCGCAGGTGCCCTCGACCAGCAGCCCGTCCGGGGCGAGCCGCGCGCACAGCCGCTCCCACACCCCGGAGACCGCCGACTCGTCGTACTGCCGCAGCACGTTGGCGGCCCGGATCAGCTGGGCCCGCTCCCCGCCGTCCAGCGGCACCTCGAAGCCCCCGCGGCGGAAGGTGAGCAGCGGCGGCTCGGCGTACGGCAGTGCGGCCGCCACCCGCTCCGGCTCGATCTCGATGCCGACCACCCGGACGTCCGGCCGCACCGCGCGCAGCCGGCCGGCCAGCTCGACGGCGGTCCACGGCGCGGCGCCGTAGCCGAGGTCCACCGCGACCGGCGGCCGTCCGGCGGCGCGCAGCGGGCGGCCGAGGACGTGGGCGATCCAGCGGTCCATCCGGCGCAGCCGGTTGGTGTTGGTGGTGCCCCGGGTGACCGTCCCGACCGGGCGCCCGGCCCGACCGCGGGCGGGCGCGGCGGGAGCGGGGTCGAAGGAGGCAGCCATGCCCAGAAGGGTAGTCGGGCCGTCGGCGGCACCGCGCTGACCTGGGGCGACGACGAGTGCTCGGGCCTGCGGGCCGGGGCGGGAATGCCGGACGCGGTCCGTGTGGTTGGCAGTCTGGTGGTGATGTGTGCCCGGACGGGGCAGCGCACACCGGACAACGGGCGGCCCGGCGCGGACCGCCTCGACGGGCCGCACAGAGGAGGCTTCAGCCAGGTGATCCAGCACCCCGTCCGTTCGGTACGCCGTGCCCAGCCCGCCGCCGCGCGCGGCCGGCTCCAGTCGCTCGTCCCCGGCCGCCGCCGCCCGCGCCGGATAGCCATGCTGAGCGTCCACACCTCGCCGCTGCACCAGCCCGGCACCGGGGACGCCGGCGGGATGAACGTCTACATCGTCGAGCTGGCCAAGCGGCTGGCCGACCTCAACATCGAGGTCGAGGTGTTCACCCGGTCGATCTGCTCGGACGACGCGCCGACGGTCGAGCTGGCACCGGGCGTGCTGGTCCGCCACGTCACCGCCGGGCCGTACGAGGGCCTCGTCAAGGAGGACCTGCCGGCCCAGCTGTGCGCCTTCACCCACGGGGTGCTGCGGACGGAGGCGGGGCACCGTCCCGGCCACTACGACCTGGTGCACTCCCACTACTGGCTCTCCGGGCAGGTCGGCTGGCTCGCCGCGCAGCGCTGGGGGGTGCCGTTGGTGCACACCATGCACACCATGGCGAAGGTCAAGAACGCCGCGCTGGCCGAGGGCGACACGCCCGAGCCCGCGGCCCGGGTGATCGGCGAGACCCAGGTGGTGGAGGCGGCCGACCGGCTGATCGCCAACACCACCGAGGAGGCCGCCGAGCTGGCGCTGCACTACGCCGCCCGGCCGGACCAGCTGGCCGTCGTCCACCCCGGGGTCAACCTGGACGTCTTCCGCCCCGACGGCCCGCGCACGCCCGCCGCCGCGCGGGCCCGGCTGGGCCTGCCGCAGGACGCCGCGGTGCTGCTGTTCGCGGGCCGGATCCAGCCGCTGAAGGCGCCGGACGTGCTGCTGCGGGCGGTCGCCGCGCTGCTGGGCCGCCGCCCGGAGCTGCGCGAACGCCTGGTGGTGCCGGTGGTCGGCGGGCCGTCGGGCACCGGGCTGGCCCGGCCGGAGAGCCTGCACAAGCTCGCCGCCCAGCTGGGCATCGGCGACGTGGTGCGGTTCCACCCGCCGGTCGGCCAGCCGGACCTCGCCGACTGGTACCGGGCGGCGACGGCGCTGGTGATGCCCTCGTACAGCGAGTCCTTCGGGCTGGTCGCGCTGGAGGCGCAGGCCTGCGGCACCCCGGTGGTGGCGGCCGCGGTGGGCGGGCTGCCGGTCGCGGTGCGGGACGGCGTGACGGGCACCCTGGTGGCGGGGCACGACCCGGTGGACTGGTCGTACGCGCTGGAGCCGTACGTCACGGACCGGGCCCTGGTGGCCCGGCGCGGCGCGGCGGCGGCCCGGCACGCGGCCGGCTTCGGCTGGGACACCGCCGCGGCGACCACGGCCGAGGTGTACGCCGGGAGCATGGCCCGCCCGGCCGGGCGGCTGGCCGCCGCCCGCCGCCGGCTGGCCTGAGCCCCCTCGCCGGTGGGCTGACCGCGGGCCCGCGCCCCGGCCTGGGGCTGCGCCCGCCCGGTACCGGCGAGTAACGTCACCCCCATGGCAATCCGCACCAAGGACGAGGGCCTGACCCTCCTGCGCGCCGCCCTGGACGACGCCGGGGTGGCCTGGGAGCCGGCCGCCGCCGACCCGTACACGCTGGTGGCGTCCCTGCCCGGCACCCGGAAGCTGAGCACCGCCTGCGCCCTGCGGGTCGGCGACCACACCCTGTCGGTGAACGCCTTCGTGATCCGCCGGCCGGACGAGAACCACGAGGCGGTCTACCGCTGGCTGCTGGAGCGCAACACCCGGCTCTACGGCGTCGGGTACGCCGTCGACGCGCTCGGCGACGTCTACCTGGCCGGACGGCTGCCGCTGGAGGCGCTCACCCCGCAGGTGGTGGACCGGCTGCTCGGGGCGGTGTTGGAGAACGCGGACGAGCCCTTCGACACCCTGCTGGAGCTGGGCTTCGCCACCGCGATCCGGCGCGAGTGGGAGTGGCGGACCAAGCGCGGGGAGTCCACCCGCAACCTGGCCGCCTTCGCCCACCTGGCCGGCCCGCGGGAGGCGGCGGCGCAGGGCCCGGACGCTCCGGACGCCCCGGACGTTCCCGGGGCGGGCTGACCCGCCCGCGGCCCGCCCGCTCAGGCGTCCGCCGGGGCCTTCCCGGCCCGCTCCACCGCGGACACCGGCGCCGCCGGGCCGGGCGCGCCCGCCGCGGTGACCTCCGCGACCTCCCCGCCCTCCGCGACCGGTGCCCGGCGGCGCCCCGCCGTGCCGGTCCGGCGGGCCAGCGCCACGTACCCGAGCGCGGTGAGCGTGCCGACCGCCCCGCAGGCCGTCCAGAGCGCCACCGGCCCGGCGTACTGGAGCAGCAGGCCGCCGCCGGCCGGGCCGAGGAACGAGGCGAGCGACCAGGAGAGGCTGTGCACCCCCTGGTAGCGGCCGCGCCCGTGGGTCGGTGCCAGTTCGGCGACCATGCCCATCATCACCGGCGTGTTGAGGATCTCGCCGACCGTCCAGACCGCCACCGAGAGCGCGAACAGCCAGGCCGAGGAGCCGGCCAGCGCGGCCAGCCCGAAGCCCCAGCCGGTGAGCAGGCAGCTGGTGATCAGCAGTCCGGTCCGCGAGCGGCCCTCCATCCAGCGGGTGAGCGGGATCTGCAGGACCACGATCAGCAGCCCGTTCAGGCCGATCACCAGGCCGTACTCGGTGGAGGTGATCCCGGAGGCGCCCATGTCCACGGCCAGGGTGGTGCTGCCCTGCTGGAAGACCAGCGCCAGCAGCAGGGTGAGGCCGACCAGCGCCATGAACGGCGCGTCTCGGAACACCGAGAGCAGGCTGACCGGCGGCTCGGCGGGGCCGTCCGGGCCGGTCGCCGCCTGCGGCCTGGTCTCCGGGATGCGGACGAAGATCACCACGGCGCAGACGAGGGTGGTGAGCGCGTCCAGCAGGAAGAGGGTGAGGTAGCCGTGGGTGGCGATCAGGCCGGCCACGGCGGCGGAGAGGCCGAAGCCGATGTTGATCGCCCAGTAGTTCAGCGAGTACGCGCGGACCCGGTCCTCGGCGGGCACCAGGTCGGCGATGATCGCCGAGGTGGGCGGCCGGGTGGCGTTGTTGCACAGGCCCACCAGGAAGGCCACCGCGGCGATCGCCACCTGGCCGTCCGCGAAGCCCAGTACGGCGGTGAACAGCGCGGTGCCCAGCTGGGCGGCGACCAGGGTGGGCCGGCGCCCGATCCGGTCGGCCAGCACGCCCGCGAGGATCGCGGCGATCGCCGAGCCGAGGCCGAACAGCGAGGCCACCAGGCCCGCGTAGGAGGCGGAGTACCCCCGGTCGACGGTCAGGTACAGGGCCAGGAAGGTCACGACGAACGCGCCGAGCTTGTTCACCAGCGTGCTCACCCAGAGCCACCAGAACTCCCGCGGCAGTCCGCCCACGGTCTCCTGCACGATTCTTCGGATCCGGGGGTTGGCGACCAGGGCGACGAGCATGTGGGGGCTCCCGGGGGCAGGCGTCCGCCGACGGTGCGGCAGGTCCGTTCAGCCGACGCATGTAAGTGTCAGATGCGCGATGCACACATTACACATGGGCCACAGGTCCCCACCAGGGGTTTTTCCGGCCCCCACTAAGCTGGGACCATGGCTGACACGACGTACCGACTCATCCTGCTCCGCCACGGCGAGAGCCAGTGGAACCAGAAGAACCTGTTCACCGGTTGGGTCGATGTCGACCTCAACGAGAAGGGCGAGAAGGAGGCCGCCCGCGGCGGCGAGCTCCTGGCCGCCGAGGGCCTGCTTCCCGACGTGCTGCACACCTCGCTGCTGCGCCGCGCCATCCGCACCTCGCAGATCGCCCTGGACAAGGCCGACCGCCACTGGATCCCGGTCAGCCGCAGCTGGCGGCTGAACGAGCGCCACTACGGCGCGCTCCAGGGCAAGGACAAGGCCCAGACCCTGGCCGAGTTCGGCGAGGAGCAGTTCCAGCTGTGGCGCCGCTCGTACGACACCCCGCCGCCCGTGCTCGCCGACGACGCCGAGTACTCGCAGGCCGGTGACGCCCGCTACGCCGAGATCCCGAGCGAGCTGCGTCCGCGCACCGAGTGCCTGAAGGACGTCGTCGAGCGGATGCTCCCGTACTGGTACGACGCCATCGTCCCGGACCTCGCCGCCGGCCGGACCGTCCTGGTCACCGCCCACGGCAACAGCCTGCGCGCCCTGGTCAAGCACCTCGACGGCATCTCCGACGAGGCCATCGCCGGCCTGAACATCCCGACCGGCATCCCGCTGGTGTACGAGCTGGACGCCGACTTCAAGCCCGTCACCCCGGGCGGCCGCTACCTCGACCCGGAGGCCGCCGCGGCCGCCATCGAGGCGGTCAAGAACCAGGGCAAGAAGTAGGCCGCTTGCCGTCGAGGCCCCGCCGCCCGGGTGGACCCGGGGGCGGGGCCTTCGTTCGTCCTCGGCCGGTGTGGGGGCAACCAGCCTGCCCGGCCCGGGAGTTGGGGGCGGCAGGGCGTGGTTCAGACCATTGACGCGGCAGTCCGCGGCTCCTACCGTGGGCGCACCGGACTGGCGCGGGCATGCCGGGATCTCCCCGTCCGGGCCGTCGCGCCCCCACGCGCGCGCGTCCGCGCCCCCGGCGCACACTCCATCCACCCCCACGGAGGAGCACCATGCGCACACGCCACATGGTCGGGGCGGCCGTCGCCGCGCTGGCCGTCCCGCTGACCCTCGCCTTCCCGGCCTCGTCCCACGGCTGGGTCTCGACCCCGCCCAGCCGCGCCGCGCTCTGCGACACCCACGTCGACGGCGTCCCGTGGGACTGCGGCGACATCCAGTGGGAGCCGCAGAGCGTCGAGGGCCCCAAGGGCTTCCCGACCCTCGGCCCCGCGGACGGCACCATCTGCGCCGGCGGGAACGCCCGCTTCGCCGAGCTGGACGACCCGCACGCGGGCGCCTGGCCGACCACGCCGGTGACGGCGGGCCAGCAGCTCACCTTCACCTGGACGTTCACCGCCCGGCACGCGACCAGCGACTTCCGGTACTACCTGACCAAGCCGGGCTACGACGCGAGCCAGCCGGTCACCCGGGCCAACCTGGACCTGACGCCCTTCCTGACCGTCCCGTACGGCGGCAAGCAGGTGCCGAGCACGCTCAGCCACACCGCGACCGTCCCGAGCGGGCGCACCGGGCACCAGGTGGTCGTCGCGGTCTGGACGATCGCCGACACCCCGAACGCCTTCTACTCCTGCACCGACGTCCGGTTCTGACCGGGCTCGGGAGCGGGCGGAGCGAACGAGGTGCACGGCCGCCGGAAGACCGTGCACCTCGGGGGACCGTCGGGCGGCGGGCCGCTCAGTGGCCGCCGCAGCAGCCGCCGTCCGCCCCGCCGCACTGGCACGGCGCCCCGGACTGGCAGCCGCAGCCGCAGCCCGGGCCGCAGCCGCAGCCGGCGGCGAGGACGGGGAGCAGCTTCGGGGCGGGTGGCTCGACGGTGTCGTGGGCGGTTGCCGGTCGGGACGGGGTGGCCTTCATCGAGCTTCCCTCCTTGTGACGGGCACGGTCCTGTGCCCCCAAGGTCGAGTGAAACCGCCGAACGGAGGGAGCGTCAACGGGCGCGCAGGGGTGGGGCGCACGGACAACCGTGCGCCCGCACCACCCTCGTCACAGGTTTACTCACTCCCCGCGGGAAGGGCCGAGGGCCCGGGCCCCGGGTCAGTCGACCGGCGCGGCCTCGGCGGCCTCGGCGGCGGCCACGAACTCGGCCACGTGCTCGCCCGTCACCAGGTACACCACGCGCTTGGCGATCGACACCGCGTGGTCCGCGAAGCGCTCGTAGTAGCGGCCGACCAGCGTGATGTCGACGGCGGTCTCGATGCCGTGGTGCCAGCGCTCGTCGATCAGGTGCGACAGCAGCTCGCGGTGCAGGGTGTCGATCGCGTCGTCGTCCTGCTCCATCTCCAGGGCCTTGTCGACGTCCTTGGTGGCGATGACCAGGCCGGCCTTGGCCACCAGGCGCTGGGCGAGCTGGCCCATCTCCAGGACGGTGGACTGCAGGTCGCCCGGAACGGCGGTGTCGGGGTAGCGCATCCGCGCGACCTTGGCGACGTGCCGGGCGAGGTCGCCGCAGCGCTCCAGGTCGGCGCTCATCCGCAGCGAGGTGACGACGATGCGCAGGTCGGTGGCGACCGGCTGCTGGCGGGCGAGGAGGTCGATGGCCCGGTTCTCCAGGTCGTGGTGGAGCTCGTTGACCTTCTCGTCGGCGGCGATCACGCTCTCCGCCAGGGCCAGGTCCGCGTCGAGGAGGGCGGTGGTGGCGCGGCCCATCGCAGAGCCGACCAGCCGGGCCATCTCGACCAGGCCGTCGCCGATCGCATCGAGTTCCTCGTGGTACGCGTCGCGCATGTTCTCTCCTCAGTAGCTGTGTCGGTGGCGGTGCCGACCGGTCAGCCCGTCCGACCGTCCTTCCGGCGTCGGGGTGACCGCTGCTGGTGGCGCGCATCGTACGCGCACACCCGAGCCGGTGGCCGCTGTTCGGCACACCGATCTTCCGCACACGGGCTGCCTGGCCAACTTTCCGCCGCCAGGGCGACGGCGCACGGCCGCTACGGTGAATCAGTGGCTACCTGAAGGTGAATTCTCGGCAACGCGTGGTCGATGCCTTGATCGAGCGCTTGGGGAGTGCCCTGGCCGTGCGCTTACGCTGGCCACATGGACGTGAACGTGGCCGCCGCCGCTGCCTGTGCCATAGCCGGGCTCGGCGTCGGCCTCACCGCCTCCATCGCCTTCCGCTGGAGCGAGCGCGAGCAGGCCAGGGGCAGGTACGGCGCAACCGGCGGCAGGACCTCAGGCCGGTACCAGTCGCTGGGCACCGGCACCCCCGAGCCCCCGCTGCCGCCCGGGGTCGACACCGTGCTCTCCGTGCTCCGCTCCTGCGCGATCGTGCTGGGCGAGGGCGACGAGGTGGTCAAGGCCAGCTCGGCGGCGTACGCGATGGGCCTGGTGCGCGGCGGCGCCGTCGCCGTGGACCAGATGCTCGCGCTGGCCCGCTCCACCCGCCGGGACGGTGAGATCCGCCAGGTCGAGCTGGAGGTGCCCCGGCCGGGCGCGGCCCGTGCGGCCGAGCCGCTCGCGGTCTCCGTACGGGTCGCCCCGCTGGGCTCCCGGCTGGTGCTGGTGCTGGTCGAGGACCAGACCGACCGCCGCCGGGTCGAGGCCGTGCGCCGGGACTTCGTGGCCAACGTCAGCCACGAGCTCAAGACCCCGGTCGGCGCCCTGTCGCTGCTCTCCGAGGCGGTCGTCGACGCGTCCGACGACCCGGAGGCGGTGCAGCGCTTCGCGGGCCGGATGCAGGTCGAGGCGGCCCGGCTGGCCAGCCTGGTGCAGGAGATCATCGACCTCTCCCGGGTCCAGGACGACCGGCTGATGGTCGACCCGGAGCCGGTCGCGGTGGACGAGCTGATCGCCGAGGCGATCGACCGCTGCCGCCAGCAGGCCGCCGCCAAGCAGATCCTCATCGCGGCCGGCGGCATCGCCGGCCTCTACCTCCACGGCAACCGCGGCCAGCTCGCCGCGGCGCTCGGCAACCTCGTCGAGAACGCCGTCAACTACAGCCCGCCCCGCACCCGGGTGGCCATCGCCACCCGGCGGATCTCCAGCGCCGCGGCGCTCGGGGAGGCGGACGGCGAGCTCATCGAGATCTCGGTCACCGACCAGGGCATCGGCATCTCCGAGAAGGACCGCGAGCGGGTCTTCGAGCGGTTCTACCGCGTCGACCCCGCCCGCTCCCGGGCGACCGGCGGCACCGGCCTGGGCCTGTCCATCGTCAAGCACGTCGCGGCCTCGCACGGCGGCACCGTCTCGGTGTGGAGCGTCGAGGGCCAGGGTTCGACCTTCACCCTGCGCCTGCCCGCCGGGCAGGCGCAGGCCGAGGACGGGCCCGACGGCGGGTTCGACGACACGCCGGACGACACGCCGGACGACACGCCGGACGGCACCCCGAGCGACGCGCCGGACCGCGCGCACGCCCGCACGCCGGGCCACGCGCCGGACGGCGACCCGGCCGGACCGGCCGCCGCATCCCGGACCCTCACCACGGACCGTACGGACCGCACGGCACGTCCGCTCCCCGCCGGGGAGCGGGCACAACCCCTGTCAGACACAACCCCTCAGCTTGCCCCGGAGGCCTGATCGTGACCCGAGTACTGGTGGTCGAGGACGAGGAGTCGTTCAGCGACGCCCTCTCGTACATGCTCCGCAAGGAGGGCTTCGAGGTGGCCGTCGCCGCCACCGGCCCCGACGCCCTGGAGCAGTTCGAACGGAACGGCGCCGACCTCGTCCTGCTCGACCTGATGCTGCCGGGCCTGCCCGGCACCGAGGTCTGCCGCCAGCTCCGGGTGCGCTCCAACGTCCCGGTGATCATGGTGACCGCGAAGGACAGCGAGATCGACAAGGTCGTCGGTCTGGAGATAGGCGCTGACGACTACGTCACCAAGCCGTACTCCACCCGCGAGCTGGTCGCGCGGATCCGCGCGGTGCTGCGCCGCCGCGGCGAGGACGGCGGCGCGGGCGAGAACGGCGGCGGCCCGGGCGCCCTGGAGGCCGGTCCGGTCCGGATGGACGTGGACCGCCACGTGGTGACGGTGGACGGCGCCAAGGTCGACCTGCCGCTCAAGGAGTTCGACCTGCTGGAGATGCTGCTGCGCAACGCGGGCCGGGTGCTCACCCGGATGCAGCTGATCGACCGGGTCTGGGGCGCGGACTACGTCGGCGACACCAAGACCCTGGACGTCCACGTGAAGCGCCTGCGGGCCAAGATCGAGCCGGACCCGGGCGCGCCGCGCTACCTGGTCACCGTCCGCGGCCTGGGCTACAAGTTCGAGCCGTAAACCGTCCCGTCCACGCGGAAGGCCCCCGCCGGCAGCAGCCGGAGGGGGCCTTCGCGTCGCTCCGGCGGGCCCGGGCGGGGCCCGCCGGAGGCGGGGGTGCGGCGTCAGTGCGCGGCCGGGACGGCCGGGGCGGTGGTGCCGGCCGGGACACCGGTGGCGCCCGGGGTGGCACCGGGGGTGGTGGCGCCGGCGGCCGGGGTGGTGGCGGTGGCGCCGGGGGTGGCGCTCTTCGCCGGGGTGGCGGTCGGCGACGGGGTCGGCCCGTAGCCCGGGTACAGCCCGCGGCCGTGCTCGCCCGAGTCCGGGCTGACGGCGGCCTGCGCCTCGACCTTCTGGCCGTCCTTGAAGGTGAAGGCGGTCGGGGCGAAGCCGCCGACCGGGACGGTCGCGGAGGCGACGGTGGCGGACGGGTTGCCCTGCCCGCCGATCACCACCGCACCGCCGGCGGGGATGACGATGGTGGACAGCGGGGCGCCGGAGGCGTCCGCGAAGGTGGCAGCGGTACCGCCGACGGTGACGGACTGGAGCTCGGCCGGGGTGGTCGCGGTGTTCGCGATGTTCACGACCACGTTCGCGGCGCCGGTGTGGTCGCCGGAGGCGCCCTGCCCGGTGACGACCACGATGTTGTTCAGCCGGAGGTTCGTTCCGAGGGTCGCCGCCGCGTTGTCCGGCTTGATCTGCAACGTGTCCGGCGTGTTGCCGGCGGCGCAGGAGGACAGCGAGGCGATGGCGATGGCGGCGATGGCGGCGATGCTGCCGCGTCGAAGGCTGCGGCTCACGGCGGCGGCTTCTCCTAGGTCACGTGTCGGGTGGTCAGGTCTCAGATTATCGACCTCGCTTATGCGCTCCTCACGGGGTGGTCCCCGAGTCGCACTCCCGGGGGCCGCCGCGGGCCGTCGGGGGCCGTCCGGCGGTACGCCCGGCATGTCCTGGTCACCCGACGGACAAGGTTCGACCAAGATCGAATAACGATTCGGCCGCGACCCGAAACGGGGTGAAAGCTCAAGATCCAATCATGGTTGCGGGGGTGTTGCGCAAGGGTTTCGCCGAAGCCCGGAACCGCCTCCGACCTGCGGGAAGCCCCTCTCGAACGCCGGTCGAAGCACGTCAGGGGGGTCCTTGTCAAGCCCCGAGACCGGCCCTGACCTGCGAAAACGCCCTTCGGGTGGGCCGAGAAGCATGTTATTCTGGAAAGCCACGGAAGGGGTCCTGTCACATGACGTTCAAGGTTGGCGACACGGTGGTCTACCCCCATCACGGGGCCGCGCTGATCGAGGCCATCGAAACTCGCCAGATCAAAGGTGTGGACAAGACCTACCTGGTGCTCAAGGTGCAGCAGGGAGACCTGACGCTCCGCGTGCCCGCCGAGAACGCGGAGTTCGTCGGCGTGCGCGATGTAGTCGGCCAGGAGGGTCTGGACCGGGTCTTCGAGGTGCTGCGGGCGCCGTACACGGAAGAGCCGACCAACTGGTCCCGTCGCTACAAGGCGAACCTCGAGAAGCTCGCCTCGGGCGACGTCATCAAGGTCGCCGAGGTCGTCCGCGACCTCTGGCGCCGCGAGCGCGAGCGCGGCCTCTCGGCCGGCGAGAAGCGGATGCTCGCGAAGGCGCGCCAGATCCTCGTCAGCGAGCTCGCGCTGGCGGAGAACACCAACGAGGACAAGGCGGAGACGCTGCTCGACGAGGTCCTCGCCTCGTAGCACGCCACCGCAGTGCGGTCGGGCTGCCGCCCAACGCTCACAGCGCCCGGTGCCGGCGCGCCACTCCTCGGACGGACCGTCCGGGAGTGGTGCAGTGGCACTCCGGGCGCTGAGGCATGTCCGGACCACGCCACCCGCCCGAGCCGATCCGGGCTTGCAAGACCGTTTCCGCACCGCCCTCGCGCGGCGTTCGCGGAGCTGTGCGGCGGGCGGTGGACCGTGGTTCTTCGGAAGGGGCCCGGTGCGCCCGCCGGGCACGCCAAGGCCATACCCACTTCGCCGAAGGAGTGAAACCTGAACGCGTCAGGAGCAGTCGCAGCAGCAGTGGTGCCCGCCGCCGGGCGGGGTGAGCGGCTGGGGCCCGGGGCCCCGAAAGCCCTGCGGGGACTCGGGGGCGTGCCGCTCCTGGTGCACGCCGTCCGGGCGCTGGCCCGCAGCCGGGCGGTCGGCCTGGTCGTGGTCGCCGCGCCCGCCGACGGGGTGGCCGAGGTGGTCGCCCTGCTGGACAGCCACGGGCTGGACGGCAAGGACGTCCGGGTGGTGGCCGGCGGGGCGACCCGCCAGGAGTCCGTCCGGCTGGGCCTGGCCGTGATCCCGGAGGAGGTCGGGATCGTGCTGGTGCACGACGCGGCCCGCCCGCTGGTCCCGGTCGAGGTGGTGGACGCCGTGGCGGCCGCCGTCCGGGCCGGGGCCCCGGCGGTCGTCCCGGCGGTGCCGCTGGCCGACACGGTGAAGCGGGTCGAGCCCAACCCGGGCGGCCCCGAGCCGGTGCTCGACACGCCCGAGCGCGCCACCCTGCGCGCGGTGCAGACCCCGCAGGGCTTCGACCGGGCCACCCTGGTCGGGGTGCACGCCAAGGCGCTGGCCGAGGAGGGCGCGGGCACCGCCGACGCGCCGCCCGTCACCGACGACGCCGGCCTGGTGGAGCGCTACGGCGGCCGGGTCGTCGTGGTGCCCGGCCACGAGGAGGCGTTCAAGGTCACCCGTCCCCTGGACCTCGTGCTCGCCGAGGCCGTACTCGCCCGCCGGAGGGCCGCCGATGCCTACTGACCCGAAGACCCCCGTCGGCCCGCAGGCCCCCGTGGTCCCGCGGGTGGGGATCGGCACCGACGTGCACGCCTTCGAGGCCGGCCGCCCGCTGTGGGTGGCCGGGCTGGAGTGGCCGGACGCCGGGGCCGGCCTCTCCGGGCACTCGGACGCCGACGTCGCCGCGCACGCCGCGTGCGACGCGCTGTTCTCCGCCGCCGGGATCGGCGACCTGGGCGCCCACTTCGGCACCGACCGCCCGGAGTGGGCCGGCGCGTCCGGGGTGAAGCTGCTCGGTGAGGCGGCCCGGCTGGTGCGCGCGGCGGGCTTCGAGATCGGCAACGTGGCGGTCCAGGTGATCGGAGTGCGGCCGAAGATCGGCAAGCGGCGCGCCGAGGCGCAGGCCGCGCTGTCGGAGGCGGCCGGCGCCCCGGTCTCCGTCTCCGGCACCACCACCGACGGCCTGGGGCTGACCGGCCGGGCCGAGGGCCTGGCGGCGATCGCCACCGCCCTGGTGTACGAGCGGCGTTGAGCCGGTCGCGGTGGGCGGACGGGAAGAAACCGCACCTGACGGGTGTTCACCCGGTGTCCCCGGGGCCCGAGTCGCTAGTGTTCGACCCGGGCCCGTGCGGGGCTTCCGCTCGGGCCGCGCGCCACGACGAGAAGAGGTTTCCGATGGGTGTCGAACTCGCCGACAAGGTCAAGGATCTGCTCGACAGCAAGAGCTTCGCCGTGGTCTCCACGATCCAGCCCGACGGGAGCCCGCAGGCTTCGGTGGTCTGGGTCAAGCGGGACGGCGACGACATCCTGTTCTCCACCGTCGAGGGGCGCCGCAAGCACCTCAACCTGGTCAGGGACCCGCGGGTGTCGCTCGTCATCAACTCGAAGGACAACCCGTACGAGTACTTCGAGGCGCGCGGTGAGGCCACGCTGACCACCGAGGGCGGGCGCGAGCTGATCGACGAGCTGTCCCACAAGTACATGGGCAAGGACTACGGCTTCGACGGCCCGGACGACGTCCGGGTGGTCGTCCGGATCTCCCCGCGCAAGGTGCTCGGCAACATCTGAGCCCGGCCCGTGCCCCGCCGTTCCCCGGGCCGACGCCCGCGCTGTCCCGGGGAATGTGGCGGGGCACCCCTCCCTGCCCACTACGCTGGACGCCGTGAGCATTCGCCTGTACGACACCAGCACCCGCCAGGTACGCGACTTCGTCCCGCTTGTACCGGGTTGTGTCTCGATCTACCTGTGCGGCGCTACCGTCCAGTCGGCGCCACACATCGGGCACATCCGGTCGTACCTCAACTTCGACCTCATGCAGCGGTGGTTCGCCTACCGCGGCTACCAGGTGACCTTCGCCCGGAACGTCACCGACATCGACGACAAGATCATCGCCAAGGAGCGCGAGCTCGGCACGCCGTGGTGGCAGATCGGCTACGAGAACGAGCGCGCCTTCAACGACGGCTACGACGCCCTCGGCTGCCTGCGGCCGACCGTCGAGCCGCGGGCCACCGGGCACATCCCCGAGATGATCGAGATGATGCAGGGGCTCATCGCCCGGGGCCACGCCTACGCGGCCGACGGCAACGTCTACTTCGACGTCCGCTCGTACCCCGACTACCTGGCGCTCTCCAACCAGAAGCTGGAGGACCTGCGCCAGCCCGAGGGCGAGGGCGAGACCGGCAAGCGGGACCAGCGCGACTTCGCGATGTGGAAGTCCGCCAAGCCGGGCGAGCCCAGCTGGGAGACCCCGTGGGGCCGCGGCCGGCCCGGCTGGCACCTGGAGTGCTCGGCGATGGCCCACAAGTACCTCGGCGGGGCCTTCGACATCCACGGCGGCGGGCTGGACCTGGTCTTCCCGCACCACGAGAACGAGATCGCCCAGTCCAAGGCCTACGGCGACGACTTCGCCAACTTCTGGGTGCACAACGCCTGGGTCACCATGGCCGGCGAGAAGATGAGCAAGTCGCTGGGCAACTCGGTGCTGGTCTCCGAGATGGTCCGGGCGTGGCGGCCGATCGTGCTCCGCTACTACCTGGCGGCCCCGCACTACCGCTCGATGATCGAGTACAGCGAGGAGTCGCTGCGCGAGGCCGAGGCCGGCTTCGGCCGGATCGAGGGCTTCGTCCAGCGCGCCGTCGAGCGCTGCGGCGCGGTCGACGCGGCGCCCGAGGTGCCGCCGGCCTTCGCCGAGGCGATGGACGACGACTTCGGCGTCCCGCAGGCGCTGGCCGTCGTGCACACCGCCGTCCGCCAGGGCAACGGCGCCCTGAACGCGGACGACAAGGAGAGCGTGGTGGCGCGACTGGCCGAGGTCCGTGCGATGCTCGGTGTACTGGGCCTCGACCCGCTCGACCCGCACTGGGCCGGGACGGAGCGCGGTGAGGACCTGCACGGCGTGGTCGACTCGCTGGTCCGCCTGGTCCTCGACCAGCGGCAGGCGGCGCGCGAGCGCAAGGACTTCGCCACCGCGGATGCCATCCGCGACCAGCTCGGCCTGGCCGGGCTGGCGATCGAGGACACCCCGTCCGGCCCCCGCTGGACGATCAACAGCCAGTAACCCCATCCGACGATCGGGGTGATGGGTGGGCCGTACCGGACCGGTGCGGCCCTCCCGCATGACGTAGCGCATGCCGTCGGCCGCCACCGGGCAGACCGGGACGGCCGGGGCATGCCGGACAGACAGGAAGTACAGCCATGGCCGGCAACAGCCAGCGCAGGAACCGCCGCAACCCCGGATCGAAGAAGGGCGCGTCTGTCGGTACCGGCGGGCACAGCCGGAGGGCCCTCCAGGGCAAGGGCCCGACCCCGCCCGGCGAGGAGCGCAAGGGCCACCCCAAGCAGCGGGCCGCCAACGCCGCGCTCAAGCGCGAGCGGGACGCCAAGGCCCGGGCCGGCATGCGCCGGGCCGGCGCCGGCGGTCGGGGCGGCCGCGGCGGCGCGGGCAGCGCCGAGCTGGTCTTCGGCCGCAACTCGGTGGTCGAGGCCCTCCAGGGCGACGTGCCGGCCAACGCGCTGTACGTCCAGCAGTTCATCGACACCGACGACCGGGTCCGGGACGCCTTCCAGGCCGCCAACGACCGCGGCATCCCGCTGATGGAGGCCCCGCGCCCCCAGCTGGACCAGATGACCGGCGGGATGAACCACCAGGGCCTGGTGCTCCAGGTGCCGCCGTACGAGTACGCGCACCCCGAGGACCTCCTGGCGGAGGCCGCCGACGCCGGCCAGGACGCGCTGATCATGGCGCTGGACGGCGTGACCGACTCGCGCAACCTGGGCGCCGTGGTCCGCTCGGCCGCCGCCTTCGGCGCGCACGGCGTGGTCATCCCCGAGCGCCGCGCGGCCGGTATGACCGCCGGTGCCTGGAAGACCTCCTCCGGCGCCGCGGCCCGGCTGCCCGTCGCCCGGGCCACCAACATGACCCGCGCCCTGGAGGCCTACCAGAAGGCCGGTCTGATGGTGGTCGGCCTGGCCGCCGACGGCGAGGCCGAGATCGGCGACCTGGAGCTGCTGACCGGCCCGGTCGTGATCGTCGCGGGCAGCGAGGGCAAGGGCCTGTCCCGGCTCGTCTCGGAGACCTGCGACATGCGGGTGCGGATCCCGATGTCCGGGCTGACCGAGTCGCTGAACGCCGGTGTCGCGGCGGGCATCGTGCTGTACGAGGCCGCGCGGCTGCGCGCCAAGCGCTGAGCACGGCGGGGACGCGGCGCGCAGGCGATCTTCCGAATTCCCCGCAACGCGAGTGAAGGCGATCGGGCCCCGACCGGGCCCGATCGCTTTTTTCATGATCATTTCAATGGTGCGCCGGATATCCACCCGGGAGAGTGTCCAAAGCGGCCGTCACCCGGTTAGACGGGCGTGGACACCAGAACACCTCGGCGCCCCCTGTTCGGCGACGGCAGCACCGGGATAGACGCGGGCCCCGGCCTCAACACCGTCAAGGTGGAGTCCGACCCTTCGCGGCTCAGCAGCACCCAGGCGAGCTTCCGGCTCCGGCTCGGGGCCCCGGTGGCACCGCTGATCGACGCCCCGCCCGGACTGCTGTCCACCGGTGCCGCCTTCGGCGACCCGTACGCCAACCAGGGGCTGATCCGCCGTCCGCTGGTCACCCCCCAGGTCGTCGTGCCCGCCTCCGCCGTCCCGGCGCTGGCCGGGGCGGGGGCCGGAGCCGGAGCCGGGGCCGGTGGCGCGCCGCGCCGCAAGGGCCGGGTCACCGCCGTCACCTGGACCGGCCAGGCGCCCCCCGGGGACCTCGCGGCCACCAGGCTGCTGGAGGCGGTGCGCCCCGGCGGCACCCGGTCCGGCGGGGTCGGCCTGATCGAGGCGGACACCCAGGTGCTCCCCTCCCTCGCGGGCGCCCGGGCCCTGCCGCGCCAGCCCCGCGAGGGCGCCGGCACCGCCACCGACGCCGGTGTCGGCCCGGTCGGCGAGCCGCACGGCTGGACCCCGAGCGGCGAGCTGCCCGAGGTCTCCGCCGCCGACGCCGCGGGCCGCCAGCCCTGGTACCCGGGCCGCCGGGTCGACCTCGGCCTGGTGCTGCTGCCGCTGCGCGCCGTCCTCGGCTCGCTGTCGGTCTACGCCGGGTTCAGCAAGCTCTGCGACCCGGTGTACTTCGACGGCGGCGAGCGCGGCTCGATGATGCGCTGGCTCTCCTCGCTGCACCCCTGGAAGGTCGCCGAACCGCTGCTGGCCTTCGCCATGGCGCACCCGGTGGGGGCCGGCCTGGTGGTGTCGTTCACCCAGATCGTGGTCGGCGTGCTGACCGTCCTCGGCCTCTGGCAGCGGCTCGCCGCCGCCGCGGCGATGGCGCTCTCCGCCGCGCTGCTGTTCACCGTCAGCTGGCGGGCCGTCCCGGTCTACGACACCCCGGACCTGATCTTCCTCGCGGCCTGGAGCCCGCTGCTGATCGCCGGGGCGCCGTTCGCCTCGCTGGACGGGCGGCTCGGCCTGGAGGCCTGGCGCCGGTACGGCGCGGACGCCCCCGGGGCGCTGCGCCGCCGGGTGCTGCGCCGCGGCACGGTGGTCACCACGGTCGTGGTCGGCCTCACCCTGCTGCTCGGCTCGATGCTCGGGGCCGCCGTGCGCACCGGCGCCCGGGCGCACCAGGCGCCGGACCGCCCGGCCACCGACTACGGCACCCCGGTCTGGCCGTCCGGCAGCCCGTCCGGCACCCCCGGCGGGAAGGGAACGTCCACCACGCCCCAGCCCGCCGCGCCGCGCCCGGCCACCCCGACGCCGAGCGCGACCACCCCGCCCGCCACGCCGTCCGCCAAGCCGGCCACCCCGACGCCGAGCCCCAAGGGGCACTCCGGCAAGCCGGAGGCCGGGGCGGGCTCCTCCCCGGCGCCGTCCGCCCCGTCCGGCGGCGCGGGCGGCACCGCGCCCGCGTCACGCAGCACTCCGGGCGCGGGCGGCGCGGCTCCGGCCTCCAAGGCCAGCCCGAGCTCCGGCGGGCTGCTCGGCGGGGTGCTGGGCAGCGCGCCGCTGGCCGACCTGTCCGGCGGCCGGGCCTCCCACCCGGGGGCGCCGTCCGCGACCTGAGGGGCCGGGGACGGCAGTCGGCCGGGTGCTCCGCGGGGGAGCACCCGGCCGACGTGCGTGCGCGGGAGGGGGCTCGGTCGGCGGTCCGCTCGGTCGGCGGTCCGGCTCGGCTGGTGGGGCGCTGGGCTGGTGGGGCGCCCGGGCTCGCGGGGTGTCCGGCTCGCGGGGCGCGCGGGCGCTAGCGGGGCGCCCGGCCGGCGCCGGAGGCGAGCTCCTTGGCCGCCTCGGTGAGGTCCTTGGCGGTGTCGATGGCCCGCCAGTACACGCCCTGCGGCAGCTGGTAGCCCGCCAGCCGCTTGCCGCGGGCGAGCTGGGGGAAGGTGGTGCGCTCGTGGTCGCCCACGTCCGGCAGCAGCTCGGCGAACTCCGGGCTGAACACGTACAGGCCGGCGTTGATCAGGAAGGGCGAGGGCGGGGCCTCGATGAAGTCCAGCACGTTGCCGAACTGGTCGGTCTCCACGGCGCCCCAGGGGATCCGCGGCCGGGCCAGCGCGAGCGTCGCGACGGCGTCCCGCTCGTGGTGGAAGGCGGCCATCTCGCGCAGGCTGAAGCGGGTCCAGATGTCACCGTTGGTGGCGTACCAGGGCTCGTCGGGGCGGGGCAGCGCCTTGGCCGCGTACTTGAGCCCGCCGCCGCGCCCGAGCGGCTCCGCCTCGACCACGGTGCGCACCCGCATCGGCAGGTCCGCCGTGTCCAGCCACTCCTCCAGCACCTCGGCGAGGTGCCCGCAGGAGACCACGACGTCGGTGACGCCCTCCTCGGCGAGCCAGGCCAGCTGGTGGCCCAGGATCGGCGTGCCCGTGCCGGGGATCTCGACCAGCGGCTTCGGCCGGTCGTCCGTGTAGGGGCGCAGCCGGGAGCCCTGGCCGCCGGCCAGGATGACGGCCTGGGTGACGGGCGTCGTGGTCGGCCGCGGCTGCTGGGTCTGCTGGAGCAGCCGGGCCTGCTGGGCCGGCGACGGGGACGACTGGCGGGACGACTGGTGCTCGGCGGACGGGAGGTCGGCGGTGCGGCCGGAGTCTGCGGTCATGCCTGAACAATAAGGCGGCGGACGGGGGCGTCCGCCGCCTCGTCGCTCAGCGCCTCAGCCGACGACGCCGGCCGCGAACGAGCCGTCGCAGACCGGGCGGGCGAAGGACCGGGCCCGCTGGACGTCGCCCTGGTACTTGCGCACCGCCGCCTTGCCCAGCTCGGTGGAGAGCGAGGTGCAGTAGGGAGTCAGCGAGGGCTGCTCGCGCATCGAGCGCTCCAGCAGGTCCAGCGCGGCGGAGGGGTTCTTGGCGCGCAGCTCGTCCAGCAGCGCCACCCGCAGCGACTCCTGCGGGGCGAGCCCGTCCGACGTCCTGGCCGCGGCGCCCGCCGCGCTGTTGGAGCGTCCGATCCCGGCGCCGTCGCCGCTGGACGCCGCCACCACCTGCTGGTCGAGCCCGGTCGGCGGGGCCCACGGGACCCTGGTCACGGCGAGGGTGCCGGTGGTCACCAGGACGACCGGCAGGGTCAGGGCGACGGTCTGGCCGATACGGCGCACAAGCTGCTTCACCCTCAGGAGAGTAGCGGTGGGTAGGGGCCGGATCGCCCTCCGTTACACCATCGAGTGACGCAGTGTCCGGATTCGTCCCCTCGCCGTGTTGACGCGCGGGCGTACGGCGGAGCCCGCCGGACCACGGGGGTCCGGCGGGCTCCGGGGCGCGTGGCGGCCGCGTCAGTTGCTCAGGCGCAGGCCGGAGCTGGTGGAGAAGACGTGGGTCTCGTTGGCGATCGGCACGACGTGGATGGTCTCGCCGCGGGCCGGGATCTGCCGGCCGGGCACGCGCACGACCAGGTCCTGGTCCTCGCCGCCGATCTGGGTGGTGCCGTAGACGAAGCCGTCCGAGCCGAGCTCCTCGACGACGTTGACCGTCACCGCGACGCCCTCGATGCCGCCCGACGGGACGATCTCGAAGTGCTCGGGGCGGACACCGACGGTCACCGTCTTGTCGGTGCCGGCGCCGGCCAGGTTCTCGCGCGAGATGTTGACGACCGAGCCGCCGAACTTCACGCCGCCGTCCACCAGCGGCACCTGGACGAGGTTCATGGCCGGCGAGCCGATGAAGCCGGCCACGAAGAGGTTGGCGGGCTTGTCGTACATGTTGCGCGGGGTGTCGACCTGCTGGAGCAGACCGTCCTTGAGCACCGCGACCCGGTCGCCCATGGTGAGCGCCTCGGTCTGGTCGTGGGTGACGTACACCGTGGTGATGCCCAGGCGGCGCTGGAGGCCGGCGATCTGGGTGCGGGTCGAGACGCGGAGCTTGGCGTCCAGGTTCGACAGCGGCTCGTCCATCAGGAAGACCTGCGGCTGGCGGACGATCGCGCGGCCCATCGCGACGCGCTGGCGCTGACCGCCGGAGAGCGCCTTCGGCTTGCGGTCCAGCAGCTCGGTCAGGTCGAGGATCTTCGCGGCCTCCTCGACCTTGGTGCGGATCTCCGCCTTGTTCACGCCGGCGATCTTGAGCGCGAAGCCCATGTTGTCGGCGACGGTCATGTGCGGGTAGAGCGCGTAGTTCTGGAACACCATGGCGATGTCCCGGTCCTTCGGCGGCAGGTGGGTGACGTCGCGGTCGCCGATCCGGATCGCACCGGAGTTGACGTCCTCCAGGCCGGCCAGCATGCGCAGACTGGTCGACTTGCCGCAGCCCGAGGGGCCGACCAGCACGAGGAACTCGCCGTCCGCGATCTCCAGTTCCAGCGCGTCCACTGAGGGCTTGTCCGCCCCGGGGTAGACGCGGGTCGCCTTGTCGTACGTGACAGAAGCCATGGTTGCTGCTCTCCTTCACCGGCAGGAACGTGCCGGACGATCCGAGTAAAGGGGGTCGTGGTGCTCCGCCGGCCCGCCAGTGGTCTGAACCACTGCACGCATCGGCTCCCGGCGACGCTACCTGCGCTTCCGCCGCTTGTCAGCCCCCACCCCGCCCGATTTCGGCATCGGTTCCATCACGCCCACCCATCCCACCAACCCCTGGATATCCCCCCATCCCGTCACCCGCGCCCGGTAGACTGCCCCCCGGTGCCGCCGTGACCCGTCGCGGACGGCCACCGTGCCTCCTTAGCTCAGCTGGCCAGAGCACCGCTCTTGTAAAGCGGGGGTCGTCGGTTCGAACCCGACAGGGGGCTCGCAGCACGAAGGGCCAGCCCCGCCGGTGTGATCCGGCGGGGCTGGCCCTTCGGCGTTCGGGCGGGTCAGTCCGGGGGGAGGGTGAGGGTGGCGAGTGCGCCGCCGGCGGGGTGGTTGGCGAAGGTCAGGGTGGCGCCGATGACGCGGGCGTGGCCGGTGGCGATGGTGAGGCCGAGGCCGTGGCCGCGGCCGCGTTCGGGGGCGTTGGTGCGGAAGCGCTGCGGGCCGTGCCGGAGGAGGTCGTCGGGGTAGCCGGGGCCGTGGTCGCGGACGGTGATCCGTGGGCCGTCGACGGACAGGTGGACCGGGCCGGCGCCGTGGCGGTGGGCGTTGAGGATCAGGTTGCCGAGGATGCGGTCGAGCCGGCGCAGGTCGGTGCGGACCTGTCGGTCGGCGGTGACCTCGACGGTGACGTCCAGGCCGGTGAGGGAGACGGTGCGGCGCGCCGCGCGTTCGAGGGGGACGGCGGAGAGGTCGGGGGACTCGACGTCCGCGTCCAGGCGGGAGACCTCCAGGAGGTCCTCGACCAGGCCGCGCAGGGCCTGGACCCGGTTCTGGACGAGCTGGGTGGGGCGCCCGGGCGGGAGCAGTTCGGCGGCGGTGACCAGGCCGGTGAGCGGGGTGCGCAGCTCGTGGGCGACGTCCGCGGTGAAGCGCTGTTCGTCCTCCAGCCGGCGGTGCAGGGTGCGGGACATCAGGTCGACGGCGGCGGCGAGGTCGGCCACCTCGTCCTTGCCGTCGACGAGTTCGCCGATCCGGGTGTCCGTCCCGCCGGCCGCGATGCCCCGGGCTGCGGTGGCCGCGGTGCGCAGCCGGCGGCTGATCCGGTCGGCGACGAGTACGCCGGCCAGCACGGTGGTGAAGACCGCGGCGACGACGGTGAGCAGGATGATCCGGTCCAGGTCGGCGATGGCCCGGCGGTCCTGGGCGAAGTCCGTCCGGACGGACAGCACCCCGTTCTGCACCGGGGCGGCCGCCCACATGGACTCGCCGGTGCCGTCCGCGACGAGCAGCGAGCCGTGCCGGCCCTCGGCGGCGAGGGCGCGCAGCCGGTCGGGCAGGGCCGGGTCGTTCATGGTGCCGCCCCGCCCGGCCGATGTGCCGGCCGAGCCGGGCGGGGCGCCCTTGCGCTCGTAGGTGTCCAGGGCGGAGTCGAGGGCGGCGAGGGCGGAGGCGCGGGCCTGGTCGACGTGCTGACGGATCATCGCCTGGTGGACCAGCAGGCCGACGGCCACCGCGACCAGGACGGAAATGGCGGCGACGGCGGTGGCGATCTGGCGGCGCAGGGTCATGCCGGGCGCCGCAGCTTGTAGCCGAAGCCGCGGACGGTCTCGATCCGGCCGGAGCCGATCTTGGCGCGCAGCCGCTGCACGTGGACGTCCACGACCCGGGTGTCGGCGCCCCACTCGTAGTCCCAGACGCGTTCGAGCAGGGTGGAGCGCTCCAGGACGACCCCGGGCGCGGCGGTGAACTCCAGCAGCAGCCGCAGTTCGGTGGGGGTCAGCGGGACGAGGCGGCCGTCCACCCGGACCTCCATGCTGTCGGTGTCCACCAGCAGGCCGTCGAAGCTGCGGACGGCCGGGGAGGAGGGGGAGGGGGACGGGGAGGGGGAGGGGAGGGACGGCTCCGGGGCGGCGAGGGTCTGCACGGCGGTGCCCGAGGGGGCGGCGGCCGGGGCGTCGGCCGCCGGGGCGACCCGGACACGGCGCAGCACCGTGCGGATCCGGGCGACCAGGACGGCGCTCTCGAAGGGCTTGACCACGTAGTCGTCCGCTCCCGCCTCCAGCCCGGAGACCACGTCGACCGGGTCGGTCCGGGCGGACATCATCAGGATCGGCAGCTGGCTCTCCTCCCGGATCCGGCGGCACAGGCCGACCCCGTCGAGCAGTGGCAGCATGACGTCCAGCAGGAGCAGGTCGGGCCGCACGGCGTGGAAGGCCTCCAGCCCCTCCAGGCCGTCGGCCGCCGTGGTGACCGGGAAGCCGTACCGCTCCAGGGCCATCCGGGTGGCCTCGCGGATCACCTCGTCGTCCTCGACCAGGAGGACGTGCGGAGGGGCGGTCGTGGTGGGGGCGGGGGTCATCGCTTGGCCTCCGTGGACACGAGGGGCGCGGACGGCGCGGTAGGGGCGGCGGGGACGGCCGGGACGGCGGGCGCGAGGGGCGCGGAGGACGGCCGGGCGGTGCGCACCGAGGGCACGGTGGCCTCCGGGACGGCCTGCCGCGGCGGCTGCGGGGCCGGACGCACCGCCGGACCGACCTCGGGCGTGGGGGCGGCCGTCCGCCCGGAGTCCGGGCCGGTCGGCGGGAGCAGCCCGACGCCCTCGTCGCGGCGTTCCTTCAGGGCGAGCCGCTTGCCGTCCCACTCGTAGTGGCTGCTGGTCCGGGCGTCGACGCTGGTCGGCTCGTACAGCCACAGGTCGCTGCCGACGGTGACGGCGTTGAACGTCGGCAGCACCGGGACCTGGAGGACCGGCAGCAGCTGGTCCCCAACGAGGGTGTAGGCGTGCAGCACGACCTGCCGGGGGGTGGTGACGACGGTGAGCAGCTCGGGCTGCCCGTCCCCGGTGAGGTCGCGGAACTCGGGGGTGCGGATCGAGCAGCCGGTGCAGGAGCCGAGCGCCTGGCGCTCCTCCGTACCGACCTTCGGGTCCTTGCTGAGGACGGTGCGGACGTCGACGGCGGTGATGTCGTGCCCGGGGACGGTCAGGTCCGGTACGGGCTGCGGCGGTTCCTGGGTGACGTCGGGCGTGGTGGTGTCCGGCGGCGGGGAGGTGGGCAGGTCGGGCCAGAGCGGCTGGCGCACCGGCGGCGGCGAGACGGACCGGGCGGGGCCCTGGTCGCGCAGGCCGCCGGGGGCGGACCGGCCGAAGGCCAGGGCGGCCAGCGCGAGGACGACGGCCAGGCCGGCCAGGGCGGCCACCGGGACGGCGGCGGGCCGGCGACGGGGTGGTGGTGTTGCTGCCACGGTCGGTGCTCGTCCTCCTGCTCGCTCCTGCTGTCGCCTGCTGTCGCCTGCTCCGCGGCTGGGCCTCGGCGGGGCCCCGGCTGGGCCCGCCGCGGGAGCGCCCCGACGCCGACCCCGTCCGCCGCCCCTCCGTAGGTCGTGCGGGCGGCGGCCGGTGGTTCCGCGCGGGTCGTGCGGAGGGTCCTCAGGCCGGGTCCGCCAGCACGATGATGTTGTCCGTCCAGTGGCCGTCCTTGCCGATCCGTCCGCCGCAGGTGATCAGCCGGAGCGCGGGCCCGGGCGTGTCGCCGTACACCTGCTCGGTCGGGAAGCTGTCCTTGGACGCCTGGACCAGCGTACGGACCGTGAAGTCCACGGTGCTGCCGTCCGCGCGTTGGATCCGGATCCGCTCCCCGGCCCGCAGCTTCGGCAGCTGCTTGAAGACCGCGGGGCCGTGCACGGTGTCGTAGTGCCCGATGAGCACGGCGGGGCCGGTCTCGCCGGGGGTGGGGCCGTTGCGGTACCAGCCGACCTCGTCGCCCCGGTCGGCCGACGGCACCTCGACGGTGCCGTCGGGGTTCAGGCCGAGGCCCGCCACGGGCGCGTCGACTCCGACGGAGGGGATCAGCAGGCGGGTCGGCGGCGAGGCCGGGTACGGCCGCGGGGCGGGTGCGCCCGCGGGCGGGGTGCCGGTGGTGCTCGGGGCGGCCGCCGCCGGGACGCCGGTGGCGGCGGAGGTGCCGGTGCCGTGGCCGGAGCTCTCGATCCGCACGACCGGCGTCTCCTGGCCGGACAGCGCGAGCGAGGCGCCGAGCACCAGGCAGAGCAGGCCCGCGGTGCCGAAGGCGGTGCGGCGCAGCGGGCCCGGTCCCGGCCGGGCGGCGCGGCGGCGCCCCCGCCGGTGGCCCCCCTGGCGGGCCCGGGAGCGTCGGTGGCCGTCGGTCCCCGCCACCGGGGCGGCCCCGGCGCCGCTTCCCCGACTGGCCGGGTACGGGGAAGCGGCGCCGGGGTGCCCGGCGGACTCGGGACCGGTGTCAGCCGCGCGCACCGGAGCGGCGGCGCAGGACGGCGAAGCCCAGGGCCGCGGCGCCGACGGCCGCGACGGCGCCGCCACCGGCGAGCATCAGGCCGGAGCCGTCGGAGGCGCCGGAGCCGTCACCGGCCTGCGCGGCGCCCTTGGGCACCTCGCGAACCTGCGGCTGGGCGCCGTTCGGGGCGACCGGGGCCGGGGAGGCGGTACGGGCGCCCGTCGGGGCGGTGACGGCCGGTCCGCCCTCGGGCCGCGGGGCGGGGGTGGGCGTGGCGGTGCGCTCGCCGCCCGGGGCGACCGGGGAGGCGACGCTGGGCGCGGCCGGCTTCGGCGCGCCGTCGGCCCAGGCCTGCCCGCCGGTGACGGTGGCGAGCAGCGCGGCGCCGGTCAGGGCGCAGGCGGCCAGGACGCGGCGGGCGGGCGAGTGGTGGGTACGGCTCCTGCTCATGCGGGGTGTCTCCATCTGCATCGGTCGGTACGTGGTGGCCGTCGGTCCGCGGTGCGGGCCGCGGGGCCCGGCGTGCTGGTGTCGCGGGACGTCCGTCGTCGGCGCCGGACGAGGGCGTCCCCGGCACGGACGCCCTCCGGCCGGTTCGCCCGGGTGTCCGGGGCGGCCGGTGGCGTCGTGGACGACCGTAGGAGGGGCGTGTCGCGGTCCTCGGCCGGTCGTGTCACGGCCGCCCATCGGCTGCGTAACGGTGCGGCGGGGGCCGTCCGTCGGCCGCCTCGCCGCTCACCGGACAGTCACCGCACCGGCCCCGCCCACCGGCCCTCGGCCCCGCCCGCCGGTCCCCGGCTCCGCACCGGCCCCGCCCGCCGGCGCGCGGTCGGCGGACGGCGCGGAGCCGTCCGCGCTACCGCCCCGCCCGCAGGCGGCGGAGCGTCCAGCCCGGCCCGAGCGCCCGGGTGTGGGCCGTGAAGAGCTCGGCGGCCCGGCGGTAGGAGAGCCGGGCGCGGCCGGTGTAGGGGCAGCGGTCGCGGGCCGGGGTGTCGGCGGGGGCGCGGCGGTCGGTGCAGAAGAGCGGGCCGGTGGCGCGGCCGGCGACCAGGAGGGGGAGCAGCCGGGCGGCGCCGGACTGCCAGTGGACGGCGGGCGGTCCGGGGCGGGTGCGGCGGCGGAGCAGGTCGAGGTGGTCGGTGTCCAGGGCGAGGACGGTCTCGATCGGGGCGCCGGACTCGTGCAGCAGGTGCCAGAGCGCCTGTTCGCGCAGCGGCGCGCGGAGGGCGAACAGGGCGCGCAGCTCCTCGGCTGTCAACGGGCCTGCGGCCGCCGCCGGTCGGGGCAGCGGTCGGGCGAGCAGGCCGGCGGTCGGGTCGCCGTCGAGCCAGCCCCGGCTCCGCCACCAGGCCACCGCCGCGCGCAGGGTGGAGAGTTCCCGGTTGAGCGTGCGCGGGTCGGTGTCGGCGGTACGCCGGGCGGCCGCGGTGCGCAGCCGTCCGGCGGCGTCCGGGTGGTCGAGCAGGGCGAGCGGCAGGACGGGCGGCCGGGCCCGCCGCCGTTGCGGGCCGGTGGGGGCGGGCCGGCCGGCGAGCGCCCAGGCCCAGGTGTCGAGTGCGATCCGGTAGATCCGCCGGGAGCCGTCGGCGAGCCCGGAGGCGGCCAGGTAGCGCTCGACGGCGACGGCGTACTCGACCGGCGGGAGTTCTGCCGTACGTCCTGTCACGATCGCCTTCTTCCGCAGTAAACCATTTCCGTCAGGCCCCTCGAACCCTAGCCGTATTCCGCAGTAAACAGCAGGTCGGAGGCGCTGATAAGGTGAATTTACTGCGGGAATCGGCATCGTGCAGGAAATTGATGCGAAAAGACTCAACTTTTTCTCCGTTATCCCTTGAACCGCTCTTCCCGGAACCGCAGACTTGCTGCCCATGGCAGTGCGAACCGACCGGCTCCCGGCCCGCCGCAGGCGCCCGGGAGGCCGTCTCGCCGTGCTCGGCGAGCGCGAATTCACGTGGTTCTTCCTCGGGTACACGACCTCCTTGGTCGGCTCCTCGATGGCGCCGGTCGCGGTCGCCTTCGCGGTGCTCGACGGCGGTGGCGGCGGCACCGGGCTGGGGTGGGTGATGGCGGCCCGGATCTTTCCGGTGGTGCTGGTGCTGCCGGCCGCCGGCGTGATCGCGGACCGGCTCGGCAGCCGCCGGGTGATGCTGGGCGCGGACCTGGTGCGCGGCCTGGTCCAGGCGCTGTTCGCCGGACTGCTGGCGGCCGGGCACGCGCCGGTGGGCGCCATGGTCGCGCTGGTGGCGCTCTGGGGCGCCGGTGAGGGGCTGTTCATGCCGGCCTTCGGCGCGGTCGTGCCCGACCTGGTGCACCGCAAGGAGCTGGCGGCGGACGCCAACACCCTGCTGGGGCTGGCCCGTTCGGTGTCCACCGCGGTCGGCCCGGCGACCGCGGGCCTGGTCACCGCCGCCTGGGGCCCGGCGACGGTACTGCTGGTCGACGCGGTGACGTACGGCGTCGGCGCCTTCGCGCTGGCCAGGCTGCGGCTGCCGGGGCGGGCGGCGGGGGGCGGCGGTGAGTCGGTGCTCCGGGAGGTGCGGGCCGGCTGGTCGGAGTTCGCCGCCCGCCCGTGGCTGTGGATCACCACGGTGCAGATGGGCCTGTTCAACCTCCTGGTCTGGGCACCCTTCCTGGTGCTCGGCCCGCTGCTCGCGCAGCGCGGCCTCGGCGGCGCGCGGGCCTGGGGCCTGGTGATGGGCGGGTACGGCGCCGGTGCGGTGCTGGGCGGGCTGCTGATGCTCGGCCGGAGGCCCGCCCGCCCGCTCGCGGTGGCGTCCGCGGCGGCGCTGGCCTGGGCGCTGCCCTCCGGGGCGCTCGCGACCGGGGCGGGGCTGCCCTGGGTGGCGGCCGCAGCGCTGGTGGCCGGGGTCGGCTCGGCGGTCTGCGGGACGCTCTACAGCACGACCACCCAGAAGTGGGTCCCGGTGGAACTGCTCGGCCGGCTGACGGCCTTCGGCGTGCTCGGCGCCTTCGCCCTCGGCCCGCTCGGGCTGGCGGCGGCCGGTCCGCTGGCGGGCCGGTTCGGTGCGGAGACCGTGCTGCTCCTCGGGGCGGTCTGGCAACTGGCGGCCGGGGCCGTAGTGTTGGCCGTACCGGCGGTACGGAACCGTCGCTGGGAGGAGGGCCCGGACAGCTGACCAACCCCTCGGACGGCTTCGGGGCGCACCCCCGGCCCGCCGCGCTCCGCGCCCGGCCGGCCCCGGAGCGCAACCGGCTGCCCCTCCCGCGCACGCGCGCCTCCGCGGCGGGCGGGGCGGCCGACCCGGTCGTACGGTGGAGGGCGGGGGGTGACGGAGGAGGTCGATCATGCCCGGCTCGCTCACCATCAGCCACCACGAGTCCGCGGTCACCCTGGACCACTCGGACGCGGAGCGGCTCGCCACCGTGCTGGCGGAACTGGCGTACCTGCTGGAGATCCCGGGGCCCAACCGGATCAACGAGGAACAGCTCGCCGTGCTGTGCGAGGGGCGCGCCCCGGACCGCGCCGACCTGGTGCACTGGTGCGCTTCCAACGCCCGGCAGCTGAAGGGGCAGTTCTGACCGGAGCCGCCCGGGCCCGGGCCGCGGGACCGCCGCGCCCGGGCCGCTCGCCGCGCCCGTGCCGTCCGCCGTACGAGGGGGCGGGGGCTGTCGGTCCCCCGCCGTACGATGGCGCGCGGGGCGGGGACGCCCCCCGGGTGCCGGGGTGGCCGGCGGCCGGTCCGGCGGAGGGTGGGGGCCCGAGCGTGCCGCAGTCCTGGTCGATGTCCTGGCTGACCGTGCCCACCCCGCTGCCCAGCGGGCCCATGCGCGTCGCGGTCACCCCGCTCGGGGTGGCCTCGGCCGGGTACACCGGCCCGCCCGAGGGCGAGGTGCCGCCGTGCACCGACGCGGCGAAGGCCGCCGCCGTCACCGAGCGGATCGGCGCCTACCTGGCGGGCCGCACCCGCGAGCTCGGCCTGCCGATCGACTGGAGCCTGAGCTCCGGGCCGCACCGCGCCGTGCTGCGGACGCTCTGGCGCGAGGTGCCGTACGGCCGGACCATCACCTACGGCGAACTGGCCGCCCGCAGCGGGGTGTTCGAGGACGTCACGGGGCCCGGCCTGGCCGCCCGCACGGTCGGACAGATGATGGCCGCCAACCCCGTACCCCTGCTGGTGCCCTGCCACCGGGTGGTGGCGGCGGACGGGATCGGCGGCTTCGGCGGCGGCCGGGTCGGCATCGAGGTGAAGCGCTGGCTGCTGACCCTGGAGGGGGTGCTGGAGCCGACCCTCGACTGGAACGGCCCGCTGTAGGAACGGCCCGCTGTAGGCCCCGGCCCGCTGTAGGACCGGCCCGGCCGGTCATGCCCGGGCCCGCAGCAGGGACACCCGGCCCGGCGCCCGGCGCGGCAGCACCGGCTGGACGCCCGGCACCAGCGTGTACTCGACGCCGCGTACGTCCGGCACCGCCCCCGCGCACTGCGGCCGCTCCCCGAGGGCCAGCCGCACCGCGTCCCAGGCCAGGTTGAGGCCGCACAGCCGCAGCTGGTGGAGCCCGGCGGCGGGGCGGGTGTTCACGTCGATGACCACCGGGCGGCCGTCGAGGCGGCGGAACTGCACGTTGGACAGGTACGCCAGCCCGGTCGCCCGGACCAGCCGGCGGACCGGGTCGAGGTAGCACTCCTCGGTGGTGAAGCCCCGGCGGCGGCCCTCCTTGGTGCGCCCGACCGCGACGATCGGGCTGCCGTCCCGGTCGGCGAGGCAGTCCACCGAGACCTCCGGCCCGTCCAGGTACGGCATCACCAGCAGGTCCACCGGCTCGCCGTCCGGGCCGCCGCCGGCCAGCGCCGCGGCCACCTGCTCGACCTGCACCCGGTGGTCCCAGCCGGCCAGCCGCCGTGCGCCGTACGGCTCCCGGGTGAGCACCCGGAAGCCCGCGCCCCCGGCGCCCGAGGTGGGCTTGAGGCAGGCGGTGTGCCCGGCGTCCTCGATCCGCTCGACGGCGTCCCACAGCTCTCCGGGGGTGCGCACCCGCCACCACGGCGGGACGGGCAGCCCGGCCCCGGCGATCGCCGCGTAGCCGTCGACCTTGCTGGTGAAGGCCGCTATCGCGGTGGCCGGCGGGCAGAGCAGCGCGGTGCCGATCGCTTCGAACTCCGGCCGGGCGAGGGCGATGGCGAGCTGGTGCAGCTGCGGGACGAAGACGTCGACGGCGTGCCGGGCGCAGTAGTCCAGCGCGTAGCCGACGTAGCCGTCCGCCGGCAGGTCGGCCGGCTCCGCGCTGCCGTGGTCGGCGGCGGCGAGCAGGGGTGAGTCCGGGTCCCCGTGGGTCGCGTGGACGACCACGGGGCGCGGGGCGGCGCGCAGTTGCTCGACGAAGAAGACGTTCTCGGCGTAGGTGCGGTTCAGCCAGACACGTACGGGTGCAGTCATATGGCTCTCCCGAGCAGCGAGTTGACGCGGGGTCAGGGAACCCTAGCGGCCTGTTCGAACGGCCCGGGCGGCGGGGTTCCCCGGCGGGCCGCGCGGGACCGCGCCGGGCGGCCCCGGGGGCGGGGCGAGGGGCGGGGGCGGGTCGGGGCACGGACCGGAGCGCGGATGGGGGAGGATAGGGCGCGGCACGCCGATATGTTCGAATAAACAGTCGAACAAATATCGATCGGGTGATCTATTCGTACTATTTGTTTAGCCATTCCGAACCACTCGAACGAGTGATTGCGGGGCGCACCCCCTGGGGCCCACCATGAAGCTGCAACACGCATGTGCAAGGTGACATTCATCGGGATATGCGAAGGGCCCCCTCATGTCGACCGAAACCAATGCCGGTATTCCCGCGCCCGGCGCGCGGTCGGGGATCCGGCAGCAGCAGGCTCTGAGCACGGCCGGCGCGCGGAACCTCGCGACGACCACCAAGTCGGCGCCGCAGATGCAGGGCATCAGCCCGCGCTGGCTGCTCAGGAAGCTGCCCTGGGTGCAGGTGTCCGGCGGTACCTACCGGGTGAACCGCCGCCTGCGCCACTCGGTCGGCCGTGGCCGGGTGGGCTTCGTCAAGACCGGGTCCGAGGTGCGGGTCGTCCCGCCCACGCTGGCCGAGGTGCCGGTGCTGCGCGGATTCCAGGACGAGGCCCTGCTGGAGGAGCTGGCCTCCCGCTTCGTGCAGCGGGACTTCGCCGCGGGCGACGTGCTGGTCCGGGCCGGGGCGCCGATCACCGAGGTCTTCCTGATCGCGCACGGCAAGCTCGACCGGCTGGGCACCGGCAAGTACGGGGAGGAGACGGTGGTCGGCGGCCTCGCCGACGGCGACCACCTGGGCGACGAGGCGGTCCGGCAGGACGGCGGGGAGTGGCCGTACACCGTCCGCGCCGCGACCTCCGGCACCGTGCTGTCGCTGTCCTGGTCGGCCTTCCAGGAGCTGCACGACCGCTCCGAGGCGCTCCAGCTCCAGGTCATCGAGTACCTGAACGGCTTCCAGCAGGCGCAGAACAAGCACGGCGAGGCCGCGATCGACCTTTCGGCCGGTCACTGGGGCGAGTACGAGCTGCCCGGCGCCTTCGTGGACTACGAGCTGAAGCCGCGCGAGTACGAGCTGAGCGTCGCGCAGACCATCCTCAAGGTGCACACCAGGGTCGCCGACCTCTACAACGAGCCGATGAACCAGACCGAGCACCAGCTGCGGCTGACCATCGAGGCCCTGCGCGAGCGGCAGGAACACGAGCTCGTCAACAACCCGGAGTTCGGCCTGCTCGCCAACGCCGCGTACGAGCAGCGCTTCCAGACCCACTCCGGCCCGCCCACCCCGGACGACATGGACGAGCTGCTCAGCCGCCGCCGCGGCACCCGCATGTTCCTGGCCCACCCCCGGGCGATCGCCGCCTTCGGCCGGGAGCTGAACAAGCGGGGCCTCAACCCGGGCACGGTCGAGGTCGACGGCAAGCAGATCCTCTCCTGGCGCGGGGTGCCGGTCTTCCCGTGCAACAAGATCCCGGTCGTCGGGAGCACCAGCTCGGTCATCGCGATGCGAATCGGCGAGGACAACCAGGGCGTCATCGGCCTGCACCAGACCGGAATTCCGGACGAATACCAGCCGGGCCTTTCGGTGCGGTTCATGGGAATCGACGACAAGGCCATCATCTCCTACCTGGTGAGCGCCTACTACTCCGCCGCGATCCTGGTGCCGGACGCGGTCGGGGTCCTGGAGAACGTGGACATCGCCCAGTACTGACGGTCGGCGGGGCCGGCCGCGGAGCCGGGCCGCCCGCCGGGGCCGCCGGCCTCCGGCGCGCGGGCCGTCCGGCCCCGGCTCCGCAACTCCGGTCCGTCGCACGGCGGGCCGTCCCACGACAGGCGCCCGACAGGGGGAGACACCCATGACCAGTCCCACGCTGGAGCGGGACCACAAAGAGGGGCACGAGGCGGCGGACATCCTCGCCCGGACCCGCGCCCTCGTCGACCCGGTCCTGCGGGCCGCCGTCGACTCGCTGCCCGGCACCATGCGCAGGGTGGCCGGCTACCACTTCGGCTGGTGGGAGGCGGACGGCACCCCCGCCGAGGCCCCCGCCGGCAAGGCGATCCGGCCGGCCATGGTCCTCGCCGCCGCCCAGGCGCTGGGCGGCAAGCCCGAGGAGGCCGTCGCCGCCGCGGCCGCGGTGGAGCTGGTGCACAACTTCACCCTGCTCCACGACGACGTCATCGACCGGGACGACACCCGGCGCCACCGGCCCACCGCCTGGCGGGTGTTCGGCACCACCGAGGCCATCCTGGCCGGGGACGCCATGCACTCCCTCGCGCTGCGCCTGCTCGCCGAGGACACCCACCCGGCCGCCCACGGCTCGATCCGCCGGCTCGCCGACTGCGTGGTCGAGCTCTGCGAGGGCCAGCAGATCGACTGCGCCTTCGAGCGGCGCGACGACGTCTCGCTGGCCGAGTGCCTGGCGATGGCGGAGGCCAAGACCGGTGCGCTGCTCGGCGCGGCCTGCGCGACGGGCGCCCTGTACGGGGGCGCCACCGAGGAGGCGGCGCAGGCGCTGGACGGCTTCGGGCGGGAGATCGGCCTGGCCTTCCAGCTGATCGACGACCTGATCGGCATCTGGGGGGATCCGGCGGTCACCGGCAAGCCGGTCGGTGCGGACCTGGTCGCGCGGAAGAAGTCCCTGCCGGTGGTCGCGGCGCTGGGCTCCGGCACCGTCGACGGCAAGCGGCTGGCCGAGCTGTACGCGGTCGAACGTCCTTTGACTCCGGAGGAGTTGGCGCAGTGCGCGGCCGCCGTGGACGCGGCCGGCGGGCGTGGCTGGGCACAGGGGGAGTCCTGCGAGCGGATGGCCACGGCGATGGCGCAGCTGGCCGCGGCCGTCCCGGAGCCGGCCGCGGCCGACGAACTGCTGGCGCTCGCCGAGCTGGTCACCCGCCGCAAGCACTGAGCGGGCCGCCGGCCGCCGTCGGGGCGCCCCTCCCGGTATCCCCTGGAGCGTCCTGGAGTGCCCTGGAGCGTCCTGGAGCGTCCTGGAGTGGGACGTGTCGGCCCGGCGGACTTCCCACTCCAGGACGCAGCCGTCAGCCGTGGGCGGCCAACAGCCGCCGCTCCTTGGCGGGTTCGATGCCCTGCCACAGCTGCCCGCCCGGCTGTCCCTTGCGCCCCTCGGCGTCGGTGTCCCCGGCCGGCCCGCGCGTCCGCAGCCACTCCCAGGTGTCCCGCGCCGTCTCGGCGAACGGTCGGCAGCGCAGCCCGGCCGCCTGCGCCCGGCCGGTGTCGGCCAGCCAGACGCCCGCCAGCTCGGGCACGTCCGGTGCCCAGAAGGGGAGTTCGGTCCAGGCGGCGACCCGGTCCGGCCCCTCGGCGAGCAGCGGCCCGTCCGGGACCCAGACCAGCTCGGTGTCCGCGGCGCCCGCGACCTCCCGGCAGGTCTCCAGCCACCCGCCGAAGCGGAGCCGGCCGGGCGGCGCGGTGGTGACGAACCGCCCCGCCGTCCCGGCCGTCAGCAGGTCCAGCCCGAAGACGGCGAAGTCCCGGACGTCGATGACCTGCATGGTCCGCCGCGGATCCCCCGGGGCGAGCACCCGCCCGCCGCGTGCCATCCGCTCCAGCCACCAGGGCAGCCGGCCGCCGGACTCGTACGGCCCGACGAGCAGCCCGCTGTTCAGCACCAGCGTGCGCGCGGCGCCGAACCCGGCCAGTACGGCGCGCTCGCAGCCGGCCTTCAGGGCGTTCCCGGGGGGCTGACCGGGCGGGGCGTCGGCGGGGCAGGGGTGCAGCGCGGAGTCCTCGTCGACCGGGCGGGCGGGCCAGTCGGCGAAGGCGTGCACGGAGGAGACGAAGGTGTAGTGGCCGGCCCGGTCGCGCAGCAGCCGGGCGCTCAGCGCGGCCTGGGCGGGCTGCTGGGCGGAGGTGTCGACGACGGCGTCCCAGCTGCGGCCGTCGACCAGCCGGGAGAGGTCCCCGGCGCTGTCGCGGTCGCCCCGGACGGCCTCGACGCCGGGCAGGTCGGCGGCGCTGCGGCCGCGGTTGAAGGTGGTCACCCGATGGCCCCGGGCGAGGGCCTCGGCAGCATAGGCCCGTCCGAGGAAGGATGAGCCCCCAAGCAGGAGGATCTTCATACCGACGACCCTCTCCCGGCCGCCCCGCCGGTACGCCCGGTTTAGCGCTCGGCAGATCCCGGGGTGCCGGGGTCCGTACGGCCCCGACCGAGGTGCCGCCCCACCCGGGCCCGCTTAGCATCCGAGAGAAGGACCGGCCCTGCCGCAGCCGCCGGCGGTGCCGGCCGGCCGAACGGCCCGCCGACGTCGAAGGACCCGTGATGAACCAGCCCGAGCTGGAGGCCCTGGCCGCCGACGCGTACGTCTACGGCTATCCGCTGGTCGCCGGCCTGACCATGGTCGAGCGCTTCGCCCGGGGCGGCCTGGGCACCCTGCCGGCGGCGCCGTTCAACCACCTCAGCCACGCCACCCGGCTGGCCGGCCCGGGCGACCACTTCGTCTCCGTCAACAACGACACGGTCTACTCGATCGCCCAGCTCGACCTCTCCGAGGGCCCGCAGGTGCTGCGCGTCCCGGACACCGGCGGTGCCTACTACGTGCTCCAGGTCATCGACGCCTGGACGGACAACGTCGCCTACCTCGGCCGCCGGGGCACCGGTACGGGCGCGCAGACCTGGCTGATCGTCCCGCCCCACTGGCACGGCACCCCGCCCGACCCCGACCGGGTGATCGAGCTGCCGACCACCGTCGGCACCCTCGTCGGCCGCTTCGCGTGCGCGGGCCCGGACGACCTCCCGCGGGTCCGGGCACTCCAGGACGCCCTGGAACTGGAGCCGCTGGAACCCGGTGGCGTGGCCGCCGGACTGCCCGAACCGGACGGCGACGTCCCGGAGCGCCTGGCCTTCTTCGAGCGGCTGCGGGTCTGGATGCAGGCCTTCCCGCCCGCCACCGCGGACATCGAGTACCAGCGCCGCTTCGCCCCGCTCGGGCTGCTGGACGACGGGGCCTCGCCGTACCGGGCGGCTGCCGCCGAATGGACGCTGGCGCTGGCCAAGGGGCTGGCGGCCGGCCGCGAACGGGTCGAGGACGCCACCCGCCCGCCCGAGGACCACCCGCCCGGCGAGTGGCGCGGCGCGCTGCACCTCTTCGACTACAACACCGACCACCTGGGCCCGGGCACCCTCGACGACCCCGAGTGGCGCATCCCCGACCGCCGCGCCGCCTACCTCAGCCGGGCCGCCGCCGCCCGGGCCGGCCTCTGGGGCAACCACGCCTACGAGGCCTCGTACGCGATGACCTACGACGACTCCGACGGCCGGCCGCTTACCGGCGTCCACGACTACATCCTGCACTTCGACCCGCCGCCCCCGGCCGGGGCGTTCTGGTCCGTCACGATGTACTCCGTCCCGGACTACTACCTGGTGGAGAACCCGATCGACCGCTATTCGATCGGCGACCGCACCCCCGGCCTGGTTTACGGCGAGGACGGCTCCCTCACCCTGACCCTCCGGCACGACCAACCCGAGGACCCGACCGCCGCCGCCAACTGGCTCCCCACCCCACCCGGCGAGTTCCGCCCGATCCTCCGCATCTACCAGCCCGAGCCCGCCGTCCTGGACGGCACCTACCAGGTCCCCCCGATCCGCCGGGTCTGACCGGGCGCGTGGGAAGTCGGTGGGGCCGACTTCTGGTGCTGGGTGGGGCGGGGGAGGCCCGTGGTTGGCTGGCTTGCGCAGGAAGTCGGTGGGGTCGACTTCTGGTGCTTCCTCGCGTCTTCCAGCCCGAGCCCGCAGTCTGGGGCGGCACGTGCCGGGTGTGGTCGGGCGCGTGGGAAGTCGGTGGGGTCGGCTTCTGGTGCTGGGGGGTGGGGGAGGCCCGTGGTTGCCTGGCCTGCACAGGAAGTCGATGGGGCCGACTTCTGGTGCTTCTTCGCGTCTTTCCGCCTGAGCCCGCGGTCTGGGGCGGCACGTGCCGGGTGTGGTCGGGCGCGTGGGAAGTCGGTGGGGCCGACTTCTGGTGCTTCCTCGCGTCTTCCAGCCCGAGCCCGCCGTCCGGGGCGGCACGTGCCGGGTCTGATCGGGCGCGTGGGAAGTCGGTGGGGCCGACCTCTGGCGCTGGGTGGAGCGGGAGGGAGGTGGTGTGGTTCCCCGGTGCCGCGCGTGAGAAGTCGGCCCGGCCGACTTCTCACGCAGAGCACCAACCCGCGCCCGCTACTGCCCGGAGGGGGAGGCGGTGGTGGTGGCCGTCGGGTGGGGCGAAGCGGACGGGCTGGGCGCCGTCGTGGCCGGGCCGGACGGGGACGGGGAGGACGTGGGGGAGCCGGAGGCGGTCGGCGACGGCGTCGGCACCGGGGTCGCCGTCGCGGGCGGAGTTGCGGGTGAAGTCGGCGCCGGCGAGGGGTCGGCCGGGGAGGAGGCGGAGCCCCCGCGGTTGTGCGGTCCGCCCTCCAGGGTGACCACCGCCTGGGAGGGCGGCAGCGCGATCCGGGCGGTCCACTGGGTCACGGGGGCCTGGTCCTCGTCGACCGTGACGATCACGGTGATCCGTTGGCCGGGCGCCAGGGTGCCGGAGTCGCGGCTGAGCCGGAGCCAGCCGGCCTCCGTCACCGCGTGCCAACGGATCTCGGTGGTACCGGAGTTGGTGAGGGTGAGGACGGTCCGGCTGCCGTACTCGGCGGCCTCGACGGTGAGCAGCCCGGCCGGGGCCGACTCGTCGGCGTCCGTGGCGGAGGCCCGGTCGACGGCCGGGGCCGGTGCGGCGACCAGGCTCGGGCTGGTCAGCGGGGTCGTGCCGTGGGCCGGGACGGGGATCACCGCACCCTGGAAGGCGAGCCGCGGAAAACCGGGAAGCAACGTTTCTGCACCGGCCGCACCGGCCCCCGCCAGCTCCATCCCGGGCAGGCCGGAGGCGCCCGGCCCCGCCGGGCCGTCCACCGCGGGCCGTGGCCGCTGCCCGCCCGGCCGCCCGGCCTCGTCCACCCGGACCGCCGACACCGCGGCCGCCGTCCCCGGGCCGCCACCGCCCCGGTGCCCGGCCCAGAGGGCGACCACCGGCGCCGCCAGGACGGCCGCCAGCACCCCGGTGGTCACCACCCGTCGGCGTACCGCCAGCCCGCGCCCCGCGTCCGGCGCCCGGTGCCGGGGGAAGCCGCCCTGGTCGAACCGCAGCCCCGGCTCCGCGACCCGCCCGGCCCCCGACGCAGCCGTCGCCCCCGCAGCCGCCGCGGCAGCCCCCGAGAGCTCCGCCGGAGCCCGCAGCAGCGTCAGCCCCGCCAGCCCGGCCGTCCCCGCCGCACCCTCCGCCGCCTCGCCCGCGGCGACCCGCTCCGCCGTCCCCCGGCAGGTCGGGCAGTCCACCACGTGCTGCACCAGCTCCCGGCGCAGCGCCGGCCCGAGCACCCAGTCCCGCCAGGACTCCGCCCCGGCCCCGCCGAGCCGGTCGAGCTCCGGGCAGCTGCCCACGCCGAGCACCAGCAGGGCCGCCCTGGTCCGGGCCACTTCGGCCTCGGCCCCGGCCAGCAGCGCGCGGGTCCGCTCGAACGGCAGGCCCAGCACCGCCGCCACCTCCAGCGGGGTGAGCCGGTGCCGGACGGACAGTTCCAGCGCCTCGCGCTGCTCCGGGTCGGTCCCGGCCGCCTCGGGCCACGCGAGCGAGGACAGCTCGCGCCGCCGCCGGGCCGCCTCGGCCTCGCCCGCTCCACCTCCACCTCCGCCGTCACCTTCGCCCCCGCCCCCGCCGTCGGCCGCACCCGGGCCGTCCCCGGCGAGCCGGCGCAGGCAGCAGTACCGGGCCAGCGAGAACAGCCAGGCACGCAACAGCCCGGGTTCGGTCAGGCGCTCGCCGTGCCGCCGAGCCAGTTCGCGGACCTCGCGCAGGGCGTCGGCCGCCGCGTCGTGCTCGCAGAGCACCGAGAGGCAGTAAGTGAACAGCCCGTCCACCTGCCGTTCGTACGCCGCGAGCGCGGCAGCGCCCCGCACCCCGGCCACGCCGCTCGCCCCGGCCACCCCGCTCGCCCCGGTCATCCGACCCACCCGGCCCACCCGGCCCGAGCCGCCCGCCCTGCCCGGCTCGACCGGCCCGACCGACCCGGTCGGCCCAACAGTTCTCGTCGTCACCCGTCCGACGGTAGAGAACGCGGACGGCTGATCCCGGCCATTCACCGCGTATGTACTTCTTTCGGGTAACAACATCGCCCATCTGTGTGGGCGCGCGGCGAGCCTGCCGGCGGACCGCCGTTGTCGGACCCAGGCGCTACGGTGGGCCGCATGCCTCCGCGTTCCAAGACCACCGCCAAGCCCCGCCCGGCGTACCGCTGCACCGAGTGCGGCAACCAGCTGCCCAAGTGGGTCGGTCGCTGCCCGGAGTGCAACGCCTGGGGCACGGTCGAGGAGTACGGCGCGGTGCCGATCCGCACCACGGCCGCCGGTCCGGTCAGCGCGCCCGCCCGCCCGATCGGCCAGGTGGACGGCCAGGTCGCGACGGCCCGCTCGACGGGCGTGCCGGAGCTGGACCGGGTGCTCGGCGGCGGCCTGGTGCCCGGCGCGGTGGTGCTGCTGGCCGGCGAGCCCGGTGTCGGCAAGTCCACCCTGCTGCTGGACGTCGCCGCCAAGGCGGCCACCGCGCAGCACCGCACGCTGTACGTCACGGGTGAGGAGTCGGCCGGCCAGGTCCGGCTGCGCGCGGACCGGATCAACGCGCTCTCCGAGCACCTCTACCTCGCCGCCGAGCAGGACCTCGGCGCGGTGCTGGGCCACATCGAGGCGGTCAACCCCGGCCTGCTGATCCTGGACTCGGTGCAGACCATCGCCTCCGCCGAGCTGGACGGCGCCCCCGGCGGCCCGGCCCAGGTCCGCGAGGTGGCGGGCGCGCTGATCCGGGCGTCCAAGGAGCGCGGCATGGCCACCCTGCTGGTCGGCCACGTCACCAAGGACGGCCAGATCGCCGGGCCGCGCCTGCTGGAGCACCTGGTGGACGTGGTGCTGAGCTTCGAGGGGGACCGGCACGCCCGGCTGCGGCTCATCCGCGGGGTCAAGAACCGCTACGGCGCCACCGACGAGGTCGGCTGCTTCGAGCTGCACGACGAGGGAATCGTCGGCCTGGCCGATCCCTCCGGCCTCTTCCTGACCAGGCGTGACAAGCCCGTCCCCGGCACCTGCCTCACCGTCACCCTGGAGGGCAAGCGCCCGCTGGTGGCCGAGGTGCAGGCGCTGATGGTGGATTCGCAGATCCCCTCCCCGCGGCGCACCACCTCGGGCCTGGAGTCCCCCCGGATCGCGATGATCCTGGCGGTGGTCGAGCGGCACGGCGGGGTGAAGCTCGGCAAGCAGGACATCTACACCGCGACGGTCGGCGGGGTGAAGCTGACCGAGCCCTCGGCGGACCTCGCGGTGGCCCTCGCGGTGGCCAGTTCCTCCACCGACACCCCGCTGCCGAGCAACCTGGTGGCGATCGGCGAGGTCGGCCTGGCGGGCGAGGTCCGCCGGGTGACGGGGGTGCAGCGGAGGCTCGCCGAGGCGCACCGGCTGGGCTTCACCCACGCCCTGGTCCCGCCGGACCCGGGCAAGGTGCCGCCGGGCATGAAGGTGGTCGAGGTGGCCGACATCGGCGAGGCGCTGCGGGCCATCCCGGGCCGCCGCCGCTCCGCCGCCAAGCCGCGCACCGAGCCGCGCGGTGAGGCACCGTCGGCGCCGCCCGCCCCGCGCTCCGCCCGGGCCGCGGACCGCCCGGCGGCGTACCCCGAGGAGCTGATGGACGGCTGGGAGCCGCTCGACTCCGACGAACTGCGCTGACCCAAGCCCTGCCGAAGCCACACACAGTTAGACTTTCCCCAGTCTCATTGGCCAGAAGGCAGTACCGAGCGGTACTGAGCGACAGAGCAACAGACCGCGGACCGGCGCACGGCGTGAGGCGCGCGGCACGGGTCGACCGGAGGAGTCACGTGGCAGCCAGCGACCGGGGGGCGGACAAGGCCTCCCGCGAGGAGGCCCTGCTGCGGGCCTCCCTCACCGCCATCGCGCCCGGTACCGCGCTTCGTGACGGCCTGGAGCGGGTCCTGCGGGCCAACACCGGCGGTCTGATCGTGCTGGGCTTCGACAAGACCGTCGAGTCCCTGTGCACCGGCGGCTTCGTCCTGGACGTCGAGTTCAGCGCCACCCGGCTGCGCGAGCTGTGCAAGCTGGACGGTGCGGTGGTGCTCGACAAGGACATCACCAAGATCGTCCGGGCCGGCGTGCACCTGATGCCGGACTCGACCATCCCCACCGACGAGACCGGGACCCGCCACCGCACCGCCGAGCGGGTCAACCGGCAGACCGGCTACCCGGTGGTCGCGGTCTCGCACTCGATGCGGCTGATCGCGATGTACGTCAACGGCACCCGCCGGGTGCTGGAGGACTCCACCACCGTGCTGTCCCGGGCGAACCAGGCGCTGGCCACCCTGGAGCGCTACAAGCTGCGCCTGGACGAGGTGGCCGGCACGCTCTCCGCGCTGGAGATCGAGGACCTGGTGACGGTCCGGGACGTCACCGCGGTGGCCCAGCGCCTGGAGATGGTCCGGCTGATCGCCACCGAGATCGCCGGTTACGTGCTGGAGCTCGGCATCGACGGCCGGCTGCTCTCGCTCCAGCTGGACGAGCTGATCGCGGGCGTGGAGCCGGAGCGCGAGCTGGTCGCCCGGGACTACTTCCCGGAGCGGGCCGCCAAGAAGGGCCGGACGGTCACCGAGGTGCTGGCCGACCTGGAGGCGCTCACCCACGCCGAGCTGCTGGACCTCCAGACCGTCGCCAAGGCGCTCGGCTACTCGGGCTCGCCGGAGTCGCTGGACGCGGCCGTCTCGCCGCGCGGCTACCGCCTGCTGGCCAAGATCCCGCGCCTGCCCAACACGGTCATAGAGCGGCTCGTCGAGCACTTCGGCGGCCTCCAGAAGCTGCTCGCCGCGAGCATCGACGACCTCCAGACCGTCGAGGGCGTCGGCGAGACCCGGGCCCGCTCGGTCCGCGAGGGCCTGTCCCGTCTTGCCGAATCGTCCATCCTGGAGCGCTACGTCTGACGGCTCGGCGCCTGACGGCTCCACGCACCCGTGCCGGCCCCCGGGGAACCGCCTCCCCGGGGCCGATCCATGCCCGTACGATCCACGCGCGCTCCGCCCCGTACGGCCCACGCGCGCCCCGCCCCCGTACGGTCCCGGACACGACGGAGCCCCCGGCCGTCGTACGGCCGGGGGCTCCGGGGGAGGGTGACCGGTCCTCAGCCGTCCAGCCGGATCGAGGCCCGGGCCGAGACCTTGTCCCCGGAGAGCCCGGTGAGTTCCGCGAGCACCACGTAGGTGCCGCTCGGCGGCGCGGTCTGGTCGGCGGTGGCGCACTGCGGCTTGCTGCGGCTGCGGTCCCAGGTGAAGGTCTCGGTCTGGCTGCCGTTGGCGCCCAGCTGCACCCAGATGCTGCCCTTGTCGGCCGGGCAGTCGCCGGAGGACCAGACCCGGTCGTTGTTGCTGCCGCTCACCGTGATCACGGAGGCGGTGCGACCCAGGTCCACCCGGCAGTTGGCGCCGGAGGAGTTCTTGACGGTCAGGGCCAGCCGGGGCTTGTCCTTGGGCTGGTACGCGTTCTGGGTGCCGGCCAGCTCCAGGGCCACCTGCGAGGAGGCGCAGACCGGCAGCGCCATGATCTCGGGGGTGTTCACCGCCGGAGCCGCCGCGCCACCGCCCGTGCCGCCGCCCGTGCCGCCCGCGCCCCCGGTACCGCCGCCGGCCGCCGGTGCGGCGCCGCCGCCGGGGGCCGGGTTGGCCCCGCCGGTCCCGGTGCCGCCGCTGAGGTTGACCTCGGTGCCGCCGCCGCCCGCCACCGGACCGGCACCGGCGCCGCCGCCGGCCGGGTGCGCCGCGGGGCCGCTCGGCGAGGCGCCGGGCGTGATGGCCTGGGCGGGCGTCTGGCTCTGGGACGGAACGGCCTGTGCGGCCTTGCCCTGTGAGCCGCCGTCACCGCCCCCGCCCTGATCGATCATCAGCCAGGCGATCAGCGCGACGACCGCCGCGACGGCGACGAGCACGACGACGCGCCGACGCCAGTAGATCGAGGCCGGCAGTGGTCCGACGGGTTGACGCAGAGAAGGCACGGTCAAACTCTACGAGACTGTGTGTGGCGATTGACTCACCAACACCGCACAGTCGCCCCTTCCTTCACATGATCCGCCATTTGACCCGTTCGAGCGAGCCCCGACCGGACGGTTTCCGGAGGTCGCCGGGATGATCCGGAGCGGTCTGATCGACTTCGGTCCGGTCGGCGGGGCGTGGGAGGATCGAAGGGCCATGACTGCCATCACCGCCCCCGCTGCCGACGCCGCCCCCGCCCCCGCCCCCGCCGCCGCCCTCGCCCCCGCCCCCGCTGCCGACGCCGTCCGGCCGCCGCTGCCCCTGCCGCTGTTCCACGCGACCGTCCTGGACTGGTACGAGGCGAGCAAGCGGGACCTGCCCTGGCGGACCCCGGACGCGACGCCGTGGGCCGTCATGGTGAGCGAGTTCATGCTCCAGCAGACCCCGGTCAAGCGTGTGCTGCCCGCCTGGGAGGCCTGGCTCACCCGCTGGCCGACCCCGGCCGACCTCGCCGCCGAGGCGCCCGGCGAGGCGGTCCGGATGTGGGGCAGGCTCGGCTACCCGCGCCGGGCGCTGCGCCTGCACGCGGCCGCGGTGGCGATCACCGAGCAGCACGGGGGCGAGGTCCCGGACGACCACGCCACCCTGCTCTCGCTGCCCGGCGTGGGGGAGTACACCGCCGCCGCCGTCGCCTCCTTCGCCTTCCGCCAGCGGCACGTGGTGCTGGACACCAACGTCCGCCGGGTCTTCGCCCGCGCGGTGACCGGCGTCGAGTACCCGGCCCAGGCCACCACCGCGGCCGAGCGCCGCACCGCCACCGCCCTGCTGCCGGCCGACGCGGAGACGGCCGCGACCTGGGCGGTCGGCGTGATGGAGCTGGGCGCGCTGGTCTGCACCGCGCGCGGGCCGGAGTGCGGGCAGTGCCCGCTGTTCACCGCCTGCGCCTGGCAGCGGGCCGGCCGGCCGCCGTACGAGGGCCCGGCCCGGCGCGGCCAGTCCTACGAGGGGACGGACCGCCAGGTGCGCGGCAAGCTGCTCGCGGTGCTGCGCGAGGCGCACGGGACGGTGCCGCAGGCCCGGCTGGACGCGGTCTGGCCGGACGCGGTGCAGCGGGCCCGGGCGCTGGACGGCTTGGTGGCGGACGGCTTGGTCGAGCCGGTCGAGCAGGGCGTCTACCGGCTGCCCCAGTAGGAACGGCGGGAACGACGGCGCCCCCGGGAGGACGGACCTCCCGGGGGCGCCGCACCGGCCGGAGCCGTCAGACGGCCGCCGCCTCCAGCGAGGACTCGGCCGGGGCCTCGCCCTTGCCGGTCCCGCGCAGCGGCACCTCGCGCAGGAACACCGCCGCGGCGATCGCGATCACGGCCACCCCGGCGCCCCACAGGAAGACGGTGTGCATGCCGTTGGACACCGCGTGGTGGTAGGCGTCCTGGACCGGCTCGGGCAGGGTGCGCAGCGCGGCCGGGCTCATCTGGCCCGGGTCCTTCACGCCGCCGCCCGCCGTGGCCTGCTCGCCGAGCCGCTCCTTCATGGTGTCCGTGACCCGGTTGTTGAACAGCGCGCCGAACAGCGCGACACCGAAGGAGCCGCCGATGGTGCGGAAGAGGGTGGCGGTGGAGCTGGCCACGCCCATGTCCTTGAGCTCGACGCTGTTCTGCGCGACCAGCATGGTGATCTGCATCAGGAAGCCCATGCCGGCGCCCAGCACGATCATCCAGCAGGCCGAGGTGAAGCTGCTGGTCCCGGTGCCCATGGTGGAGAGCAGGACCAGGCCGACGGTCATCACGACGGTGCCGATGATCGGGTAGATCCGGTACTTGCCGGTCTTGGTGACGGCCTGGCCGACCACCAGCGAGATCACCAGCATGCCGAACATCATCGGCATCAGCAGCAGGCCGGAGTTGGTGGCCGAGGCGCCCTGGACGATCTGCTGGTAGAGCGGCAGGAAGACGGTCGAGCCGAACATCACGAAGCCGACGATGAAGCCGATGATCGAGACCAGGGTGAAGTTCAGGTTCCTGAACAGGCTCAGCGGAAGCATCGGCTCCTCGACCCGCTGCTCCACGTAGCAGAAGGCGATCAGCGAGGCGGCGGAGAGCGCCGACAGGCCGAGGATCTCCTTGGAGCCCCAGGCGTACTGCTGGCCGCCCCAGGTGGTGATCAGCACCAGCGAGGTGATGCCGACGGTGAGCAGGACCGCACCCAGGTAGTCGATCTTGGCGGTGCTGCGGACCTTCGGCAGCTTCAGGGTGACGACGACCACCGCGAGCGCGACCACGCCGAGCGGCAGGTTGATGTAGAAGGTCCAGTGCCAGCTCAGGTGGTCGGTGATGAAGCCGCCGACCAGCGGGCCGCCGATGGTGGCGAGGGCCATCACCGCGGCGAACATGCCCTGGTACTTGCCGCGGTCGCGCGGCGGGACGAGCGCACCCATGATCGACATGACGCCGACCATCAGACCGCCGGCGCCGAGGCCCTGCACGGCGCGGAAGCCGATCAGCTCGTTCATGTTCTGCGACAGGCCGGACAGCGCCGAGCCCACCAGGAAGATCACGATCGAGGTGAGGAAGGTGCCCTTGCGGCCGTACATGTCGCCGAGCTTGCCCCAGATCGGGGTGGAGGCGGCGGTGGCCAGGGTGTACGCGGTGACCACCCAGGACAGGTGCTCGGCGCCGCCGAGGTCGCCGACGATGGTCGGCATCGCGGTGCCGACGATCAGGTTGTCGAGCATGGCCAGCAGCATGGTGACGACCAGGCCGATCATCACGAGGCGGATCTCGCGCGGGGACCGCGGTTGCTCCTCCTCGGCCGTCCTGTCCGTCGGCGCCGGGCCGGCGGTCTGGGGCTGTGACATGGGTGGGCTCTCCCGGAGGGTGGTTCGGACGGAGCGTTGCGCCGCGCGGCGGCTCACTTACTTGTCGCCCGGCTAGTTTATCGACGGTCGGCACGGTAGGTTGTTTCCTAGCCGGTCGTCAAGCCAGTTTTCCGACCGGCCTTCTGGGCAGGGAGAATGAGCCCGGGGTGGACCCACCCCGGGGTTCCGCAGTAGTCACCGACGCAGTCATGAGGCAGGCCATGGGCACTCCGCACAGCCCCCGCAGCGACACCCGGGCTCGCATCATCGAGGTGTCACTGGAGCTCTTCTCGGAGCAGGGCTACGAACAGACCTCACTGCGCGAGATCGCCGACCGCCTGGGCGTCACCAAGGCCGCGCTCTACTACCACTTCAAGACCAAGGACGACATCGTCCTGGGCATCGTCGAGCGGATGGCCGCGCCGATCGACGAGTCCATCGCGTGGGGCCGCGAGCAGGCCTGGAGCCCGGAGATGCGCGACGAGCTGATCCGGCGCTTCGCGGACGGGATGGCCGAGCGGGCCCCGCTGCTGCGCTTCTTCCACGAGAACCAGCCCGCGCTGCGCGAGTCCCGGGCCGGGCTGGCCTTCAAGGACCGCATGATCACCATGGTGCAGCTGGTGCACGGGCCGGGCGCGGACTTCCACGACCGGCTGCGGGCCGCGATGGCGCTGTTCACCGTCCACTCGGCGCTGTTCCTGTTCAAGCAGGACAGCACGGACTGCGGCCACGCCCGGAACGTGTGGGGCGAGGAGCCGCCCCTGGCGGACGTGGACGTCGCGATCGCGACGGCCCGGGACATCGCGCTGGAGATCGGCACCCGGATCGGCCCTCCCGCCCCGGCCCGCGGCTGAGGGCGCCGGCCGGCTCAGAAGTCCGTGACGCCGTGCCCCGCGAGGTACGCGACCGGGTTGACCACCGCGCCGTAGCGGTTGCTGGTGCGGATCTCGAAGTGCAGGTGCGGGCCGGTCGAGTTGCCGGTGGTCCCGGACAGTCCGACCCGCTCCCCCGCGGACACCCGCTGGCCCGCCGAGACGGCCAGCGAGGACAGGTGGGCGTACTGCGCGAAGTGGCCGTCCGCCAGCCGCAGCACGACCTCCTTGCCGTACGCGCCGTCCCAGCCGGCCGACACCACGGTCGCGTCGCCGACGGCCAGCAGCGGCGTGCCCGGGGCGACCGCGAAGTCCACCCCGGTGTGGTACCCGGCCGCGTAGCTGCGGTTGGGCTTCCCGTACGGATTGCTGGTCGGGGCGTTCGGCACCGGCGCCGACCACCCGGGGGCCGGTGCCGGCTCGGGTGCGGGCTCGGGTTCGGCCTCCGGGGCCGGCTCGCCGCCGGGCTGGGGCTGCGCCCCCGGCTCCGGCCCGGGTGCCGGCGCCGGTGCCGGCGGTTCGAGCGGCAGCAGGTTGTCCGCCACCCCCACGAACTGCTGGGCCGAGTCGCCGTCGTCGGGCAGCTTGTACGGGCTGGGGCCGGCCACCTGGACCAGCCCCGCGTTCGGCACCTCCGCCCGCGGCACGGTGAAGGCCGAGCTGCCCGGCGTGGTGGGCAGCACGGTCTGCGCCGAGGCGGTGCCCGGGGCGGCGACCAGCAGGGCGCCGGCGAGCAGCGTGGCGGCGGCGCCGGCCGAGACCAGCGCGTGGTCGTGCTCGGCGCGCTGGCGGCTGCCGGGCAGCGTGGCGTGCCGGGGGTGGGCGAGCGCGCGCAGCGGCGCGGCCTGGGTGCGGACGGCGTGGCCGATCCGGGGCTGCCAGACGGCGGCCCGGGCCGCCGTACGGGCGGCGAGCCGGCGCAGGGCCGGCCCCACGGGCGGGACGGTGGACATCGCTTGCCGAACCTCACGGGTCGTACGGGGGCAGCACCAAGGGCCCGTTCGGGCGCGTGCTGAGCGGGGGACCACTCAGGTGTAACGGTCACCGAGCGGAGTCCCAAACGGGGTGACGTACTACGGCGTGTAGTCATCGTGGCGCCGGAGATTCAAACCGACGGAGTAATGATCATGAGATCCGATCGCTGACCACCGCCGCGGGGTCGACGCCGCCGTGCGGGCCCCGCTACTACCGTTCGTCGTACCGCCCCGGAGGCCTGTGACCAGCACCACGCGCCGCCGGGGTTTGGCGGCCCGGTCCGCTTTCCGTCCGCGCCGCTGACCGGCCCGGCCCGCTGCGGGACCATCGAGCCATGAATGCCAACAGGAGCGAAGACGCCGCCCCCGGCCCCGGCCCGAGCCTGTCGGACCGCCGCTTCGCCGCCCTGCGGGGCTGCGAGCGGCTGCTGTCCGGGGTCCGGCCGCAGAGCATCCGCGAACGCCTCGCCGACCTGGCCGGCCCGCCGCCGGGCGCCGCCCCCGGCCCGTACCCGGGCCCCGACCTGGACGGCCGCCCGGACCAGTACGGCGACGGCGTGGTCCGCACCCTGGAGCGGCGGGTCGCCGAGCTGCTCGGTGCCGAGGACGCGGCCTTCTTCCCGACCGGCACGATGGCCCAGCAGGTCGCCCTGCGGATCCACGCCGAGGCGGCCGGGTGGCGCACCGTGGTCACCCACCCGCTGGCCCACACCGAGCGGCACGAGCGGCACGCGCTCGGCGTGCTCTCCGGGCTGCGCAGCCTCTGGCCGACCGCCGCGCCCCGCCAGCCCACCGCCGAGGAGCTGCGCGCCCTGGACGAGCCGTACGCCGCGCTCAGCCTGGAGCTGCCGCTGCGCGACGCCGGGTTCGTGCTGCCCGGCTGGGCGGAGCTGGTGGAGCTGGCCGCGGTGGTGCGGGAGGAGCACGGCGCGGCGCTGCACCTGGACGGCGCCCGGCTCTGGGAGTCCGCCGTCGCCCTCGGCCGGCCGCTGCCGGAGCTCGCCGGGCTGGCCGACTCCGTCTACGTCTCCTTCTACAAGACGCTCGGCGGGATCAGCGGCGCCGCGCTGGCCGGCCCGGGCGCCTTCGTGCGCACCGCCCGCGCCTGGCGGCACCGCTACGGCGGGCAGCTCTACCAGCAGTGGCCGTTCGCGCTGGCCGCGCTGGCCGGGCTGGAGCGGGAGCTGCCGAGGCTGCCCGGCTACCTGGCGCACGCCCGGACGGTCGCCGGGGCGCTGGCCCGGGCGTTCGCGGCCGTTCCCGGCGCCCGGGTGCACCCGGCGCCGCCGCACACCCACCAGTTCCGGCTCTGGCTGCCGTACCCGGCCGGGGAGCTGGAGGAGGCCGGGCTGGGGCTGGCCGAGGACACCCGGATCGGGCTGTTCGGCGCCTGGCGCCCGGGCGGGGTACCGGGGCTGTCGATGACCGAGGTCACCGTCGCCGGGCCGGCCCTCGACTGGACGGCGGCCGACGTCGCGGTGGCGGCCGCGGCCTTCCTGGACCGGCTGCCGGCCGGGCGGGCCTGACGACGCGTCCGGCCCGCCCCCGCGTGCTGCGGGGACGGGCCGGACGTGGTGTCGTCAGAGCTGCCTGGTCACAGGCCGATCGCTACCGGAGGGCGGCGGTCAGTTGTCGACCGGGCGGACCCGGATCCAGGTCTCCAGGTAGTTCGAGGACTCGTTCTCGATCTCGATGCTGGTGCCGGTCTTCGGGACGTTGACACCGCTGTACGGGTTGTCCTTGGTCCACCACGACTTCAGGTCGTTGAACTCGTCGACGCCCTTGGCCTTCGGGACGACGGTCTCGACGCCGGCCTTGTGCAGGGTCATCCCGGAGGTGCGGCGGGAGCCGAAGGTGGAGTCGTAGCCCTGCATGCGCGGACGCATCAGGGAGCCGTCGGTCCACTTCAGCGGGGTCGGGTGCGAGTCGACCGGCAGGATCAGGCCCTGGCCGGGGTGGGCGCTGACGTTGTTGTCGGTCTGCGACTCGTCCCAGTACCAGATCAGCAGGCCGGGCTGGTACGGGTAGTACTCGACCCAGTTCGGGCGGTCGGCGAAGCCGAAGTTGTACGGGCCGGTCTTCAGGGTCCGGTCGTAGGACACGTACTGCCGGTTCTCCGCGATGTAGTACTGCGCGTAGTCCTTGGTGTACGAGCCGCCGAAGCGGGAGAAGCCGCCGGCCACCCAGCCGTTGTCACCGTTCTCGACGTCGTCGCTGAACACGGTGGCGCCGTCGGCGACGACCGCGATGTTGTCCAGCGTCAGGCCGCGGTAGTGCAGGCCGCCGTCGGTGGTGTTGTGGTAGCGGAACTTGATCTGCTGGCCCGCGAAGGCGTCCAGGTTGAAGGAGAGGTCGCCCCAGGCGGCCACCTGGCCACTGAGGGCCGGACGGCCGTTCTCGCGGGGCAGCGCGGCGCCGTTCCAGGTGCCGTCGACGACGGTCCAGGTCTTGCCGCCGTCGGTGGAGACCTCGCCGAACGCGTAGTCGAAGTCCTGCTCCAGCTCGTACCAGGCCTTGGCGTTGATGGCGGCCTTGGTCTTGCCGGTCAGGTCGATGTCGCGGGTGAGCGTGACGTTCAGGTTGTCGGCGCTGCCGCTCCACCACTCACCGGTGCCGGCGAACGGCTTGTTGATCTCGGTGGTGATCTTCTTCGCGGGCAGGTCGACGATCAGGCCCTGCGGCAGGTTGCTGTTGTACTCCGCCGGGCCGATGTGGTGGGTCGACTCGGTGCCGGCCTTGGCGCGGTCGGCCTTCAGCCAGCCGAGCTGGTACTTGCTCCAGGCGTCGAGGTCGTTCGGCATGTCGCCGATGGCGCCCTTGCCCTCGCCGAGCCAGGAGCCGGAGGACATCAGCGACCAGAAGCCGACCGAGTTGTCGATGCCCTTGCCGGCGGTGTCGTAGAGGTCCGGCAGACCGAGGTCGTGGCCGTACTCGTGGGCGAAGACGCCGAGGCCGCCGTTCTCCGGCTGCATCGTGTAGTCGCCGATCCAGACGCCGCTGTTGCCGACCTGGACGCCGCCGAGCTTGTTGCCGTCGGGGCCGGCCGTGCCCTGGAGGTTGCCGTAGACGTACGAGCGGTGCGCCCACAGGGCCTTGCTGCCCTGCTTGCCGCCGCCGGCCGACTTGTCCTCGCCGGCGTGCACGATCTGGAAGTGGTCGATGTACCCGTCGGGCTGGTTGAAGTTCCCGTCGTGGTGCGACCCGTAGCGGTCCCACTGGTCGTACTGGGCCAGCGTCGCCTTGATCTGGGCGTCGGTCTGACCCTTGGCCAGCTGGTCCTTGTACCAGATGTCCACGGCGTCGCGGATCAGGTCCTGCGCGCTGGCGCAGACGTTGGAGCCGCAGTAGTCGGAGCCGTAGCGGGCCTCGTTCCACGGGACCCGCACCCAGTCCGAGACCACGCCGTCGACCGAGTAGCGGCCCGAGGACTGCTGCTCGTAGTAGGTCTTCAGCGAGGGCTTGTCCTTGGCGAAGTACAGGTCCTGGAAGTGCTGCTGGTTGTAGTCGGCCTGCCACGCGGTCGAGTTGTTGGTGGCCGGGTCCGGCTTGGCGATCTCGTTGTGCTTCGGGCCGGGCTCGCCGCCGTACTTGACCTTGCCGTCGGCCGTCTTCGTGGTGTTGTCCACCTGGTCACCGAAGTCGACCAGAATGGTGAAGATCTTGTCCGTGCGCTCGCGGGCGAGCTCGACGTACTTGTCCTTGCCGAGCTTCACGCTGGTCGAGCCGTTGTGCTTCTCGACCTCGGCGGTGCCGTCGAGCAGCTTCTGGGTGGCGGCCTTCTGCTCCGCCTCCACCTTCGCCGTCAGCGGGCCCGGAAGGTTGTGCTCGGTGCTCTGGACGGCCTCGGCCGGGTCCCGCGGGACCGGGGCCGAGCCGGCGGCGACGGCGGTGCCCGGGAACAGGCCCGCGCCGAGCGTGACTATGACCGCTGCGGCGGTGGCGCCCGCAGCGGTTCTCCTGGTGTTCTTCAACGTGGTGACGTCCTCCCCGACCGGGGCCAGCTCTTGGCCAAAGCCCGGCAAACCAAAATGAAAGACAGGTGGACGTCATTTGATCCAAGCGTGCACGGAAAAGATAGACCTTGACCGTGACATGGTCACGGCGCTATGCTCCGCGGCTTCCCATCATCTGACCGTGTGTCAACCGTATGTTCGTTAAAGCTCACTGAGAAACCGAGCGCACCCGTACCAGCCAGCAGGGGAGCCCGCCCCTCCGGTTCGGCCCCGGACCCGGGCCGCGGGGGCGGGACGCACCGAGCCCCCGGCGCGGACGCCGGGGGCTCGGTGGCTGTGAAGTTGTCTGTTAAAAGTTGGTCTACTTCGTCAGGTCCGGACCGGACGAGGCGACCGCGGCCGGGGTGTCCGCGACGGCCGACTTCTCCTCGCCGCGGAAGGTGAACTTGGCGTCCTTGCCCTCGCCCTCGACGTCGACGACGACGATGTGGCCGGCCCGCAGCTCGCCGAAGAGGATCTTCTCGGAGAGGTGGTCCTCGATGTCGCGCTGGATGGTGCGGCGCAGCGGACGGGCGCCCAGGATCGGGTCGTAGCCGCGCTTGGCCAGCAGCTTCTTGGCCTCGACGCTGAGCTCCAGGCCCATGTCCTTGTCCTTGAGCCGCTCGTCCACCTTGTCGATCATGAGGTCGACGATCTGGATGATGTCGTCCTCGGACAGCTGGTGGAACACCACGATGTCGTCGACACGGTTCAGGAACTCGGGGCGGAAGTGCTGCTTGAGCTCCTCGCCGACCTTCGCCTTCATCCGCTCGTACCCGGTCTGGGTGTCGCCCGCGGCCGCGAAGCCGAGGTTGAAGCCCTTGGAGATGTCCCGGGTGCCGAGGTTGGTCGTCATGATGATGACGGTGTTCTTGAAGTCGACCACGCGGCCCTGGGAGTCGGTCAGGCGACCGTCCTCCAGGATCTGCAGCAGCGAGTTGAAGATGTCCGGGTGGGCCTTCTCGACCTCGTCGAAGAGGACGACGGAGAACGGCTTGCGGCGGACCTTCTCGGTCAGCTGGCCGCCCTCCTCGTAGCCCACGTAGCCGGGCGGGGAGCCGAACAGCCGGGAGACGGTGTGCTTCTCGGAGAACTCGGACATGTCGAGCGCGATCAGCGCGTCCTCGTCGCCGAACAGGAACTCCGCCAGCGTCTTGGACAGCTCGGTCTTACCGACGCCGGACGGGCCGGCGAAGATGAACGAACCGCCGGGGCGCTTCGGGTCCTTGAGGCCCGCACGGGTGCGCCGGATGGCCTGGGAGAGCGCCTTGATGGCGTCCTTCTGGCCGATGACGCGCTTGTGCAGCTCGTCCTCCATGCGCAGCAGGCGGGACGTCTCCTCCTCGGTCAGCTTGAAGACCGGGATGCCGGTGGCGGTGGCCAGGACCTCGGCGATGAGCTCCTCGTTGACCTCCGCGACGACGTCCATGTCGCCGGCCTTCCACTCCTTCTCGCGCTTGGCCTTGGCCTGCAGGAGCTGCTTCTCGTCGTCGCGCAGGGACGCGGCCTTCTCGAAGTCCTGCGCGTCGATCGCGCTCTCCTTCTCGCGGCGCACGTCGGCGATCTTCTCGTCGAACTCGCGCAGGTCCGGCGGCGCGGTCATCCGGCGGATGCGCATCCGGGAGCCGGCCTCGTCGATCAGGTCGATCGCCTTGTCCGGCAGGAAGCGGTCCGAGATGTACCGGTCGGCCAGGGTGGCGGCGGCGACCAGGGCGGAGTCCGTGATGGAGACCCGGTGGTGGGCCTCGTAGCGGTCCCGCAGGCCCTTGAGGATCTCGATGGTGTGCGGCAGCGACGGCTCGGCGACCTGGATCGGCTGGAAGCGGCGCTCCAGCGCGGCGTCCTTCTCCAAGTGCTTGCGGTACTCGTCCAGGGTGGTGGCACCGATGGTCTGCAGCTCGCCGCGGGCCAGCATCGGCTTGAGGATGCTGGCGGCGTCGATGGCGCCCTCGGCGGCGCCCGCGCCGACCAGGGTGTGCAGCTCGTCGATGAACAGGATGATGTCGCCGCGGGTGCGGATCTCCTTGAGCACCTTCTTCAGGCGCTCCTCGAAGTCACCGCGGTAGCGCGAGCCGGCCACCAGGGCGCCCAGGTCCAGCGTGTAGAGCTGCTTGTCCTTGAGCGTCTCCGGGACCTCGCCCTTGACGATCGCCTGGGCCAGGCCCTCGACCACGGCCGTCTTGCCGACGCCGGGCTCACCGATCAGCACCGGGTTGTTCTTGGTGCGGCGGGACAGCACCTGCATGACCCGCTCGATCTCCTTCTCGCGCCCGATGACCGGGTCGAGCTTGGCCTCGCGGGCGGCCTGGGTGAGGTTGCGGCCGAACTGGTCCAGGACCAGCGAGGTCGACGGGGTGCCCTCGGCGGGCCCGCCGGCCGTGGCCGACTCCTTGCCGCCGCCGGTCTGGTAGCCGGAGAGCAGCTGGATGACCTGCTGGCGCACCCGGTTGAGGTCGGCGCCCAGCTTCACCAGGACCTGGGCGGCGACGCCCTCGCCCTCGCGGATCAGGCCGAGCAGGATGTGCTCGGTGCCGATGTAGTTGTGGCCGAGCTGGAGGGCCTCGCGGAGCGACAGCTCCAGGACCTTCTTCGCCCGGGGGGTGAAGGGAATGTGGCCGGACGGGGCCTGCTGGCCCTGGCCGATGATCTCCTCGACCTGCTGGCGAACGGCCTCAAGAGAAATCCCGAGGCTCTCCAGGGCCTTGGCGGCGACGCCCTCGCCCTCGTGGATCAGACCCAGGAGGATGTGCTCGGTGCCGATGTAGTTGTGGTTGAGCATCCGGGCTTCTTCCTGAGCCAGGACGACAACCCGCCGCGCGCGGTCGGTGAACCTCTCGAACATCGTTTATCGCTCCTCAGAGCGGTCGGGCAGTTCGGGGTCCGTCCCCGCCCTGTCCTTCCGCATGCTAGTCCCGCTCAGCGGCGCGGCCCACGGATTCACTCCCCGGTAGAGGAGCGAGATGCTGCGCGACCAGCCGACACCAATCCCAACCTGGTGTTGGCAAACGGTGTTCCCACAGCTGGGCCGGATGCACCGGATTCCGCTACGCCATCGGCGAACACGAGCCGCCGGGGGCGCGGCCGGAACCGTCCGGCCGGTCGCGCTTGCTGCCCCTGGACGGGCCGAAGAACCCGTCCACCTGCATTCATACCCGGTATCGGGGCGGTTCTCGCGCAGTTTCCGCGGTGGCGGTGTTCGCCTGGCGAGAAGTCGCGCCGCTGCGACGGGGGTTCGACGGCGGCCGGGGGCCCGGGTGGGCCGGGCCGGTGGTGTCCGCGTTGCCGCTCCGTCCTTACAGCGTCGCACGGCCGCGGGTTGTTCCGCCGCCCGGGCGCCGGCTCCGGGCCGGGCTCCGCGGACGCCTCCGGCCCGGGGCCGCCCGGCTCCCGGGCGGGCACGCGCCGCGGGGCGCGGAGGAGATCCTCCGCACCCCGTGCGTGTGGTGGTGGCGCCGCCCTTGACCGCCGGGGCCCCGCACCCGCTCCGGCGGGCTCGCGGCGCCGCCGCGATCAGGACGCGTTGGCCTTCTCGTACGCCTCGCGCACGTTGCTCGGAACGCGGCCGCGGTCGTTGACCTCCAAGCCCTGCTCCTTGGCCCACGCGCGGATCTTGGCGGTGTCGGGCGCACCGCCGCCGGCCGGCCGCGCCGCACCGCCGCGGCCCGGGCGGCGGGCACCGGCGAGCCGGCCGCTCTGCTTGCGGCCCTTCTCCACATACGGCGCCAGCAGGCCGCGGAGCTTGTCCGCGTTGGCGCTCTTCAGGTCGATCTCGTAGGCAACGCCGTCGAGCGCGAACGTCACCGTCTCGTCCGCCGAACCGCCGTCGAGATCGTCTTCAAGAATGACCTGCACCCTCTGTGCCACGGGCTTCCCTTTCCGCTAAACGACCCATTGCCTAAGGAAAGGAAAGCGCCTTTCTCCGGAAAACACAAACCCTTGACCCGGGTGGAGCGCCTCAGAGGTGCAGCAGCATGCGCGAGTTGCCCAGTGTGTTGGGCTTCACCCGCTCGAGGTCGAGGAACTCGGCGACGCCTTCATCGTACGAGCGGAGGAGTTCTTCATAGACATCCGTAGCGATCGCCGCCGGGTCTGTCGTACCATCATCGGTTTCCTGGAGCTCGCCGATCTCGACGAAACCGTGTTTCGCGAAGAACGCCACCTCGAACGTCAGGCAGAAAATCCGACGGACGCCCAGCCAGCGCGCCGTCTGCACCAGCTTCTCCAGCAGCAGGTGCCCGATCCCCGTCCCGCGGACCACCGGGTCCACCGCCAGGGTGCGGACCTCGGCCAGGTCCTCCCACATGACGTGCAGCGCGCCGCAGGCCACCACCGTGCCGTCGTCGTCGCGTTCCGCGACCCAGAACTCCTGGACGGATTCGAACAGTGTGACTGTGGGCTTGTCCAGCAGAATGCCGTCGCGCGAGTAGGTGTCGATGAGCCTGCGCACTGCCCGCACGTCCGTGGTCCGCGCCCGGCGGATGGTGACCTCCATGGTCGGGACGTTATCGCGCCGCTCCCGGTTCCGTCCCACCGGTATCGGGTCCGTCCGCCCCGGAATCCGCGCCGCCCGGATCGGACGGGAACAGAGCGGCCACCCGCAAGGCGTCCCGCAGGGCTTCGCGTTGCTCGGGGGACATCAGGCCGAAGAAGTGCACCAGGGCCGCCGCCGGATTGTCGCTGGTGGCCCAGGCGTCGTTCATCAGGGCCGCCGTGTACGCCTCACGGGAGGAGACCGGCTCATATCGATAGGCCCGGCCGACCCGGTCGCGGCGCAGCCAGCCCTTTCTGTGGAGCTTGTCCAGGACGGTCATCACCGTGGTGTACGCGATTTCGCGTTCCGACCGCAGATCCAGGAGAACCTCGCGAACCGTGACCGGTCGGTTCCACTGCCACACCCGGGTCATGATGGCGTTCTCAAGTTCGCCGAGTTGCCGGACCATAGTGCGGCCAGGATAGGGAGTGAATGGGGCAAATCTTGTGAAGTGCGCCAAACCGGCGCGCCGCCACCCCCGGGAATCGGGAATGGCGGCGCGGCGTCGTTCGGTGCGGCTGACGGCCTCGGGCGCGGATCAGTCGACGTCTTCCTTGGCCCGCTGGGCCCCGCCCTGGCTGCGGATGATGGCCCGCACCAGGAACCCGAAGCCGATCGCCATGACCAGCGGCGGCACGATCGCGCTGACGTAGTCCATCAGGTCACTCCTCCTCGGTCTTCTCCGCCGTCGCGGCGGATGCCTTGGGCTCCGGCTTCACCAGCGGGAAGAGCACCGTCTCCCGGATGTTCTTGCCGGTCAGCAGCATGATCAGGCGGTCCACGCCGAGGCCGAGGCCACCGGTCGGGGGCATCGCGTACTCCAGGGCGCGCAGGAAGTCCTCGTCCACCTGCATCGCCTCGACGTCGCCGCCGGCCGCCAGCAGCGACTGGGCGGTCAGGCGGGCGCGCTGCTCGACCGGGTCGACCAGCTCGGAGTAGGCGGTGCCGATCTCCGTCCCGAAGATCACCAGGTCCCACTTCTCGGCCACGCCCGGCTGCGAGCGGTGCTGGCGGGTCAGCGGGGAGACCTCGGTCGGGTAGTCCTTGATGAAGGTCGGCCGGACGGCGTTCTCCTCCAGCAGGCGCTCGACCATCTCCAGCACGATCTGGCCGTGGCCCCACTCCTTCTCGAACGGGATGCCGTGCTCGGCGGCCAGCTTGCGCAGCTCCTCGACGCCGGTCTCCGGGGTGACCTCGACGCCCAGGCGGGCGGAGATGCCCGGGTAGACGGAGACCTCCTCCCACGGCTCGGCGAGGTCGATCTCGTGCTCGACGCCGTGCGCGTCCACGCCCCTGATCACGGTGGTGCCCAGGGCGTCGCGGGCCGCGTTGACGATCGTCTCGCGGATCAGCTCGGCCTGGGTGCCGTAGTCGCCGTACGCCTCGTACGACTCCAGCGAGGTGAACTCCGGGTTGTGGGTGGAGTCCGCGCCCTCGTTGCGGAAGTTGCGGTTGATCTCGAAGACCTTCTCGGCGCCGCCGACCACCAGCCGCTTGAGGTACAGCTCGGGGGCGATGCGCATGTAGAGGTCGATGTCGTACGCGTTGATGTGGGTCTTGAACGGACGCGCGTTGGCGCCGCCGTGCACCGGCTGGAGCATCGGCGTCTCGACCTCGATGTAGCCGCGGTCCTCGTAGGTGCGGCGGATCGAGCGGACGACCTTGCTGCGCAGGTGCAGGATCTCGCGGGCCTCGGGGTTGACGATCAGGTCCACGTAGCGCTGGCGGACCCGGGCCTCCGGGTCGGTCAGGCCCTTGTGCTTGTCCGGCAGCGGGCGCAGGCACTTGGCGGTGAGCTCCCAGCGGTCGACCATCACGGACAGCTCGCCGCGCTTGGAGGTGATCACCTCGCCCTCGACGCCGACCTGGTCGCCGAGGTCGATGTCGGCCTTCCAGGCCGCCAGCCGCTCGGCGCCCAGCTTGTCCAGCGAGAACATCACCTGGAGGTCGCCGGTGCCGTCGCGCAGGGTGGCGAAGCAGAGCTTGCCGCCGGTGCGGGAGAGGATCACGCGGCCGGTGACGCCGGCCCGCTCGCCGGTCGCGGTGTCCGGTTCGAGGTCGGGGTGCTTGGCGCGCAGGTCGGCGATGGTGGTGGTGCGGGGGAATCCGACCGGGTACGGGTCGACGCCGGCCGCCCGGAGCCGGTCCAGCTTCTCGCGCCGGACGCGCATCTGCTCGGGAAGGTCGTCGGTCGCGGGAACAAGGCTCTGATCGCTCACCCCACAAGGGTAGCCAGCCGTACGCGGTGCTCCGCGCCGGGATTGCCGCGGGGGAGGCCGCGGCGGCGGCCTCCCCCGGATCGGGCGCGCGGACGGCTCACCCGGTGCCGGTGGCGAGCTCGACCTCCTCGCCGTCCTGCCCGGCCGGCGGGGCGGGGTGGGCGGGGGGCTTGGGACGGCGGCCGAACAGCTCGGCGGGCGTGGGCATCCGGTGCGGACGGGGCGGGGTCTGCGCGGCGGCGGGCTGCTCCGGGCGGGACTCGGTGCTGCTCATGGTGGTCCGTCCTCCTACGGGGGTGGGGTGACTGTTCGGCGGTGCGGCGGGGCTCGGTACGGCCACCAGGTGGCGGGGCTGTCCGGAGTGGAGGGCGAGCCGCTCGCGGACGGCGGCCTCGGCCAGCGCGTGGCAGCGCCCGGCCAGCCGGGAGCGGCGGGCCCGCTCGCCCTGGCCGCAGGGCTGGCGGCTCAGCCCGCGCAGGGCGGTGAGGTCCTCGGGCCCGGGCAGGTACCCGTCGGAGACCGCCTCCTCCAGCCGTTCCAGGTAGCCGGGGGCGCTGCCGGGCAGGGCGGAGCGGTAGCGCCCGAGGTCGGCGAGCAGGAAGGCGCGCAGCCGGCCGCCCTCCTGGACGGCCTCGTCGATCGCCTCGGTCAGGCGCAGGGCGTCCTGGACGTCCTCCGCCCAGAGCTCGGCGCCCGGCCCGGCGAGGGCCGGCCGCTCGGGCGTCCGGTGGACGGGGACGGCGGGGTGCAGGGCTTGGGCGAGGGCGCGGCGCAGCACGCGGACTTCGTCGGCGCTGAAGGCCATGCCGCCGCGCGATCCGTGTGGCGTAGGCATGGACTGACACTACGTGACGAATATCCGATTTGTCGGTAACGTCGCGCCGAACGCCCCGCGTTCGCTCCGGCGGAGAAGCCGTTCGCCGTCCCCTGTAACGCCGCCCGGGGTGCACCCGGTCATTCCGGGTGTCAGGGCAGAGCGAGCGAGGGGGCCGGGCAGGATGCGACCGGACGGTCAGGAGAGGGCGGCCCGCGGCGGGCGCCGGGACGAGGACTTCCAGGCCTTCGCGGCCGCCCGGGCCGGAGCGCTGTACCGGTCGGCCTGCCTGCTCACCGGCGGGGACACCCACCTCGCCGAGGACCTGGTGCAGGAGGCCCTCGGGCGGATCTACGCCCAGTGGCACCGCACCTCCTGGTTCGGCGGCGGGCGCCGGATCGACAATCCGGCCGGCTACGCGCACACCGTGCTGGTGCGGGTCTTCCTCTCGCACCGCAGCCGCCGCTCCAGCGGCGAGCGGCCGATCGGGACGGTGCCGGACGGCGCGGCCCCGCAGGGCGACCCGGAGCTGCGGCTGGCCCTGATGGACGCGCTCGGCCGGCTCGCGCCGCGCGACCGGGCGGTGCTGGTGCTCCGCTACTGGGAGGACCGCAGCGTCGAGGAGACCGCCGTCGTCCTGCACAGCACCCCGGGTGCCGTCCGGACGCAGTCCCACCGCGCGCTCGGCCGGATCCGCGCGGTGCTCGGCAGCAGCCTGGACGAGCCGGCCGGGCGCTGAGCCGGCCCGTCGCGCGCGCCCGCGTCACGTCAACCCACTTGTAGAGAGGCTGGTTCACCATGTCCGCAGAGCACGACGGGCCCGACGAGCGGTTCGAGCGGGCCTTCAGCGAAGCCCTCGGCCGGGCCGCCGGCGGGTACGACGCCGACGCCGTCCGGCTGGTCGACACCGGCTGGTCGTACGGCCGCCGACTGCGCCGCAGGCGGTGGGCCGGAGCCGTCGGGGGCGCCGCCGCGCTGGCCCTGGCGGGGGTGGGCGTGGCCGCCGTCGGCGGCCCGCCGCCCTGGTCGGCCGCGGCGCGGGGCGGCCCGGCGTCCTCCGGCGTGACGGCGGGCCCGCCGGTCTCCGGTGCGGAGTTCCAGCGGATGCTCGTCGAACTGCTCCCGCCGGGGGCGGTGACGGTGGGCGAGGCGCGGGGGACGGAGAGCGGCGTCCCGCAGCTGCGGCTGGTCCTGGACGACGGGCACGGAGCGGCCCAGTACCTGTTCTGGATCATGCGCGACGGCACCCGGTCCGGCTGCCCGGGCCCGGTTCCGGGCGACACCTGCAGCGAGGCCGACCTGCCGGACGGCGGGCACCTGACCCTCTACCAGGCCGGGACGCGCCCGGGCGAGCCGGACGGCTCCAGGACGTGGTCCGCCACGCTGACCGGCCCGGGCTACGAGCTGATGCTCCAGGAGTGGAACCGCAAACCGCTGGAGCAGGGCACGCCGGTCACGCGCGCCGACCCGCCGCTGACGCCGGACCAGCTCGCCGCGGTGGTGAAGGACCCGCGCTGGCAGAAGGTCGTGGCGGCCCTCCCGGAGCACCCGGTCGGGCCCACCGCGCCCGTCGGGCCGGAGGCCAAGCCCGACGGGCCGGGGCCGATGCCCTCCGCGCCGAGCGTCGCCCCGGGCGACGGGCGGCCACGGTCCGACGGCCAGGCCACCGGGCCGGCCCTCCCGCGGGCCGGGGGCTGAGCGCCGCTCAGCTCGCGGGGCGGTTGCGCTCGTACACCAGGCGCAGCCCGATGAGGGTCAGCCAGGGCTCGTGCTCGTCGATGGTGGAGGCCTCGCCCAGGACGAGCGGGGCCAGGCCGCCGGTGGCGATCACCTGGACGTCGTCCGGGTCCTTGGCGAGCTCCCGGGCCATCCGCTCCACCAGGCCGTCGACCTGGCCGGCGAAGCCGTAGAGGATGCCGGACTGCATGCCCTCGACGGTGTTCTTGCCGATCACGTTGCGCGGGCGGGCCAGCTCGATCTTGCGCAGCTGGGCGCCGCGGACGCCGAGCGCCTCGACCGAGATCTCGATGCCGGGGGCGATCGCGCCGCCGACGTAGTCGCCGCGCGCGTTGACGGCGTCGAAGGTGGTCGCGGTGCCGAAGTCGACCACGATGCACGGGCCGCCGTAGAGGTGGTTGGCGGCCAGCGCGTTGACGATCCGGTCGGCGCCGACCTCCTTGGGGTTGTCCATCAGGACGTGCACCCCGGTCTTCACGCCGGGCTCCACGATCACCGCGGGGACGTCGCCGTAGTAGCGGCGGGTCACCTCGCGGAGCTCGTGGAGCACGGCGGGGACGGACGAGCAGATCGCCAGGCCCTCCACCGCGGCCTCCCGGACAGCGGTGTGGCTGCCCATCAGCCCTTGCAGCAGCACCGCCAGTTCGTCGGCCGTGCGGCGCGGATCGGTGGAGATCCGCCAGTGTTCCACCACGTCCTCGCCGTCGAACAGGCCGAGCGTGGTCTGGGTGTTGCCGACGTCGATGGTGAGGAGCACGGGGACGCTTTCTGCGAGTCGGGACAGGGCCGGGCGGGGCCTGGCGGTCAGGCGCGCAGGTCCAGGCCGATGTCCAGGACCGGCGAGGAGTGGGTGAGCGCGCCCACGGCCAGGTAGTCGACACCAGTCTGGGCGACCTCGCGCGCGCTGGCCAGGGTCAGTCCGCCGGAGGCCTCCAGCTTCGCCCGCCCGGCCACCAGCGCGACGGCCTCCTTCAGCTGTCCGACGGTGAAGTTGTCCAGCAGGATCAGGTCCGCCCCGGCCTCCAGCACCGGCGGGATCTGCTCCAGGGTGTCCACCTCGACCTCGACCGGCAGCTCCGGGTACGCGGCCCGGACGGCCCGGAAGGCCTCGGCCACGCCGCCCGCGGCGACCACGTGGTTGTCCTTCACCAGGGCGGCGTCCGAGAGCGCCATCCGGTGGTTGGCGCCGCCGCCGCAGCGGACCGCGAACTTCTCCAGGGCGCGCAGGCCCGGGGTGGTCTTGCGGGTGTCCCGGACGACCGCGCCGGTGCCCTCCAGGGCGTCCGCCCAGGCGCGGGTCGCGGTGGCGATGCCGGACAGGTGGCAGAGCAGGTTGAGCGCGCTGCGCTCGGCGGTCAGCAGGTCGCGGGTGCGCGAGCGCACCGACAGCAGCACCTGGCCGGCCACCACCCGGGCGCCGTCCTCGACGTGTCGCTCGACCTCGAACTCCTCCTCGCAGACCAGCGAGACGACCGCCTCGGCGATCCGCAGCCCGGCCACCACGCCGGCCTGGCGGGCGGTGAAGTCGGCGGTGGCGACGGCCTCGGCGGGCACGGTGGCCACCGAGGTGACGTCCTCGCCGCCGGCCAGGTCCTCGGCCAGCGCCAGGGTGGCGATGTCCTCGACCTCGATCGGGTCCAGCCCGGCCGCCTCCAGCAGCTCGGCCAGCTGCGGGTCCAGGCCGGTCTCGTAGCCCTCGCCGTCCCCGCAGGCGCAGCCGGCGCCGCAGCCGCCCTGGTCGGCCAGCGGGAGTTCCTCGTGCGCGTGGGTCATGGTTCTACTGCTCCTCGGGGGTGCTGACGGGGTCGCCGGAGGCGGCGAGGGTGGTGATCAGGTGGCGCCGCCAGTGGGCGTCGTCGCGCTCGGGGAAGTCCTCGCGCCAGTGGCAGCCGCGGGTCTCCTCGCGCTGCGCGGCGGCCGCGACCAGCGCGGTGGCGACCAGCAGCAGGTTGGCGGCCTCCCAGGTCTCCACCCGGGGGTCGGCCGGCTTCTCCTCGGCGGCGTGGCAGCGGGCCTGCCCGGCGAGCAGGGCCAGCCCGGCCGCGGCGTCGGCCATCGAGGCGGCCGAGCGCAGCACGCCCGCGCCGCGCGACATCAGCCGCTGGATCTCGGCGCGCGCCTCGGAGGGCGGCAGCGGGACGGCGTGCGCGGCCTGCGCGGCGGCGACGTCCACGGTGCGTTCGGGCAGCTCGCCGGCCGCGTGCCGCCCGGCCAGGTCGGCGGCGATCCGCTCGGCGAAGACCAGGCCCTCCAGCAGCGAGTTGGAGGCCAGCCGGTTGGCGCCGTGCACCCCGGTGCAGGCGACCTCGCCGCAGGCGTACAGGCCCGGGACGCAGGTGCGGCCGTGCCGGTCGGTGCGGACGCCGCCGGAGGCGTGGTGCGCGGCCGGGGCGACCGGGATCGGCTCGGTGACCGGGTCGATGCCGTGAGCGCGGCAGGAGGCCAGGATGGTGGGGAAGCGGTGCTCCCACATCTCGGCGCCGAAGTGCCGCCCGTCCAGGTACATGTGGTCGGTGCCCTGCTCCTGCATGCGCCGGGTGATCGCCTTGGCGACGATGTCGCGCGGCGCGAGCTCGGCCAGCTCGTGCTGCCCGACCATGAAGCGCACGCCGTCCGCGTCCACCAGGTGGGCGCCCTCGCCGCGCACGGCCTCGGAGACCAGCGGCTGCTGGCCCTCGGCCTGCGCGCCGAGCCAGAGCACGGTCGGGTGGAACTGGACGAACTCCAGGTCGGCGGCGGCGGCGCCGGCCCGCAGGGCCAGGGCCACGCCGTCGCCGGTGGAGACGGCGGGGTTGGTGGTGGCGGAGAAGACCTGGCCCATGCCGCCGGTGGCGAGCACCACGGCGCGGGCCCGGACGGCGCCGACGCCGTCGCGCTGGCCCTCGCCCATCACGTGCAGGGTCAGCCCGGCGGCGTGGCCACCGGCGTCGGTCAGCAGGTCGAGGACGAGGGCGTGCTCGATCAGCTCGATGCCGGGGTCGTCCCGGACGGCGGCGACCAGGGCGCGGGAGACCTCCGCGCCGGTGGCGTCCCCGCCCGCGTGCACGATCCGGTTGCGGTGGTGGCCGCCCTCGCGGGTGAGCAGGATCTCGCCGTCCGCGCCGCGGTCGAAGGCCGCGCCGACCGCGATCAGCCGGCGGACGGCGTCCGGGCCCTCGGTGACCAGGGTGCGGACGGCCTCCTCGTCGCAGACGCCGGCGCCGGCGACCAGGGTGTCGGCCAGGTGCTGTTCGGGGGTGTCCCCCTCGCCCAGCGCGGCGGCTATGCCGCCCTGGGCCCAGCGGGTGGAGCCCTCGTCCAGCACCGCCTTGGTGACCACCATGGCCCGCAGGCCGGCCTTGCGGACGTTGAGGGCGACGGTGAGACCGGCGATGCCGGAGCCGACCACGACCACGTCGGTGGTGGCGGTCCAGCCCGGGGCCGGGGCGGTGAGGCGGTGCGTCACGGACATGGCTCAGCGGCTCCTTCAGCGGGCGCCGGCGGTGGCCGCGCCGTTGCCGCCACGGTACGCCTCGTCCCCGCGCAGCAGACCGGTGCCCTCCTGGGCCTCGGCCGGGTCCCCGCCCAGGCCGGAGATCCGGTTCCGCTCGTCCACGAAGACGACCTTCGGCCGGTAGTCCCGCGCCTCGGCGGTGTCCATCTGCCCGTAGGCGATGAGTATGACGAGGTCGCCCGGGTGGACCAGGCGGGCGGCGGCGCCGTTGATGCCGATCACGCCGGAGCCGCGCGGGCCGGCGATGGTGTACGTCTCCAGCCGGGCGCCGTTGTTGATGTCGACGATGTGGACCAGCTCGCCGGGGAGCAGGTCGGCGGCGTCGAGCAGGTCCTCGTCCACCGTGACGGATCCCACGTAGTGCAGGTCGGCCTGGGTCACGGTGGCCCGGTGGATCTTGGACTTGAGCATGGTGCGGAGCATTGCGGGTCACGCCTCCTGTGAGTGCATGCCGGGAGAGGGGGTGGGGCGGTGGTTCAGCGGACGATGATGCGGACGTTGTCGATCAGGCGGGTCTCGCCCACCTTCGCGGCGACGGCCAGCACCGCCTCGCCCCGGAAGTCGTCCGCCGCCTCCGAGAAGTCGTGCGGGTCGATCAGGGCGAGGTAGTCCAGGGTGATGCTCTCGGCGCCCGCCAGGACGGCCGAGGCGGCCTCGCGGACGGCCTTCGGCCCCTGCGCGGCGGCGTCCCGGCCGGCGAACAGGGCCTTCGACAGGGCGAGCGCGTGCTCGCGCTCCTCCGCCGAGAGGTAGCGGTTGCGCGAGGACAGCGCCAGGCCGTCCTCCTCGCGGACGGTCGGCACGCCGACGATCTCGACGTCGAAGTCCAGGTCGGCGACCATCCGCTGGATGATCGCCAGCTGCTGGGCGTCCTTCTCGCCGAAGAAGGCGAAGTCCGGGTCGGTGATGTGCAGCAGCTTGGCGACGACGGTCAGCACGCCGTCGAAGTGGCCGGGCCGGGTGGCGCCCTCGTAGCGCTCGCCCATCGGGCCGGCCACCATGCGCACCTGCGGCTCGCCGTTCGGGTAGACCTCCTCGGCGGACGGCGCGAAGACCACGTCGGCGCCGTTCTCCTCGGCCAGCCGCACGTCGGCGTCCAGGGTGCGCGGGTAGCGCTCCAGGTCCTCGTCCGGGCCGAACTGGAGCGGGTTGACGAAGACCGTCACCGCGACCCGGCCGTCCCGGCCGACCTGCTTGCGGGCGGCGCGGATCAGGGCGGCGTGGCCCTCGTGGAGCGCGCCCATCGTCATCACGACCGCGTTGTCCACCGGCTGCTCGTCCGGCCAGAACGCGGCCTCGAAGTCGTCCACGGTGCGGGTGACGACGGCCCGGTGGACCTTCGGCGTCCGCTGGGGCCTGTTCGACTGCTTACCGCGTGCCATCTAGCGCTTCTCCTCGTTCAGTACGTCCAGCAGCGCCGCCGCCGACGTCTCGTCGATCGTCCCGTTGGCGAGCGCCCGCTGTGCGGTGGCCCGGGCCATCGCCCGGTAGGCCGCCGGGATGTCCGGGGACACCGTACTGAGCTGCGCCAGGTGGCGCCGTACGGTGCCCGCGTCGCCCCGGGCGACCGGGCCGGTGAGGGCCGCGTCGCCGGAGCGCAGGCTGTTGTCCAGCGCGGCGCCCAGCAGCGGGCCGAGCATCCGGCCGGGCTCGGCGACGCCGGCCGTGCGCAGCAGGTCCATCGCCTGGGCGACCAGGGTGACCAGGTGGTTCGCGCCGTGCGCGAGGGCGGTGTGGTACAGCGGGCGGACGTCCTCCGGCACCCACTCGGGCTCGCCGCCCATCTCCACCACCAGCGCCTCGGCGACCGGCCGCAGCTCCTCCGGGGCGGTCACGCCGAACGGGCAGCCGGCCAGCCGGGCCAGGTCCACCGAGGTGCCGCTGAAGGTCATCGCGGGGTGCAGGGCGAGCGGCAGCGCCCCGGCCCGGGTGGCGGGCTCCAGGACGGCGACGCCGTGGGCGCCGGAGGTGTGCACGACCAGCTGGCCGGGGCGGACCGCGCCGGTCGCGGCCAGCCCGGCCACCAGGTCGGCCAGCGCGTCGTCCGGGACGGTCAGCAGCACCAGGTCGGCGGCGGCCAGCACCTGCGGCGGGGTGACGATCCGCACCCCCGGCAGCAGCGCCTCGGCGCGGCGGCGGGAGGTGGCGGAGACCCCGGAGGCGGCGACCACGGTGTGCCCGGCGAGCTGGAGCGCCGCGCCCAGCGCGGGGCCCACCCGGCCGGTGCCGACCACGCCGACGGCCAGCCGGGCCGGGCGGTTGCCCGGGTCGCCGAGGTCGCCGGGGTCGCCGAAGGCGCTGTCACCGAAGGCACTGTCGTAGGAGCTCACGCGCCCACCCTGTCCTGACGCTCCGTTCCGGTCCACCCGCGGGTACCGGACGTACCGCCCCAGTGTACGGGCGGCTCAGTCGGCGGCCCCGGCCCGGATCAGCCCGGCCTCGTACGCGAGCACCACCGCCTGGACCCGGTCGCGCAGGCCCAGCTTGGCCAGGATCCGGCCGACGTGGGTCTTCACGGTGGCCTCGGAGAGCACCAGCCGGGCCGCGATCTCGCCGTTCGACAGCCCCTGGGCGACCAGCAGGAACACCTCCCGCTCGCGCTCGGTCAGCGGGCCGAGGGCGTCCGAGCCGGGCGAGCTCTGCGGGGTGGGCAGCACCTCGGCGAAGCGGTCGATCATCCGGCGGGTGGTGGTCGGCGCGACCACCGCGTCACCGCCGTGCACCGCGCGGATCGCGGCCACCAGCTCGGCCGGCGGGACGTCCTTGAGCAGGAAGCCGCTGGCGCCGGCCTTGAGCGCGGCGAAGGCGTACTCGTCCAGGTCGAAGGTGGTGAGGATGAGCACGTGGGGGGCGTCCGGCAGCGGGCTGCCGTCCTCGGCCAGGCAGATCCGGCGGGTCGCCTGCACGCCGTCCAGCCGCGGCATCCGGACGTCCATCAGGATCACGTCCACCTCGGTGCGCCGCAGCAGCTCCAGGGCCTGCGCGCCGTCGCCCGCCTCGGCGGCGATCTCGATGTCGCCCTGCGACTGGAGGATCATCCGGAAGCCGGTGCGCAGCAGTTCCTGGTCGTCGACGAGCATCACGCGGATGGTCAAGGTGGGACTCCTTGGGGAGTGGACGGCGGACGGGGGCTGGGGGGCCGCCCTGAGGCCGGCGGGCAGCCCTGAGGAGGCTAGTGGGCCGTCTTGAGCGGCAGGACGGCGCGGATCCGGAAGCCGCCGCCGGGGCGGGGGCCCACGTCGAGGCTGCCGCTGACCATGCCGACCCGCTCGCGCATGCCGATCAGGCCGTGGCCCAGGCCGTCCGCGCCGCCGGCGGCCAGGTGCTCGTCGGTGCTGCCCCGCCCGTCGTCCTCCACCAGGACGGCCAGCTCGCGCTCGCCGAAGTCCACCGCGACCTTGGCGTGCGCGTCGGGGCCGCCGTGCTTGCGGACGTTGGTGAGCGCCTCCTGGACGATCCGGTAGACGGTCAGCTCGACGCCGCGCGGCAGCTCGCGCGGCTGCCCGGAGGTGGCGTAGTCCACGTCGAGCCCGGCGTTGCGGACCTGCTCCAGCAGCTCCGGCAGCTCCTCGACGCCCGGCTGCGGCACGTACTCCTCGGCCTTGGTGTCGGCGGTGCGCAGCACGCCCAGCAGGCGGCGCATCTCGACCAGGGCCTGCCGGCCGGTGGAGGCGATCGTGCCGAGCGCCTCCTTGGCCTGCTGCGGGGAGTTGTCCAGGACGTACGCGGCGCCGTCGGCCTGGACGATCATCACCGAGACGTTGTGGGCGACCACGTCGTGCAGCTCGCGGGCGATCCGGGCCCGCTCGGCGGCGACCGCCACCTTGGACTGGGCGTCCCGCTCGCGCTCCAGCCGGGCGGCGCGGTCCTCCAGCTCGGTCAGGTAGGCGCGGCGCACCCTGGTCAGCCGGCCCCAGGCCCAGCAGAGGATGAACGGCGTGCTCATCAGCAGCGTGATCATCGCCGCCTCGCCGAAGGTGTACGGGCGGGTGTGGGCGTCGCCCGCCCGGTCCACCACCGTCTTCACCGGCTTCATCTGCCAGAACACCAGCGGCCCGGCGGCCAGGCCGGCCCCCAGGGCCAGCCGGGAGGTCCACGGCCGGCCGAAGGCGGCGCCGGTGTAGGCGAACACCAGGTAGGCGATCGAGGAGCCGCCCGGCGTCACGTCCGCGAGCACCTGGCCGACGCCGATGCCGGTGGCGGCGGCCACCGTGAGGTCGGGCAGGCGCCGCCGGAAGACCATCAGCAGCGGCAGCAGCACCGCGACGGCGATCGAGGCGTCGAAGCGCCAGCCCTCGTCGAGGTAGGTGTCGCTGGGCAGCAGGCCGAAGAGCAGCACGATCGACGCCCAGGCGGCGTCGACCACCATGGTGTGACGGCGGAGCCAGGCGTTGAGTCGATGCACGTGTCCAGCGTAGGCAGTCGCTCCGCGTGTCCAGGTCCGCCGGTAGGGCGATCCGCCCTACTCCGTAGGTCGGAGAAGCACCCGATCCGGTGGGGAGGGCCGCTCCGGAGCCGGGTAGCGTCCCGCCCCATGACGTGGATGCAGTGGGGGCCCGCCGTGGAACAGGCCCTGTACGCCCCCGGGCGGGGCTTCTACCGCAGGCCGGAGGGCCCGGCGGGGCACTTCCGCACCTCCGTGCACGCCTCGCCGAGGTTCGCCCGTGCGGTGGCCCGGCTGCTGCTGGAGGTTGACGAGGCCCTCGGTCGTCCGGAGGAGCTGGCCCTGGTCGACGTGGGGGCCGGCCGGGGCGAGCTGCTCGCGGGCGTCCTGGCCGCGCTGCCCGCTCAGGTGTCGGCGCGGCTGTGCCCGTACGGCGTGGAGGTCGCCGGGCGGCCGGACGGGCTGCCGTCCACAGCCCTGTGGACGGCGGAGCCGCCGCGCGGGGTGACCGGGCTGCTGTTCGCCAACGAGTGGCTGGACAACGTCCCGCTGGACGCCGGGGAGGTGGACGGGGACGGCGTGCTGCGCTACGTCGAGGTGGACACCGCCAGCGGCGAGCAGCGCCTCGGCGGGCCGGTCTCGGCGGCCGACGCGGCCTGGGCCGCGCGCTGGTGGCCGGTCGCGGAGCCGGGCGACCGCGTGGAGTTCGGCGGCCCCCGGGACGCGGCCTGGGCGCGGGCGGTGGCCGGGCTGGAGCGCGGACTGGCCGTCGCCGTCGACTACGGGCACACCGCCGGGCGGCGGCCGCCGTTCGGCACCTTCGCCGGGTTCCGGGACGGCCGGGAGGTGGCCCCGGTGCCGGACGGCTCCTGCGACGTCACCGCGCACGTCGCGCTGGACTCGATCGCCGTGCCCGGTCTCCACAGCCTGTGGACGACGCAGCGGGAGGCGCTGCGCGCGCTCGGGGTGAGCGGCGAGCGCCCGGCGCTCGCGCTGGCGGCCAGCGACCCGGCCGGCTACCTGCGGGCGCTGAGCGGGGCGGGGGAGGGCGCGGAGCTGACCGACCCGGGCGGGCTGGGCGCCTTCGGGTGGCTGGTGCAGGCCGTCCGCATCGCGGAACCGGTGAGCCTGGCGGCACTGCCGGGATGGCAGACTCTGGAGGCATGAGGGAGACCACGGTCGGCATCGGGGCGGGAGCCGAGAACTTCACCGGCGCGGCGGGCACCACCGACATGGTGCTCAACATCGGCCCGCAGCACCCGGCCACCCACGGCGTGCTGCGGCTGCGCATGCTGCTCGACGGCGAGCGGATCGTGAGCGCCGAGCCGGTGATCGGCTACATGCACCGGGGCGCCGAGAAGCTGTTCGAGGCCCGGGACTACCGTCAGATCATCATGCTGGCCAACCGGCACGACTGGCTCTCCGCCTTCTCCAACGAGCTCGGCGTCGTGATGGCCGTCGAGCGGATGCTCGGCATGGAGGTCCCGGAGCGGGCGGTGTGGATCCGCACCCTGCTCGCCGAGCTCAACCGGGTGCTCAACCACCTGATGTTCCTCGGCTCGTACCCGCTGGAGCTGGGCGGGATCACCCCGGTCTTCCACGCCTTCAACGGCCGCGAGGACCTCCAGCACGTGCTGGAGGAGGCCTCCGGGGGCCGGATGCACTACATGTTCAACCGGGTCGGCGGCCTCAAGGAGGACCTGCCGGCCGGCTGGCTCGGCCGGGTCCGCACCGCCGTCGCCACCGTCCGCTCCCAGCTGCCGGTCTTCGAGGACCTCGTCCTCGGCAACGAGATCTTCCGCGCCCGCACCGCCGGCGTCGGCGTCCTCACCCGGGCGCAGGCCGAGGCGTACGGCGTCAGCGGCCCGATCGCCCGGGCCAGCGGCCTCGACCTCGACCTGCGTCGCGACGAGCCGTACCTGGCGTACGGCTCCGAGGAGCTGCGGCAGGTGCTCACCGTGGTCACCCGCGAGGAGGGCGACTGCCTGGCCCGCTTCGAGTGCCTGCTGGAGCAGACCCTCAACTCGCTGGACCTCGCCGACGCCTGCCTCGACAAGCTCGCCGCGCTGCCGCCCGGGCCGGTCAACCAGCGGCTGCCCAAGGTGCTCAAGGCGCCCGAGGGCAGCACCTACGCGTGGACCGAGAACCCGCTCGGCATCAACGGCTACTACCTGGTCTCGCGCGGGGACAAGACGCCCTGGCGGCTCAAGCTGCGCTCGGCGTCGTTCAACAACGTCCAGGCGCTCACCGAGCTGCTGCCGGGGACGCTGGTCGCGGACATGGTGGCGATCCTGGGGTCGATGTTCTTCGTCGTCGGCGACATCGACAAGTAGGGGCCCTCCGGTCCCGGCCGGGCGGGCCCCGGGCCGGGTCCGGTCAGCTCCTCCTGGCCTTCCCGGCCGGGTCCGCCGGGTGCGGGGCCACCCTGCGGTCGCCCTTGGTGGCGATCCGCTCCTCGCACAGCCGGGCCAGCACCTCGTACCCCTCGCGGCCCATCAGCTCGGTGAGCTCGGGGCGGTAGCTGACGTACACCGGCTCCGCGCCCTGGTGGGCGGCCGGGGCACCGGTGCACCACCAGTGCAGGTCGTGGCCGCCCGGGCCCCAGCCGCGGCGGTCGTACTCGCCGATGGTGACCTGGAGGTAGCGGGTGTCGTCGGGGCGGTCGATCCAGTCGTAGGTGCGGCGGACGGGCAGCTGCCAGCAGACGTCCGGCTTGGTCTCCAGCGGCTCGCGGCCCTCCTTGAGCGCGAGCGCGTGCAGGGCGCAGCCGGCGCCGCCCGCGAAGCCCGGGCTGTTCACGAAGATGCAGGCGCCGCCGACCCGGCGGGTCTGCCGGTCGCCGTCCTCGTCGAGCATGGTGATGCCGCCGTCGGAGACGATCCGGCCCTTGGCGTCGGTGCCCTCGGCGAAGTTCTCCCACAGCTCGGGGGTCAGCCGGGCCGCGTGGCCCAGCACGCGCTTCTCGTCGTCCTCGTCCGAGTAGTGGGCGCCCAGCGTGCAGCAGCCGTCCGACTCGCCGCGGCCCTCGCGGATGCCGTGGCAGCCCTGGCCGAAGACGCAGGACCAGCGGGAGGTCAGCCAGGTGAGGTCGCAGCGGAAGACCTGCTCCTCGTCGGCGGGGTCGGCGAACTCGACCCAGGCGCGGGGGAAGTCGAGCGGGACCTCGTCGCGCGGGATCTCGCGGCGCAGGGTCGGCATCGCGAGGTCGACGGGGGCGGGGGAGGCCTTGGACTTCGCCTTGGCCTTCTTCTTGGACGTTTCTGCTGGTGCCACCCGGCAAGGGTAGAGCTTCCGGGGGCCGGGGCGCGGCGTCGGGACGGCGGCCGGGCCGCGGCGGGTCGGGCCGGGTCGGGGCGCGGGCCCGGCGGCAGTGCGGCGGCCGGGGGCGAAGGCGGGGCGAAGGGGGCCGTCGGGCCCTGCGGGCGGCCCCGGGGGTGTGCCGAGACGCCTGCGGGAGTGGGCCCGGTACGGGAAGTCGGCGGGGCCGGCTTCCCGCGCGCGGGCGCCGGTCGCAGTCGGCCCAGGAGGCCGGCGGGCACGGGACGTTGAAGGGGCCGGCTCCTCGGACCGGCAGGGCGGGCCGAGAGCGTGCGCCGGAAGTCGGCGGGGCCGACTTCCTGCGCGGGGCGGGCGGCAGGTCCGCGAGCTCGGGGGAGTGGGCGTCATGTCCGGTCCGCGGGTGGGGCCGCGGGGCCGGAACGGACGGGACGGGGCGGCCGGACGGTGTCGCGGGCGCGGCCGTGGACGCCCTGCAGCGCGCGCCGGCGGAGGTGGACGGCACGGTCGCCGCGGACGGCTCCGGGACGGCCTGCTGTGACCGTCCGGTTACCGGCGCGAATACCTCCGCACCCCCTCTCACCAGGGCCTGGATCGCGTAGCGTGGAGAGCTATGCGACTCGGTGTGCTCGACGTAGGTTCCAACACGGTCCACTTCCTCGTGGTGGACGCCCATCCGGGCGCCGCGCCGCTGCCCGCGTACTCGCACAAGGCCGAGCTGCGCCTGGCCGAACTGCTGGACGCAGACGGAGCGATCAGCGAGGCGGGCGTCGAGCGCCTGGTCGGTCACGTCGCGTCCTCGCTGCGGGTCGCCGAGGACAAGGGCGTCGTCGACATCCTCCCGTTCGCCACCTCCGCCGTGCGCGAGGCCGCCAACGGCGAGGCGGTGCTGCGCCGGGTGGCCGCCGAGACCGGCGTCGAGCTGCGGGTGCTCTCCGGGCAGGACGAGGCCCGGCTCACCTTCCTGGCCGTCCGGCGCTGGTTCGGCTGGTCCTCGGGCCGGCTGCTCAACCTGGACATCGGCGGCGGCTCGCTGGAGATCGCCTGCGGCCTGGACGAGCAGCCGGACGTCGCCTGCTCGCTTCCGCTGGGCGCCGGCCGGCTGACCGCGCGCTGGCTGCCGGGGGAGGTCGCGGACCCGGACGGGCTGCGCGAGCTGAGACGCCACATCCGGGCCGAGCTGGCCGCGGTGGTCGGCGAGATAGCCCGGCTCGGCCCACCGCGGCACGCGGTCGCGACCTCCAAGACCTTCAAGCAGCTGGCCCGGATGACCGGCGCCGCCCCCGCCGACGCCGGTCCGTACGCCGACCGCCGGCTCACCCGCGCCGGCCTGGCCTCCTGGCTGCCCCGGCTGTCCGCGATGACCGTCGCCGAGCGCGCCCGGATCCCCGGCGTCTCCGAGGGCCGGGCCAAGCAGCTGCTGGCCGGTGCGCTGGTCGCGGACGCCGCGATGGACCTGTTCGGCTTGCAGGAGCTGGACGTCTGTCCGTGGGCGCTGCGCGAGGGCATCATCCTGCGCCGCCTGGACGCGATGGACAGCCCGGCCGACCGCCGCCGCCCGGCGCTCACCCCCTGAGCCGGGCGCGCGCCCCGGTCCGCCGACCGCCCCGGGGCAACGTGCCGATGGTCACTGCGCCGGTCGTCCCGCCCCGTTCGCCGCGTGCTCCGCTTACGCTGTCTCCCGTGGTGCAACCAGCGGGTGAGGACGGAACGCAGGAGGGCCGCACTCCCGGGAGCGGGCAGTCGCGGTCGGACGGCCCGCGCCGCAGGCTCGGCAAGGCGGTCACCGGCGCGACCGCGGCCCAGGCCGCCAAGCGGGCCGCGAAGGCCGCGAAGGCCGTCACGGCCGCCCAGCGCACGGCGAGGACGGCGGCCGCGAAGAAGACCACCCCGGGGCAGGCCGCGGCGAAGCAGGCCGCCGCCCCGCCGAAGACCGGCAAGGCCGCCCCGAAGCAGCCGAGGACCGGCAAGCCCGCCGCGCAGGACCCCGCCGCCGGCCGCCCCGGCGCGAAGCCCGCCCCCAGGGAGACCCGCACCGCCCGGGCCGCCGGCGCCGCCAAGGCCGCCGTCCAGTCCGTCCGCTCGGTCAAGGCCGCCAAGCGCGACGCCGCCCGCCCCCCGCTGCTGCGCACCACCGACCGGCTGGTGCTGCCCCGGCACCCGGCCCTGCACATCCCCGACACCAAGGTGGCGCTCTCCACCGCCTCGGTGTACCCGGCGAGCACCGCGGTGGCCTTCGAGCTGGCCGCCAAGCTCGGCTACGACGGGGTCGAGGCGATGGTCTGGAACGACCCGGTCAGCCAGGACATCGACGCCCTGCGCCGCCTCTCCGACGCCCACCAGCTGCCCGTCCTGGCCGTGCACGCGCCCTGCCTGCTGATCACCCAGCGGGTGTGGAGCACCGACCCGTGGACGAAGCTGGTCCGGGCCCGGGCGGCGGCCGAGAAGCTGGGCGCGAGTGCCGTCGTCGTCCACCCGCCGTTCCGCTGGCAGCGCCAGTACGCCCGGGAGTTCGTCGAGGGGATCCACCGGATGGCGGGCGAGACGGACGTCCGCTTCGCCGTCGAGAACATGTACCCGTGGCGCTACCGCGACCGCGAGATGCTCGCGTACGCCCCCGGCTGGGACGTCACCGACGAGGAGTACCGGCACTTCACCATCGACCTCTCGCACGCCGCCACCTCCCGGATCGACACCTTCGCCATGGTCGAGCGGATGGGCGACCGGCTGGCCCACGTGCACCTGGCGGACGGCAGCGGATCCGGCAAGGACGAGCACCTGATCCCCGGCCGCGGCAAGCAGCCCTGCGCCGAGCTGCTGGAGCACCTCGCCCGCACCGGCTTCGACGGCCACGTCGTGCTGGAGGTCAACACCCGCCGCTCGGCCTCGCCCGCCGAACGCGAGGCCGATCTGGCCGAGGCGCTCGCCTTCACCCGGCTGCACCTGGCCACCCCCTCGCACGTACGCTGAGCCGCCGGGCTCGGGCGGCCGTCCGAGGCCTGAACTTCCTTACGGAGGGCGACGCATGACGGAGAGTCGGAACTACCGTGAGGCCGCCGCGAGCTTCGGCGGCGTCGCCGACGAGTACGAGCAGGGCCGCCCCGGCTACCCCGGCGAGCTGTTCGACGCGCTGGAGCGGCTCTGGGGCCGCGGCCTGGACGGCGCCCGCGTGCTGGACGTCGGCGCCGGTACCGGCATCGCCACCCGGCTGCTGGCCGCGCGGGGCGCTGAGGTCGTCGCCGTCGAGCCCAGCGGCGGCATGGCCGCCCGGTTCCTGCTCTCCTCGCCCGGCCTGCCGCTGGTCCGGGGCACCGGTGACGACCTGCCCTTCCACGATCGCTCCGCCGACCTGGTCGCCTACGCCCAGGCCTTCCACTGGACGTACCCCGAGAAGGCCGTGCCCGAGGCGGTCCGGGTGCTGCGGCCCGGGGGCGCCCTCGCCGTCTGGTGGAACGTGCACGACGAGACGGTGCCGTGGGTCCGGGCCAGGAACGAGCGGATGGCCGCCGCCCTCCCCGACCGCTACCACGGCTACGGCGGGATCGACGAGCACACCGGCCACTTCGCCCCGGCCGGCCTCGCGGTCGAACGGGCGGTGCTGCACTGGGAGCGGCGGGTCACCGTCGAGCACGTGCTCACCGACCTCACCTCCCGCTCCTACCTGGCCGCGCTCGGCCCCGAGGGGCGCGCACCGCTGCTGGCCGCCGAGCGGGAGGCCATGCGCGCCGAGTTCCCGGACGGCGTGGTGGTCGAGCCGTTCAGCCTCAGCCTCACCGTGGCCGTCAAGCCGGACTGAGGCACCGGGCCCGGCCCACCGCACCGGGCCCGCCCGCCTGCCCGCTGCCCGCCCGCCTGCCCGCATCGCGGACGGGCCGTCCGCCGACCGGACGGCGGGCGTAGGCTCGGTACCCACAGCGGCCCCCGGACCCTCCAGCAGCGGGGTGCCCGCGAGAGCCCCGAAGGAGTGGAGCACAGTGCCCGAGCTGAGGTCCCGTACGGTCACCCACGGTCGCAACATGGCAGGCGCCCGGGCGCTTCTCCGGGCCGCCGGCGTAGCCCGCGAGGACTTCGGCAAGCCGATCATCGCGGTGGCCAACTCCTTCACCGAGTTCGTCCCCGGGCACACCCACCTCCAGCCGGTCGGCCGGATCGTCTCCGAGGCGGTCAAGCGGGCGGGCGGCATCCCGCGCGAGTTCAACACCATCGCCGTGGACGACGGCATCGCGATGGGCCACGGCGGCATGCTCTACTCGCTCCCCTCGCGCGACCTGATCGCCGACTCGGTCGAGTACATGGTCAACGCGCACTGCGCCGACGCCCTGATCTGCATCTCCAACTGCGACAAGATCACGCCGGGCATGCTGATGGCCGCGCTGCGCCTGAACATCCCGACCGTCTTCGTCTCCGGCGGCCCGATGGAGGCGGGCAAGGCCACCCTGGTCGACGGCACGGTGCGCAAGCTCGACCTGGTCGACGCGATCTCCCAGGCGGTCAACGAGAACGTCTCCGACGAGGACATCGCGATCATCGAGGAGAACGCCTGCCCGACCTGCGGCTCGTGCTCCGGCATGTTCACCGCCAACTCGATGAACTGCCTGACCGAGGCGATCGGCCTCTCGCTGCCGGGCAACGGCTCGGTGCTGGCCACCCACACCGCCCGCAAGGCCCTGTACGAGGAGGCCGGGCGGACGGTCGTCGAGATCGCCAACCGCCACTACGGCCAGGACGACGCCTCCGTGCTGCCCCGCGCGATCGCCACCCGCGCCGCCTTCGAGAACGCCATGGCCCTGGACATCGCCATGGGCGGCTCGACCAACACCATCCTGCACCTGCTCGCCGCCGCCCAGGAGGCCGAGCTGGACTTCGACATGCGGGACATCGACGCGGTCTCCCGCCGGGTGCCCTGCCTGTCCAAGGTCGCGCCGAACGGCTCGTACTACATGGAGGACGTGCACCGGGCCGGCGGCATCCCGGCCATCCTCGGCGAGCTGTACCGGGGCGGGCTGCTCAACGAGGACGTCCACACCGTGCACGCCGGCTCGCTCGCCGAGTGGCTCAAGACCTGGGACGTGCGCGGCGGTTCGCCGTCCGCCGAGGCCGTCGAGCTGTGGCACGCCGCCCCCGGCTGCGTGCGCTCCGCGGAGGCCTTCTCGCAGTCCGAGCGTTGGGAGTCGCTGGACACCGACGCCGCCAAGGGCTGCATCCGCAGCGTCGAGCACGCCTACTCGGTCGAGGGCGGCCTCGCGGTGCTGTACGGCAACCTCGCCGAGGACGGCTGCATCGTGAAGACGGCCGGCGTGGACGAGTCGATCTGGACCTTCAGCGGCCCGGCCGTCGTGGTCGAGTCCCAGGAGGACGCGGTCGAGGCGATCCTCGCCAAGCGGGTCAAGGAGGGCGACGTCGTCGTGATCCGCTACGAGGGCCCCAAGGGCGGCCCGGGCATGCAGGAGATGCTCTACCCGACCTCCTTCCTCAAGGGCCGGGGCCTGGGCAAGGCCTGTGCGCTGGTCACCGACGGCCGCTTCTCCGGCGGCACCTCCGGTCTGTCCATCGGCCACGCCTCCCCGGAGGCGGCCTCCGGCGGCACCATCGCCCTGGTCGAGGACGGCGACACCATCGCCATCGACATCCCCGGCCGCCGGATCTCCCTGGAGGTGCCGGAGGAGGTCCTGGCCGAGCGCCGCCGCGCCCTGGAGGCCGCGGGCGGCTACCGGCCGAAGAACCGCGACCGCCAGGTCAGCCAGGCCCTGCGCGCCTACGCGGCGATGGCCACCTCCGCCGACAAGGGCGCCGTCCGGGACGTGTCCAAGCTCGGCTGAGCCCGTACCCGCCGGAGCGCCGTACGGCGAGGCGGGCCGCTCCGAGGCGTCCCGCGACGCCGAGGAGCACCGCCCGCGGAGGAGCACCGCACCAGGAGGAGCCGTCCCACCCGCCGGGACGGCTCCTCCGCCGGGTGCGGCGGCCGGGTGATAATCGACGGCGTGAGCGAGCAGCCCCCCACCCCCGCCCCCACTCCCGCCGGTGCCCCCGAGCCGGAGCCCATCCGCTTCTTCGGCACCAGCTGGCTGAACCGGGACGGCGGCTACTGGCTGCGCCGGGTCGGCGTCTCGGTCGGCGCCCTCCTCGCGACCGCCGCCGCCGTGCTGGTGCTGCGCTTCGGCGTCGAGGGCGTGGCGCTCTCCGACAGCGGCGGCTTCGTGAACGGGCTGCTGACCGCCGCCATCGTGGTCTGCTCGATGATGGCCGTGCGGCGCACCTGGAAGGCGCTGACCGAGGGCAGGGACCAGCTGACCGGCTGGATGGCCGAGGACAAGTCGCTCGGCGCGGTCTGGATGATCGGCGGGGCCGGCAGCCTGGCCGCCTACTTCGTGCGCAGCCTGGTCGAGGCCCCCGGCGAGTCGGTCCGGCGGGCCGCCTACGAGCGCGCCGTCGAGCAGTACGAGAAGCGCCGGGCCGGCCGCAGTGGCCGGCCCGGCGGCAAGCGCAAGCGCTGACGGCGGTCAGCTGCGGTCGGCCCGGTCGGCCCCGGTCGCCTCGGGGTCCGGCTGCGCGAACTGCGCCAAGCCCGGGTGGACGAAGCCGTCGTGAACGACGCACGAGCGGTCGGCGCGCCCGGCGGCGCGGCGGCGGGCCTCCCGGCCTCGGGCCCGGGCCGCAGCGCATAGCCGAAGGTGTGGTCGGTGTGGACCACCACCCCGCGCTCGCCGCCGCCGGCGAGCCTCATCCGGCCCTGGACCTTGACCACGCGCCGACCGGGACGGCGTCGCGCCGGTCGAAGCGGGAGAACCACGAGGTCGGCCGGAGCTCGTCGGTCGGGGTGGCGAGCGCCCGGGCCGCCGTCGCCTGCGCGTCGCGGTCCATCAGGGTTGGCGCCGCTCGGGCCGGCTTCCGGCGGTCACCTCACGGTCGAGGTTCGCGGAGACCAGGACGTCCTTGGCCAGCTTCAGCCGGGCCGCGACCCGGTGCTCGTCGAACACCCCGACGGCCCGTGCGGCGGGCAGCTCGATCCCGGCGGCGCCGCTCGGCCGGCCCTCGGTGGGGGAGCCCTTCGAGGGATGGGCGACGGTCGGCTGTTCGCCGGGGGCCGTCGGCGGCGGGGTGGTCGGGCGGGCGGTCTCCGGGCCGACGGTCGCCACCGGAGCGGCCGGCGCCGGGTGGTCGGGGGCGGAGCCGAAGCGGGCGGAGTACCAGTGCTTCAGCCCGTCGACGTTCAGCGCCGCGAGCAGCACCACCACGACCAGCAGGACGCAGACCGGCACGAGCCGGCCCGGCCGGCGGTGCGACCGCGGGTGGCCCCACGCGTCGAGTGCCGGGGCCGCGGGCTTGCGGCCGAACCGGCGCCCGGGCGCCGGGCCGTCGTTGACCGAGCGCCGGCCGCCCGGGTCGACCGGCGGGGTGTGCTTCCACCGGGCGGAAAGCATGCGGGTGCGCCCGCTCGGCTCCTTGACGGTGGCGCCCCTGATGAACTCCTCGTCCAGGACGAGGTCCGCGAACGGGTCCTTCCCGCTCGTTTCGGGGCGCGGCTCGGGGCGCGGCTCCGGGTCTTCGGCTGTAGGCATCGCGCCAGTATGCCGACGGGGTGTGACGGTCCGTCGGCCGGGGGCACACGGAGTGGTGAACGCGTAAGCGGAGGAAGCGGGTTGGGCGTTCCGCGGCCGCTATTCGGCATGCCGCCCGGGCCCGCCGTCCCGCTGCGGGCGCCGGGCCCGCTCAGCCCTTGCCGCGGGCCTGCTTGACCGAGCCGACCACCCCGGCGACCGCCAGCAGCAGGCCGGCCGGCAGCAGCGAGAGGAAGAACGCGCCGAGCAGGCCCTCGTCGCCGAGGAACAGCTGGGCCAGCGTGTTCAGCGCCAGCAGCCCGCCGGCGGCCGGGAGCGCCGACTGCCAGGGGTGCTCGTTCGCCCAGCGGCGCAGCCGCCGGTCGGTGGCGTCCCGCCGCAGCTGGCCGCCGACGGTGCCGACCAGGAAGAAGAAGAACAGCCCCCAGCCGGCCGGTGAGGCCAGCATGCCCAGCGACCAGTCACCGGAGATCGCCTCGATTCCCAGAGCCGTCGCACCCACCACCGCACCGACCCCTGCGGCGGTCCGCCACGGTCCCACGGTCGCCGAGGCGACGGCGAGTTGCCGGTTCTCACGTCGGGACATTTCGTCGTGTGCCATGGCTCCACGGTGCGCCCGCCGGAGCGCCGGAGGCCATAGGGGAAACCCCCGAGATTTCTCCTAGGGGCCGCCCGGCCGTCCGTCCTGCGCCCCCCGCCCGGCGGTGGCCCCGGCCGTCCGTCCGGCGCCGCCCGGCCCGGCGGCGACCACGGAGCGGACGCTCCCCGCGCGGGCCGCCGGGCGGTGCGAGGATGGCCGCAGTACCGAGGCAAGGAGCGGACCATGGGCAGCAGCGCAGCGCACGGACAGAAGATCGCCTTCCTGGGCACCGGCAAGATCGGCGAGGCCCTGCTCTCCGGCCTGCTGCGGGCCGGCAAGGACCCGGCCGACGTCCTGGTGACCGCCCGCCGGCCCGAGCGCGCGGTCGAACTCGCGGCCCGCTACGGCGTGGTGGCCGTCTCCAACACCGAGGCCGCCAAGCTCGCCGACACCCTGATCCTCGCGGTCAAGCCGCAGGACATGGGCACCCTGCTGGAGGAGCTGGCCCCGCACGTCGGCGCGGACCGGCTGGTGATCTCGGCCGCGGCCGGCGTGCCGACCGCCTGGTTCGAGGAGCGGCTGGCGGCGGGCACCCCGGTGGTCCGGGTGATGCCCAACACCCCGGTCCTGGTGGACGAGGGGATGAGCGTCATCTCGGCCGGCTCGCACGCGGGCGAGGAGCACCTGGTACGCGCCGAGGAGATCTTCAGCTCGGTCGGCAAGGCGCTGCGGCTGCCCGAGTCCCAGCAGGACGCGGCCACCGCGCTGTCCGGCTCCGGGCCGGCCTACTTCTACTTCCTGGTGGAGGCGATGACCGACGCCGGCATCCTGCTGGGGCTGCCCCGGCAGGTGGCGCACGACCTGATCGTGCAGTCCGCGATCGGCGCCTCGGTGATGCTGCGGGACTCCGGCGAGCACCCGGTGAAGCTGCGCGAGGCGGTCACCTCCCCGGCCGGCACCACCATCGCGGCGATCCGCGAGCTGGAGAACCACGGCGTACGCGCGGCGCTGCTCGGCGCCCTGGAGGCGGCCCGGGACCGCTCCCGGGAGCTGGCCTCGGGCGGCAAATGACCGCTGCGCGACCCCTCCCGTAAACCCGGCGCACCCCCTACGCTCTCGCCAACATCGCCTACCGGTCGGTAGCGAGGTCGTCTGGAGGTCCGCTTGAGCGCCGCCCCGCCCGTGAACCGGCCCGTGGTCCCGCCCGGCCTGGGCGCCGGGCGGGCCGCGCTCGCCGTCGGCTTCCTGCTCCAGGGCACCACCTTCGCCCTGCTGGTCACCTGCATCCCGGAGATCCAGCGCCGGTACGGGCTGGGCGACGGACTGCTGCCGGTCTTCCTGGCCGCGGTGCCGGTGCTGGCCGGGGTCGGTTCGATCGCCTCCGAGAAACTGGTGAGGCGCACCGGTGCGCGGGCCGTGCTGCGGGTGGTCCAGCCCGCCGTCTGCCTGAGCCTGGCGGCCGTCGGGCTGGGCGGCGGGCTGTGGCAACTCGCCCTGGCGCTCGGCGCGTTCGGGTTGCTGGTGGGCGCGCTGGACGCCAGTATGAACATGCTCGGGGTGGGGCTCCAGCACCGCTACGGCCGCTCGATCATGATCGGGTTCCATGCCGCGTTCAGCCTCGGCGGCATCCTCGGCGCGGCCCTGGCGGGCCTCGGCTCGCACGGCGGCCTCGGGCTGCCGCTGCTGTTCGGCACGGCCGCCGCGGTGATCGCCCCGCTCGCGCTGCTGGCGGGCACCTTCCTCGCCGGCCCGGCCGAGCTCGGGGACGCCGTCCGGGAGGCCGCCGAGGCCGCGGCCCGGTCCGTCCCCTGGCGTCCGCTGCTGCCGCTCTGCCTGGCGATGGCCTTCGCGTACGTCGCGGACGCCTCGGTCTCCAACTACAGCGTCAAGTACCTCACCGACGGGCTGGGCAGCCGGGAGGACCTCGCCAAGCTCTCCTACCTCGGCTACATGGTGGCGATGCTGCTCGGCCGGGCCCTGGGCGACCGCGCGGTGCAGCGCTTCGGTGCCGTCCCGGTGGTCCGCACCGGTGCCGCGCTGGCCGCGCTCGGCTTCGCGGCGGCCGCGGCCGCGCCCGCCGCCTGGGCGGGCATCGCCGGCTTCACCCTGCTGGGCTTCGGCATCTGCGCGATCATCCCGCAGGTGTTCGCGGCCGGCGGCCGGCTCCTGCCGGACGACTCGGACGCCGCGGTGGCCCGGCTCAACCTCTTCAACTACGTGGGATTCCTGGTCGGTTCGCCGCTGGTCGGGGCGATCGCGGACGCGAGCTCGTACCGCTGGGCGCTGCTCGCCCCGATGCTCCTGGTGCTCGCCGTCCTGCCGCTGGCCGAGCGCTTCGCCCCGGCCCCGGTGCCGACGCGGGCCCCCGCCGTCGGGTGACGGCGGGGGCGGTCGACGGGACGGGGGTCAGCTGATCACGGTCTGGAGCTCGGGGACCCCGTAGGTCCAGGTCTGGTCCTTGGCGGTGGTGGTGCCGCCGACCTGGCCGAACTCGTAGTAGACGTACGGCGCCCAGTTGAGGGTGTACGGGGCGGTGCCCCAGGTCGGAGCGTCGGTGATCTTGACGGTGAGCGTGACGCTCTTCGTCGCGCCGGGCGCGATCGGCGCGTTGAAGTGGAAGTTGGCGCTGTTCCCGCTGAACGTGCAGTCGGAGGTGTCACCGGTGCAGCTGACGACGGTGAACGCTCCGGCCTGCGTGTTGGCCGGCCAGGTCGGCTGGACGGCTTCGTAGGCGAAGTAGATGGCACTGTTCTCGGAGTTGGTGAGGGACAGCGTCAGGGTCAGCTGGTCTCCCGCCTTGGCCGTCGACTTGTCGACCGCGAAGGCGGTGCCGCTGACGGCGGCGGAGGCCGGCTGGGCGGCGAAGAAGACGCCAAAACCCAGTATTGCAGCGAGAATTACCCCAAGGCGTTGCACGCTGAATGGCTTCATGGCGGAGAGGATATGGAGCCACAGGGCTTTTGTCTGCACCGCCTCGACACCGGCCTCCACGGCAGCCCCACAACTGCCGCGCCCCCGTCGCGCACCCGCTGCCCGAGGGCCCCCTCCCGCACCGCCCCGGCGCGCCCTGGCGGCGGCCCGGCCACCGCCACCCACTACGGTGGAGGCCATGCCCGAAGCCGAGCGTGATACCCCCTGCGGCCTGCACCTCTTCTGGGACGAGGCCGTCACCGCCTACGACTTCGGCCCGGGCCACCCGATGGACCCGACCCGGCTGGCCCTCACCATGCGCCTGGTCGAGGCGCTCGGCCTGGACGGCGGCCCCAGGGTGACCGTCCGCTCCGCGCCGGCCGCCGGCGAGTCCACCCTCCGGCTGGTGCACACCCGGGAGTACGTCGAGGCGGTGCGCGCGGCCGCCGCCCACCCCGAGCGCTCCGACCCGGTGCACGGGCTCGGCACCGACGACAACTGGTCCTTCCCGGCCATCCACTCGGCCTCCGCGCTGATCGCCGGCCAGTCGGTGGCCGCCGCCGAGGCGGTCTGGCGCGGCGAGGCCCCGCACGCCGTCAACTTCACCGGCGGGCTGCACCACGCGATGCCCGGCAGGGCCTCCGGCTTCTGCGTCTACAACGACCCGGCCCTGGCCATCGCCCGGCTGCTCGAACTCGGCGCCGAGCGGGTTGCCTACGTCGACGTGGACGTCCACCACGGCGACGGCGTCCAGGCGGCCTTCTGGAACGACCCCCGGGTGCTCACCGTCTCGCTGCACGAGCACCCCGCCACACTCTTCCCGCAGACCGGCTGGGCGGTCGAGACCGGCGGCGAGGACGCCCCCGGCTCCGCGGCCAACCTGCCGCTGCCCGCGGGCACCGGCGACGCGGGCTGGCTGCGGGCCTTCCACGCCGTGGTGCCCGAACTGCTCGACGCGTTCCGGCCGCAGGTCCTGGTCACCCAGCACGGCGCCGACACGCACCTGGAGGACCCGCTCGCCCACCTCGCCGTCACCGTGGACGCCCAGCGGCTGATCGCCGAGGCGCTGCACGACCTCGCCCACCGCTGCGCCGGCGGCCGCTGGGTGGCCACCGGCGGGGGCGGCTACGCCGTGGTGGACGTCGTCCCGCGGACCTGGACCCACCTGGTCGCCACCGCCGCCGCCCGGCCCGTCGACCCGGCCACCGAGACCCCCGAGTCCTGGCGCGCCGAGGTCTACCGCCGCACCCGCCGCCCGGCCCCGCTGCGGATGACCGACGGCGCCCGCCCGGCCTGGCGCGACTTCGACTCGGGTTACGATCCGGCCGACCGGCTCGATCAGGCCATCATCGCCACCCGCCGGGCGGTGTTCCCCCAGCACGGGCTGCTGGCCTGAACCCGCCGTCCCGGCCCCGCCCGGCCCGGGCCGTGCGTACGCCGAGCGGTGCCATCCGCCGACCGGCCACGTACTGCAACCGTCCTATCTCTCACCGTACGAGGACTGCACTTCCCCTCTTCCCACTGGTACCACCCATAACTACTCTGGGGATACACGTGTGCCGGTGGAGTCACCGGAGGGGAAGCCGGTGCCTTGCACACGGGTAAGGGTCGGGTGATGGTCATGAGTTCCGTCGAGCGCCCCCTTCAGGAAGTCGTCTTCCTGACCGTGGCGGAGGTCGCCGCGGTCATGCGGGTGTCCAAGATGACGGTGTACCGGCTGGTGCACAGCGGAGAGCTGCCGGCCATCCGGGTCGGACGGTCCTTCCGGGTGCCCCAGCAGGCGGTGCACGAGTACCTCAAGGAGTCCTACGTGCGGCTCGAGAGCGCGTAGCGGCGGCGCGCGGGGGCGGGGTCCGCAGCGGTGGCCCCTCCCCCGTTCGCCGGGGATTTCCCGCGGGTTTCCCGGTCCCGGGGAGCACGATTACGGCCTTCGCGGCATGGACGGTAGGCTAGGCCCTCACGTCAGTCGTATGGACTCCGTCTCTCACGGGCGAGAGTCTCAGTGAGCGAGGGTTGTTCCGTGGGCTCTGTCATCAAGAAGCGTCGCAAGCGTATGGCCAAGAAGAAGCACCGCAAGCTTCTGAAGCGGACCCGAGTCCAGCGTCGCAACAAGAAGTAACGCCTCTCCTGCGCCTCGGCTCCGCCTCCGCGGGCGCCGTCCGTGCACTCGCGGACAGCGGCGCAGGAAGAAAGCGATCGGCCCCGCCCTCGCGGGGTCCAGGCGTTCCACCGCCCGCCCAGGCCCCCGCGGCCCGGGCGGGCGGTGTCGTTTCACGGCCCGGCGGGGCGGCGCGGTACGGTGCACGCAGGCCGCTCGGGCCGAGGAAGCGGGGGCAGCACCGTGGGCGTGGTCGTGCTCGTGACCGGCGTGGCGCGCCGTCTCGGCGCCCGATTCGTCGCCGAGGTCCGCCGCCGGCCGGGCGTGGACCTGGTGGTCGGCGTCGACGTGCAGCCGCCCCGGCTGCCGTCCGAGGAGCCGGCCGGACCGGCCGCCCCCTACCGCTTCCACCAGCTCGACCTGCGCCGCCCGGCGCTCTCCCGGGTGCTCGCCGAGCACCGGGTGGACACCGTGGTGCACCTCAGCGTCAGCGCCACCGGCCTGGGCTCCACCCACCGCTCCGCGGTGAAGGAGTCCAACGTGATCGGCACCATGCAGCTGCTCGGCGCCTGCCAGAAGGCCCCCGGCGTGCGCCGGCTGGTGGTGAAGTCCACCACCGGCGTCTACGGCTCCGCGCCCCGCGACCCGGCGGTGTTCAGCGAGCGGATGCAGCCCAAGGACCCGCCCGGCGGGGGCTTCGCCAAGGACGCGGCGGAGGTCGAGGGGTACGTGCGCGGCTTCGCCCGGCGCCGCCCGGACGTCGCCGTGACGGTGCTGCGCTTCGCCAACATCGTCGGCCCGGCCGCGGACACCCCGCTCAGCGAGTACTTCGCGCTGCCCGTGCTGCCGACCGTCCTGGGCTACGACCCGCGGCTCCAGTTCGTGCACGAGGACGACGCCGTCGCGGTGCTCTGCCGGGCCGCCGACGAGCCCGTGCCGGGCACCGTCAACACCGGGACCTTCAACGTGGCGGGGGAGGGGGTCATGCTGCTCTCCCAGTGCGCCCGCCGGCTCGGCCGGCCGACCCTGCCGCTGCTGCTGCCGGCCGTCAGCTGGACGGCCGTCCTGGCCCGGCAGACCCGGCTGCTGGACGTCGCGCCCGAGCAGCTGCGGCTGCTCACCCACGGCCGGGTGGTGGACACCGCGCGGCTGCGCGACACCTTCGGCTACCGCCCGGCGTTCACCACCCCGGAGGCCTTCGCCGACTTCGCCGCCGCCGTGGGGCCGGGCCTGCTGCCGCCGCAGAGGCTGGCCGCCGTCGCCGACCGGCTGGCCGCCCTGCTCGGCCCGGAACGCCCCGCGCCCCCCGCCGTACCGAACCGCCCCCGCCGACCGAGGAGCTGAACCCGCGATGAGTGCCGCAGCCGAGAACGCGCCGGGCGAGGCCAAGGTCATCCCGATCGAGTCCGCCCCCAGCTGGAGCTCGCCACAGGGGCCGGATCTGGCCGACCGGCTCGCCGAGGCCGTCGGCGGGGCGCTGGCCGGGCCGCTCGGCCCCGCGGCGACCAGGCTGTTCGGCAAGGGCTGGGAGGGCCGTGCCGCCGAGCGGCTGGCCTTCCTGCGCCGCCGGGTGACCGGCGACTACGAGGTGGACGAGTTCGGCTTCGACCGCGAGCTCACCGAGGAGGTGCTGCTCGCGCTGCTGCGCCCGCTGGCCGAGAAGTACTTCCGGATCGACGTCCAGGGCGTGGAGCACATCCCGGCCGAGGGCGGCGCGCTGATCGTCGCCAACCACTCCGGGACGATCCCGCTGGACGCCCTGATGACCCAGGTCGTCATCCACGACCACCACCCCGCCCGGCGGCACCTGCGGATGCTCGCCGCCGACCTGGTCTTCGTGCTGCCCGGCGTCAACGAGCTGGCCCGCAAGGCCGGCCACACCCTGGCCTGCAACGAGGACGCCCAGGCCCTGCTGGAGCGCGGCGAGGTGGTCGGGGTCTGGCCGGAGGGCTTCAAGGGCATCGGCAAGCCGTTCTCCGAGCGCTACAAGCTCCAGCGGTTCGGCCGCGGCGGCTTCGTCTCCTCGGCGCTGCGGGCGAGGGTGCCGATCGTGCCCTGCTCGATCGTCGGGGCCGAGGAGACCTACCCGATGATCGGCAACGTGAAGACGCTGGCCCGGCTGCTGGGCCTGCCGTACGTGCCGATCACCCCGACCTTCCCCTGGCTGGGGCCGCTCGGGGTGCTGCCGCTGCCGACCAGGTGGACGATCCGCTTCGGCGAGCCGATCGCCACCGACGCCTACCCGGCGGAGGCCGCCGACGACCCGATGCTGGTCTTCGACCTGGCCGACGAGGTGCGCGAGACCATCCAGCACACCCTGTACCAGCTGCTGGTGCGGCGGCGTTCGGTGTTCTTCTGACCGTCCTCCTCCGGCTGCTCCGCCGACCGGCGCCCCGGGCGCTCCGGCGCGCCCGAGTGACCAGGGGGACGGCGGGGCCCGGCGGATATCGCACTCCGCCGGGCCCCGCCGTCCTGCCGTCAGCCGCCCAGGATGCGCAGCCCGGGCAGCAGGTCCGGAAGCAGCGGGGGCACCTCGACACCCTGCGGCTGGGCCGCGTTCGGGGCGCTCGGGGTGGCCTGCTGCGGCGCCTGCGGCGGGGCCGCGTCGGCGCTCGGCGAGGGCTTGGCGCCGGTGAGCCCGCTGGTGAGCCCGCCGACCAGGCCGTTGACGGCGTCCGGGGCGCCGCTGGGCAGGGCGTCCGGCAGGACGCCCTTGCCGCCGCTGCCGGAGGCGCCGGAGCCGGGGGCCGGGGCGTGCTCGGGGGCACCGGGGCGGTTGCCGCCGGCGCCCGGGGCCTGGTCGGTGCCGGCCGGGCCGCCGGCTCCGGCCGCCGGGGATCCGGCCGGGGAGCCGCCGTTCGCGTGGGACGGACCGCCGCCCGCTCCGTCGCCGGCCGTGCCGCCGCCCGGGGCGGCGGGCAGGACCAGACGCAGGGGCGCGACGTCCTCGCTTATGTCGTCGAAGAGCCGGTTCACCAGGTCGGCCTGCCGGGTGAGCTGGGCGGGCAGCCTGCCCTGGAGCTCGCTCCACCGGCCGTCCTCGTCGTGGGCGAAGCCGGCCAGCGCCCGCATCGGGTCGAGCGAGCCGTTGCTGCGGTAGACCGAGCGCAGCAGCTCGCGGCCCCGGAGGGCGTCGGCGTGCATGTCGTCCAGGGCGCGACGGACCTGGTCGACCGTGGCGGGGCTGAGCGCACCGGCCGGGCCGGAGCGGCCGACCAGCGTCTTGGCCTCGCCGAGCCGGGTGGCGGCGTTGTCGAGGAGCAGCTCGCCGCGTTCGGAGTCGGAGCCCGCGAAGTCGAGCCGGAGCCCTTCCAACCCGCGCTTCAGGCCGTACAGCGTGTCCCCGGGGACGGCGTTGGAGCTGGCCGCGGCGGCGCCGGCCAGGCTGCCGACGGCCAGCCCGGCGACCAGCCCGCCGATCGCGAACCGGCGGCTCCACCGGCCGCGCGGCGCCGTCCGGATCGCCCGGTGGCGGCGCTGGCGGGGCACCGCGGTGCCCGCCCCGCCGGCGAAGGCCTGCTCGAACGCGGCCATCAGCTGGGCGCGTTGGACCGTACGGACCTCCCGGTCCAGCACCGGCCCGGGCAGCGCCCCGAGTGCGTCGGTCAGCCCGACCAGACCGGCCATCGCGACCGTACCGGCACCGGTGGCAGCGGCGCCGTCCGGTGCGGCGTCGGCCGTAGCGCGTTGCTCCGCCTGGTGGGCCTCCAGCGCCTCGGCGAAGGCCTTCGCCCGCCGGTGCTCCAGCACGTTTGCCGTCACGGGCCACACCTCCCTTCGTCGTTGTCGACACCCCGGCCTGCCGGACGGTTGCCCCGGCTGGCCATAGCCACTCCATCGGGTGATAGGCCGCAATTCGACTTGACCGTATGCCTGGTGGGGGCTTGCACGCTGGCCAACGAGCGGTGCGGGCGGTCGGTTACGCACGGCAGATCATCGGACCGACCGTTCACCCTGACGTGTCGGCCGGGCGCGAACGGTGACGGCCGACCGGGGCGTATGGCACCCGGGGCGTCCTCGGCCCGGCTCATCGCGCGTCGGGCGGGAGCAGCCGGGCCAGGGTCCGTACGGCCCGGTACTGGAGGGTCTTGATGGCGCCCTCGTTCTTGCCCATGATCCGGGCCGTCTCGGCCACCGAGAGCCCTTGCAGGAAGCGCAGGGTGACGCACTCCTGCTGCTGCGGGTTGAGCCGGCGCACCGCCTCCAGCAGGGCGGCGTTGGAGAGCGACTCCAGCACCGACTCCTCGGGGCTGCGCTCGCACTCGTTGGAGTCGAGCATCTCGCCGGTGGTGACCTCCAGCCGGAAGCGGCTGGACTTGAAGTGGTCGGCGACCAGGTTGCGCGCGATGGTGACCAGCCAGGCCCCGAAGTCCCGGCCCTGCCAGGTGAAGGTGCCGATCCGGCGCAGGGCGCGCAGGAAGGTCTCGCTGGTGAGGTCCTCGGCGGTGGCCCGGCTGCCGACCCGGTAGTAGATGTACCGGTAGACGGTGTCCGCGTAGTGGTCGTAGAGCCGGCCGAAGGCCTCGCTCTCGCCGGCCTGGGCCCGTTCGACCAGCTCCATGACCGGGTTGTGCTCGGTCTCGTAGCCGGGGCTGGGCGCGGTCCGGGTGCGGCCCCGGCCGGCGCTGCCGGTGCGGCCGCGCGAGCCGGTCCCGGCCGAGCCGGCGGCGGTGGTGCGCAGGGCCGGTCCGGAGGCCTGGGGCTGGACGAACGATCCTCCGGCGAGGGCGAGTCGGGGCGCGGCGGCGAGCTGGCTGCGGAGCAGGGTGCGCAGCAGGGCGAGGCCGGTGGAGATCTGCCGCTCGGCCGTCGGCCGGTCGCGGAGGCCGGTGCGGGGGCGCAGGGGCACGGACGACGGGCGGGAGGGTGCAGGCGCGTCGTTCCGGACGGGTGGGTACACGGGACTCCCAGAGGCAGAACTGTGGACGGATCACCTCCGCCTGCGCGGAGAGCACTCCCCGACGCGTCCGTTCGAGCGGGACGCGTGGTGACGTGCATCCAGGAGAGAATAACGCTTTGTGCAATGACAGCTACACCGTGTGGTCGAAGTGGCCGTTTGGGATCCATTTGTTGTGCATATTCGGCTGACACTGATCGGAGCTGTCATCGTTCATCCGGCTCAACGTGATCGAACGGGCGCCCAGGGTGACCAATTTGGCGGCCTGGAGGGCGGTTTCCCAGCCTTGGGGCTCGGCAACCCCTGACTTTCCCGGCCTGGCGAACGATCAGAACCGGTCAGTGGCCGACAGGTTCGTGCAGACGGCCCGGACTGCCGCACCGCGCCAGGGAGTTCGCCCGTACGAGGGGCCAGGTCAGAGGCATGGTTGACGCCCCGTCACCCGTCGGAGCGAGGCCCGGGGGCGGCGGCCCGCCGGGTGTTCAGCCGCGGTGGCGGCGCCGGTTCAGCGCCACCCCGGCCGCCGCGGCGCCGGCCAGCACGCCGAGCGCGGCCGCCGCCGGCAGCCCCACCCGGGCCGCCTTGCGCCCGGTCCGGAAGTCCCGCACCCGCCAGCCCTGGGCCCGGGCGTGGCGCCGCAGCGCGCCGTCCGGGTTCACCACGTACGGGTGGCCGACCAGCGAGAGCATCGGGATGTCGTTGGCCGAGTCGCTGTAGGCGGCGCAGCGGTCGAGGTCCAGGCGCTCGCGCCGGGCCAGGGCCCGGACGGCGGCGGCCTTGGCCGGGCCGTGCAGCAGGTCGCCGACCAGCCGGCCGGTGTAGCGCCCGTCCCGGGCCTCGGCGACGGTGCCCAGCGCGCCGGTCATGCCGAGCCGCCGGGCGATGATCCGGGCCACCTCCAGCGGGGCGGCGGTGACCAGCCAGACCCGCTGGCCGGCGTCCAGGTGCATCTGGACCAGGGCGCGGGTGCCCGGCCAGATCTTGTCCGCCACGACCTCCTCGAAGATCTCCTCGCAGATCGCCTCCAGGTCGGCGGTGGGCTTGTCGGCCACGATGCCGAGGGCGGACTGCTTGGCGTCCGAGATGTGGTCCGGGTCCTCGGCGCCGTGCAGCCGGAACCAGGCCTGCTGCCAGGCGAAGCGGGCGATGTCGCGGCGGGTGAGGAAGCCGCGGCGGTAGAGGCCGACGCCGAGGTAGAAGATCGCGGCGCCGCGCAGGATGGTGTTGTCGCAGTCGAAGAAGGCGGCGGCGCGGGGGTCGTCCGGGTCCGGGGTGTGGTTCCCGGCCGGGGCCTTCGGGGCGCGGCCGGCGGCCCGGCCGGCCTCCGGGGCGGCGGTGTCCTGCGGCCCGCCGTCCGGAGCGTCCTGCGGCCCGGCGCCGGGGGCGGCCTCGGCCCGCAGCGCGGCCTCGGCCGCCTCGGCCGCGGCTTCGCCGGCCAGGGCGCTCCGCCCGCTGCCGGAACGCCTTGCCTGGGTGAGCCTTCTGAGCACGGCCATGTCACCGAGGATAGCCAGCCGGGCGGGCGGCGGCCGTGGTGGAGCCGTACCCGCGGGCCGAACGGCCCCCCTGGAGGGGGCGGCCCCGGGGGCGCGGGCGGTGGCGGAGAATGGGGAGGTGAGCCCACTGCTGCGACGCAAGAGCCCCGAGCCCGCGGGCCGGACCGTGACCCTGGTCGGCAAGCCCGGCTGCCACCTGTGCGACGAGGCGCGCGAGGTGATCCTCCGGGTCACGGCGGACCTGGGGGCGTCCTTCGAGGAGAAGGACATCACCGCGGACGAGGAGCTGTACCGGCGCTACTGGGAGCAGATTCCGGTCACCCTGGTCGACGGCCGCCAGCACGACTTCTGGCGGGTCGACGAGCGCCGGCTGCGCGCCGCCCTCGGCGGCTGAGCGGGGCCTGACCGGCCGTTCGCCCGTGCACCGCCCCCGCCGATCGGCGGGGGCGGTTCGCCGAATCGTTGTCGAAGACACTCCGTTCCGGCTTGGGGAGGGGCGGGTCGGTCGGCTTACGATCGAACGCGTTTGCGCCCGTGGGGGGCTGAGCACACGAGGAGTGCGCCATGCTTCCCGGTCCTGTCCCCGGGCCGCCCGGAGTCCCTTCCGGGGCCCGCGGCTTCGCGGTGGTGGACGTGGAGGCGACCGGCCGCAGCCCGTGGCGGCACCGGGTGGTCGAGGTCGCGGTGGTGCTGCTCGACGAGCGGCTCCGCCCCGAGGGGGAGTTCGCCACCCTCCTGGACCCGCTGGGCCCGGTCGGCCCGACCCACGTGCACCGGATACGCCAGAGCGACGTCGAGGGCGCCCCGCGCTTCCGCGAGATCGCCCCGCTGCTGCTGGAGCTGCTGGCCGGCCGGGTGCTGGTCGGTCACCACGTCAGCTGTGACCACCTCTTCCTCGACCGCGAGTTCGCCCGGATCGGGGTCCCGCTGCCGCCCGTCCCGCTGCTGTGCACCATGCGGCTGGCCCGCGCCCACCTGCCGCAGGCCCGCGGCCACGGCCTGGCGGCCTGCGTGGAGGCGGCGGACCTCGGCTGGTACCCGGCGCACACCGCGCTGGGGGACGCCCGGGTGACCGCCGAGCTGCTGCGGCACTGCCTGGACGCCCCGTCCTGCCCGCCGGACGACTGGACCGGCCCGCTGCGCGAGGCCGCCGGGGTGCCCTGGCCCCGGCTCGGCCGGGCCCGCTCCCGGCCGTCCGGCGCCGCCGTCCCGCTGCTGCGCCGGGAGGCCCCGTACGGCCCCTGGCTGCCCGGTTCCCAGGCCCCGGAGGTCGTGCTGACGCAGGCCGGTGCTATGCGTTCGATGGCGTGATGCGCATCACTGTGCGGGGACAAAACGGACACCATCTTTGTGCACACGTTCACAAACGCATAGCCTGGCTGCCAAAGCCCAGCTTCACCCACAGGAGCACCGTGGCAATCGGCCGATCACCACAGAGCAGTTCGCAGACGCCCGACCAGGGCGCCGCGCGCCGACCCTCGCGTGCCCGGGGCATCCCGGAGGCGACCGTCGCCCGCCTGCCCCTCTACCTGCGTGCCCTCACCGCGCTCTCCGAGCGCTCGGTGCCGACCGTCTCCTCCGAGGAGCTGGCCGCCGCGGCGGGCGTGAACTCGGCCAAGCTGCGCAAGGACTTCTCCTACCTCGGCTCCTACGGCACCCGCGGTGTCGGCTACGACGTCGAGTACCTCGTCTACCAGATCTCCCGCGAGCTCGGCCTGACCCAGGACTGGCCGGTCGTCATCGTCGGCATCGGGAACCTCGGCCACGCGCTCGCCAACTACGGCGGGTTCGCCTCCCGCGGCTTCCGGGTCGCCGCCCTGTTGGACGCCGACCCCAACGTGGTCGGTTCCACCGCGGCCGGGCTGCCGGTGCGGCACATGGACGAGCTGGAGTCGATCGTCGAGAGCCAGCACGTCTCCATCGGCGTGATCACCACCCCGCCCGGCGCCGCCCAGCAGGTGTGCGACCGCCTGGTGGAGGCCGGCGTCACCAGCATCCTGAACTTCGCCCCGACCGTGCTGGCCGTCCCGGACGGCGTGGACGTGCGCAAGGTGGACCTCTCCATCGAGCTCCAGATCCTGGCCTTCCACGAGCAGCGCAAGGCCGGCGAGGAGCCGGACGACCGCGCCGAGTCGGTGCTGGACCGCGCCCCCGGTCCGGTCCGCGCGGCCGCCGCCAAGCTGCGCCGCGCGGCCGGCGGCAGCGGCAAGGGCCGGGGCTCCGCCGAGCCGGCGGGCAAGGACCAGGCCGAGCCGGCCAAGGGAAAGTCCGCCAAGGGCGGCGACGGGGATCTCTCCGCGGTGATGCCCGCATGAACACCGAGAGCTGTGGGGGGCGGGCATGAGCCTTCTCGTCGTAGGGCTGAGCCATCGCACGGCCCCGGTCGGGGTGCTGGAACGCGCCGCGCTGACCGGTGAGGTGCCGACCCGGCTGCTGCACGACGCGGCCGCCACCGCGACGGTCGCCGAGGCCGCGCTGCTGAACACCTGCAACCGGATCGAGCTGTACGCGGACGTGGACAAGTTCCACGCCGGCGTCGCCGAGCTGTCGCTGCTGCTGGCCCACCACAGCGGGGTGGACCTGGAGGAGCTGACCTCCCACCTGTACGTCCACTACGAGGACCGCGCCGTCCACCACCTCTTCTCGGTGGCCTGCGGCCTGGACTCGATGGTCGTCGGCGAGGGCCAGATCCTCGGCCAGCTGCGCGACGCGCTGGCCAAGGCCCAGGAGGAGCACACCGCCGGGCGCGGCCTGAACGAGCTGTTCCAGCAGGCGCTGCGGGTCGGCAAGCGGGCGCACAGCGAGACCGGCATCGACAAGGCCGGCCAGTCGCTGGTCACCTTCGGCCTGGAGCAGGTCGCCGCGGGCGCGGGCGAGATCGCCGGCAAGCGCGCGCTGGTGGTCGGCGCCGGCTCGATGAGCTCGCTGGCCGCCGCCACCCTGGTCCGCTCCGGCGTGACCGACCTGCTGGTCGCCAACCGGACCCCGGCCCGCGCCGAGCGGCTGGTCGAGATCCTCGGGCCGGACGTGGCCCGGGTCCTGGACCTCGCCAAGGTGCCGGAGGCGCTCGCCGACGTGGACCTGGTGATCTCCTGCACCGGCGCGGCCGGCGTGGTGATCACGGCCGCGGACGTGGCGGCCGCCGTCGCGACCCGCACCTGTCCCCAGCCGCTCGCCCTGCTCGACCTGGCGATGCCGCGCGACGTCGACCAGGCCGTGCACGAGCTGCCCGGCGCCCTGCTGGTCGACCTGGAGAGCCTCTCCCGCACGGACGCCGCGGGCCCGGGCGCCGGCGACGTCGACCAGGTCACCCGGATCGTCTCCGACGAGGTGACCGCCTTCGGCGCCGCCCAGCGGGCCGCCCGGATCGCGCCGACCGTGGTCGCCCTGCGCTCGATGGCCTCCGACGTGGTCGCCGCCGAGCTCGGCCGGCTCGACACCCGGCTGCCCGACCTGGACGAGCGCTCGCGCGCGGAGATCACCCAGACCGTCCGCCGCGTCGTCGACAAGCTGCTGCACGCCCCGACCGTCCGGGTGAAGCAGCTGGCCGCCGAGCCCGGCGGCGCCTCCTACGCGGAGGCGCTGCGGGAACTGTTCGACCTCGACCCGGCGGCCGTGCACGCCGTGTCGGGCACGCCCGTCGGCGGCGCGCCCCAGCCTCCGGCCGGGAGCGCCAGATGAACCGTCAGCCATCCCACGAGTACCACCGGGACGATCACCTCATGAATGGTCAACCGATCACGGAGCAGCCCTCGGCCACCGCGGCCCTGCGGCTCGGCACCCGGCGCAGCGCCCTCGCCATGGCGCAGTCGGGCATGGTGGCCCGCGAGGTGACCAGGGTCACCGGGCGCCCCGTCGAGCTGGTCGAGATCACCACCTACGGCGACACCTCCCGGGAGTCGCTGGCGCAGATCGGCGGCACCGGCGTGTTCGTCTCCGCGCTGCGCGACGCGCTGCTGGAGGGCCGGATCGACTTCGCCGTGCACTCGCTGAAGGACCTGCCCACCGCCGCCCCCGAGGGCCTGGCGCTGGCCGCCGTCCCCGAGCGCGAGGACGTCCGGGACGCCCTGGTCGCCGCCGAGGGCCTGGCCCTGGAGGAGCTGGTGGAGAAGCTGGCCGGGGCCGGCCGCCCGGCCCGGATCGGCACCGGCTCGCCCCGCCGGATGGCGCAGCTGAACGCCTGGGCCGCCGCCCGTGGCGCCCAGCTGGAGACCGTCGCGATCCGCGGCAACGTGGACACCCGGATCGGCTTCGTGACCGGCGGCGAGCTGGACGCGGTGGTGCTGGCCACGGCCGGCCTGAACCGGCTCGGCCGCAGCGCCGAGATCTCCCAGCACCTCGGCACCGAGGTGATGGTCCCGGCTCCCGGCCAGGGCGCACTCGCGATCGAGTGCACCAGCGCCGACACCGGCCTGACCGCCGCGCTCGCCGCCCTGGACCACGCCCCCACCCGGGTGGCCGTGGCCGCCGAGCGCGCGCTGCTGGCCGCCCTGGAGGCCGGCTGCTCGGCGCCGGTGGCCGCGCTGGCCACCTGGGGCCGGGAGAACGAACTGCGGCTGGACGGCGTGGTCGGCGACCCCGACGGAACCGCCCTGCTGAAGATGTCCGCCAACGGTCCGATCGTCCTCGACGAGACCGCCGAACGGCAGGCGGTGGCCCTCGGCCGCGCGCTGGCCGACCGGCTGCTCGCCGCGGGCGCGGCCGCCCTGATGGGGGAGCGAGCCCGATGAGCCCCACCACCGCCACCGACGCCCTGTTCCCGGTCGGACAGCCCGCCACCGGACGGTGCACCTTCCTGGGCGCGGGCCCCGGGGACCCGGGCCTGCTGACCCTGCGCGCCGTCGAGGTGCTGTCCACCGCCGACGTGCTGGTCGCCGACCCGCTGACCGCCGCCGCCGTGCGCAGCCACTGCCCGGCCGGCGTGCAGGTGCACGCCCCGGCCGCCGAGGGCGCCGACTTCGACCTGGCCAAGCTGGTCGCCGAGGCCGTCCGCGCCGGCAAGCACGTGGTGCGCACCGTCGACGGCGACCCCGGCCTGGACGGCTGCGCCGCCGAGGAGATGCTCCGCTGCGCGGGTGACGGGATCCCGTTCGAGGTGATCCCGGGCGTCGCCCAGTCGGTCGGCGTCCCGGCGTACGCGGGCGTCCCGCTGCGGGCGGGCTCCTGCACCGACGTGCGCCTCGTGGACGGCGCCGCGCTGCTGGCCGGCGGCCCGGTGGACCTGGGCGTGCCGGAGACCACCCTGGTGGTCCGCACCACCCTGGGCCAGCTGCCCGCCACCGCCGCCGCGCTGGTCGCCGGCGGCCGCAAGCCGGAGTCGGCGCTGAGCGCCACGCTCTCCGGCACCACCACCCGCCAGCGGACCTTCACCTCCACGCTGTCCGGCATCGCGGCCGACCTGAAGGCCGCCCGGGTGCTGCCCTCGCCGGTCTCCGCCCCGGTCGACCCGGCCACCTCGGTGATAGCCGTGGTGGGCGAGCAGGTCGCCCACCGGGCCTCGCACTCGTGGTTCGAGACCAAGCCGCTGTTCGGCTGGAACGTCCTCGTGCCGCGCACCAAGGAGCAGGCCACCGGCCTGTCCGAGCAGCTGCGCTCGTACGGCGCGGTGCCGCAGGAGGTGCCGACCATCGCGGTCGAGCCGCCGCGCACCCCGCAGCAGATGGAGCGGGCCATCAAGGGCCTGGTCACCGGGCGCTACGAGTGGATCGCCTTCACCTCGGTGAACGCGGTGCGCGCCGTCCGGGAGAAGTTCGAGGAGTACGGCCTGGACGCCCGCGCGTTCGCCGGGATCAAGGTCGCGGCGGTCGGCGAGACCACCGCGCAGGCCCTGGTGGACTTCGGCGTCAAGCCGGACCTGGTGCCCTCGGGCGAGCAGTCCGCGGCCGGCCTGCTGGAGGACTGGCCGCCGTACGACCCGGTCTTCGACCCGATCGACCGGGTGCTGCTGCCGCGCGCCGACATCGCCACCGAGACCCTGGTGGCCGGCCTGGTCGAGCTCGGCTGGGAGGTCGACGACGTGACGGCGTACCGGACGGTGCGCGCCTCGCCGCCGCCGGCCGAGACCCGCGAGGCGATCAAGGGCGGCGGCTTCGACGCGGTGCTGTTCACCTCGTCCTCGACCGTCCGGAACCTGGTCGGCATCGCCGGCAAGCCGCACAACGTGACCGTCATCGCCTGCATCGGCCCGGCCACCGCCAAGACCGCCGAGGAGCACGGCCTGCGGGTCGACGTGATGGCCCCGGCGCCGTCGGCGGCCGCACTGGCCCAGGCCCTGGCAGACTTCGGGGCCAAGCGCCGCGACACCGCGACGGCCGCCGGTGAGCCGGTCTACCGGCCCAGCGAGCGCCGTCCCGGATCGCGCCGCAAGGCCCGCTGACCCCCCTCGTGGCCGGGGGCGGCCGACCGTCGCCCCCGGTACTGCACAACCGTTCGGAGAGAGAAGCCGTGTCCGCTGAATTCCCGTACGTACGCCCGCGCCGGCTGCGCCAGAGCCCGGCGATGCGCCGGCTGGTGGCCCAGACCCGGCTGCACCCGGCGGAGCTGATCCTGCCGCTGTTCGTCCGCGAGGGCGTCAGCGAGCCCGTCCCGGTGACCTCGATGCCGGGCGTGGTCCAGCACACCCGGGACACCCTGCGCAAGACGGCGGTGGAGGCGGCCGAGGCCGGCCTGGGCGGCCTGATGCTGTTCGGCGTCCCGCAGGTGCAGGACGCCGTCGGCAGCGAGGGCACCAACCCGGACGGCATCCTCCAGCAGGCGATCCGGGACGTGGTCTCCGAGGTCGGCGACTCCCTGGTGGTCATGTCGGACCTCTGCCTGGACGAGTACACCGACCACGGCCACTGCGGCGTGCTGGCGGCCGACGGCAGCGTCGACAACGACGCCACCCTGGAGCGCTACGCCGAGATGGCCCGGGTGCAGGCCGACGCCGGCGTCCACCTGGTCGGCCCGTCCGGCATGATGGACGGCCAGATCGGCGTGATCCGGCGGGCGCTGGACGAGGCCGGGCACCAGGACGTGGGCATCCTCGCCTACACCGCCAAGTACGCCTCGGCCTTCTTCGGCCCGTTCCGCGAGGCCGTCGGCTCCTCGCTCAAGGGCGACCGCAAGGCCTACCAGCAGGACCCGGCCAACGCCCGCGAGTCGCTGCGGGAGCTGGAGCAGGACCTCGCCGAGGGCGCGGACATGGTGATGGTCAAGCCGGCCATGGCCTACCTGGACGTCCTGCGGCAGATCGCCGACGCCTCGCCGGTGCCGGTCTCCGCGTACCAGGTGTCCGGCGAGTACGCGATGGTCGAGGCGGCCGCCGCGAACGGCTGGATCGACCGGGAGCGGATGATCATGGAGACGCTCACCTCGATCCGCCGCGCGGGCGCGGAGCAGATCCTCACCTACTGGGCCCTCGAAGCCGCTGGGATGCTCGCGTAGCGGGCGCCGTACGGCGGAAGGCCGGGGCGCGCCCGGGGGGAGCGGCCCGGCCTTCCGGTTTCCGGCTAGACGTTCACGCCGCCGGCGTGGCCGAAGCCCACGCCGCCGCCCACCAGGTCGGTGGAGGTGGCCGCGCCGGCACCGAAGCCGCCGGCGGCGGTGTCCCCGGCGTGGGCCAGGCCGAAGGCCTCGAAGGCCGCGAACGGGTGGTCGGCGGAGGCGACGAACTCGCCGCCGCCGGCGACGCCCACGTGGGCGAAGGCCGGGGTGGCGGCCCCCGCGAGCGCCAGTGCGGCGGCGGCGGTCAGGGCGGCCTTGGCCAGCTTGCTCTTCATGGAACTGCCCTCTCTCTGGGAGCGCCCCGCGGGCGCTCTGACACGTGATCACATCCGGCGGCCCGGATCGGCGCCCCACGCGCCGCGCCGGCCCGCCCTCACCCGTCCGGCCGCGCCGACGCGGCCGGACGGACACTCCGTCCGCAAAGCCCGGAGGGCCCGGGGAGCTGTTCCTCCCCGGGCCCTCCGTCCGTGCCGTGCCCCTGGATCAGCCGATCAGGTGCGAGACACCCGCGTCGCCGGTGGACTGGGTGTTCTGGCCCACGTTGCAGATCTGCTTCGGCTGGTTGTTCAGGACCGGGACCTCGACCGGAACCGCGACGCCGATGACGGCGACGGCGATGTTGTGGATCTCCGGCAGGCAGATGTTCGGGTTGTCCAGAACGTGGCTGTTCGGGCTGCCGTTGCCCATGGTGCCGGTGTGGTTGGTGCCGCCGTTGCCCTGGACGGAGGTGGCGGCGCCGTCCGAGTCGACGATGGCGGAGGCCGAGCCCGCGGACATCGCGAGGGCGGCGGCGGCCAGGCCGGCCGCGGTGAGGGTCTTCTTGATCATTTCTCGTTTTCCTCTCGGGGTGAATCGACGGGCGATTCGGGGGTGTTTCGGAGGGTGGTGCAGGGAGAACCGGGCGGCGACCGATCAGCCGATCAGGTGGGACACGCCGCCGTCGCCCTGGCTCTGGGTGCCCTGGCCGACGGTGCAGTACTGCCGACCACCGTTGTTGGCGATCGGGACCTCGACCGGGACGGCCACGCCGAGCACGCCGACGGCGATGTTGTGGATCTCCGGCAGGCAGATGTTCGGGTTGTCCAGGAAGTGGAAGTTCGGGCTGTTGTTCCCGACCGTGCCCGTGAAGTTGGTGCCGCCGTTGCCCTCGATCGAGGCAGCGGCGCCGTCCGCGTCACCGATGGCGGAGGCGGGCGCGGCGGCACCGGCCAGCGCGGCGACGGCCAGGCCGGCGGCGGCCAAGGACTTCTGGATCATGGCGAGATCCCTCTCTGAAATGCTCTTTGGATTCCGTGCGTACGGCGCTGAGAACGCTCAGACCCGGTCTGCAGTCACTGACGTCCAGATCAAAGAACGACGGCACGGAAGGTTACGGGGATTTTTGAAATGAGTCCCGGAGGCGCGACGGCGGCGGTTGGCCGGTCGGATTATTAACCCGAACCGGTTAACCGCCGCAATCCACTTTCCCGGTCACTCGTTGAGCAGGACGCTTTCCGGCTGCGCCCCCGCAGCCCTTCCCAGTGATCCCCTGTTCGGACAGCAGAACGGTGAAAAGCATGAAGTTCTCCAAGCGGGCCGGCGCGATGCTGCTGGCGGTCGGTGCCGGTGTGCTCGCCTCCCCGGGAGCGGCCAGTGTCGCCGCCCCGGTCGGTCTCGACCAGGTCGGCGCCCTGGAGGACGCGCTGGCCACCCAGCAGGTCCCGGCGGACATCCCGCTCGCCCCGCTGGGCAGTCGGCTCACGGCCGGCATCCCGACCTCGCTCGTCATGCCCGCGGTGCCCGACCGGACCACCAGCACCGACGGCGCGCTGCTCCCGGAGCAGGTCCTGCCCCAGCTGGCCACCGGCAAGGTCGGCCCGAGCGCCAAGGCCGACCTCCCGCTCCCGCTGCTCGACCAGGGCGCCGACCTCGGCAGGGTGCTGCTGGAGGCCCCGGCCGCGCCGCTGCACGCCAAGACCCCCGGCCTGACCCTCGGCAAGCCGCTCTCGCTCGCCCAGGACGGCGCCGGCCAGCTCGCCGACGGCCGGCTGAAGGTGGACGAGATCGACCCGCGGCTGGTCTCCGGCGCGGTGCAGGTGATCCCGGGCGCCAAGGCCAGCCTCGGCGGCGACGAGAGCCGGATCTCCCTGACCGACGCCGCGGGCGCCCTGGCCGACACCGCCACGACGACCACCACCACCGTGGTGGGGCAGAGCGGGCTGACCGACCTCGCCCGGCTCTGAGGCTGTCCCGGGCGGCAGAGCCCGGTGTCCCGACCGCGCGGCCGGGGCACCGGGCTCTGCCGCGCCCGCGCTCCGGCGGGCCCGTGGGGCGGGTCCGCCGGACCCGCCCCGGGCGGCTCAGCCCGGCAGGAGGCCGGTCAGCCCGCCGACCAGCGGGAGGTCCTTGACGCCGCCGCCGGCGCTCAGCGGGCCGGTCAGCGTCCCGGTGCCGACGGCGGGCAGGCCCTGGTCCGGCTGGAGGGCCGCGCCGTTGTTGAGGAAGTCGGCCGAGGAGTTCGCCCACGGGTCCAGCCGCAGGCTCTTGATCGGCGCGATGCCGTAGCCGAGGCCGGTGGTCGTCCCGCCGAGCGCCTGGCCGAGGTCGGTCTTGGTCAGCGTGGCCGGACCGGCCGGCGCGGCGGCGGCCTGCGCCGTACCGGCGCCGAGCAGGACCGCGGCGCCCGCGGCGGCGGCCAGGGCGGCCGTGCTCTTCTTCGAAACCATCGTGATCACCCTCCGGTGGATCGGGAGTCCCGGGCGGCTGCCCGGGGACGCCGAACTGCCCCCCGGCCGACTGGTCGGGGGGCAGGACGGCCGGAACGCGTGCCGATCGGCGATCAGCAGTCGTCCGCGGGCGGCGCGTCGACGTTGCCGCAGGCGTTGCCGAACGCCGGGTTCAGCGCGCCGATGAGGTTGATGGAGTTGCCGCACAGGTTGATCGGCACGTGCACCGGGATCTGGATCTGGTTGCCGGAGATGACACCGGGCGAGCCGGCGGCGACGCCCTCGGCGCCCGCGCTGGCGGCGGCGGAGCCCGCCGCGCCCAGCACCAGGCCGGCGGCGGCGGCGGAGAGGACGGCGGCCTTCTTCATGTTCTGCATGGGGGGTTGATCTCCTCGATCACACACGGGTGGAGCGTGCCGTGCCCCGGCGCTGCGGGGCACGGCACGGGCTCGGGTGAATCAGCTGTCGCCGGCGCGGCGAGAGCGGGTTCAGCCCTCGTTGACGCAGGCGTTGCCGAACGCCGGGTTCAGCAGGCCGATGATGTCGATGGTGTTGCCGCACAGGTTGATCGGGATGTGGATCGGCACCTGGATCTGGTTGCCCGAGAGCACGCCGGGCGAGCCGGCGGCGACGCCCTCGGCGCCCGCGCTGGCGAACGCACCGCCGGCGGCGCCGAGCACCAGGCCGCTGGCGGCCAGGGACAGGGCGGCGGCCTTCTTGAAGTTGCGCATGTCATTCCTCCGATTTCTGCCCGACGGAAGGGAAATGTCGGGAGTCGGGCAAGCACGAAATACTCACCCGAAGGCTTCAGGGATTGCCGTGATTGTCACTCGGGCGGCGCACGCCGGCGTGTTCCGCCCGTGGCTCGGGCGTCGCCGCGGCTGCCGGGCCGCATTGCCTCCCGGACGATTCCCGCACGGCCGGGAAAGGTTCGGACGAAAGCGCGACCGACGGAATTCCGGTCGGGCGTTCCGGCACGGGTTGCCGGGCGCCGGGTACGGGAGGCCCGCCGCGCGGGGGGCCGTGGAGACCGGGTTCCGTCAGGGAGAACGAGGCACGCCGCGGGGGGATACGGTCCGGTCCTCCGATCACCCGAATGCCCGGCCTCCGCCGCCGTTGAGCCGGACGGGTGACAGTCCGGGGACCGTCGCAACCGCTCCGGTGGGGTCTCGTTCTAGATGTCGCACTCCCCGTGCATATCTGTCGATCAGTCAGGAGGCTCACATGAGCATCAAGAAGACCGCCGCCGTCGGCGCGGCCGTGGTGGGCATCGTGGCCACCGGTGCCGGTAGCGCGATGGCCAGCGCCGGCGCCCAGGGTGTCGCCGCCGGTTCCCCCGGTGTCGTCTCGGGCAACCAGATCCAGGTCCCGGTGCACGTTCCGGTGAACGTCTGCGGCAACACCATCGACATCATCGGCCTGCTGAACCCGGCGTTCGGCAACAAGTGCGCCAACGTGGGCTGAGTCCGCACACCCGGTTCGGCCGGTGCGAGCCGCCGTTCCGCGCTTCCCTCCTGGGGCGCGGGGCGGCGGCTCTTCGGTGTGCCCAAAGGCCCGTCGGCCCGTCGGGTTCCGCCGGTGTCACGAGTCTTGTTGTGTTACTTGTCAGTTCCTAGAATGTGAGACCTGCTCACCTTTCCTGCTCCTCTCTTGCTCCGCGCCGCTCGGCGCCCCCGCCGGGGCGGCCCCCACCCCCCCGCAAGGAGTCGCGTGTGACCAGGTCCCCCCTGCCGACGGCGCGGCGGCCGCGCACCGGGTCCTCCCGGTGCGCCGCCCTGCTCGCCGCCGGAACCCTGCTCGTCACCCTCGGCCTGGCCGGCGCCCCCACCGCGCTGGCCGACCAGGCCCCGGCCGCGCCCGCGGCCACCCGTCCGGCCGCGATCGTCGCCCTCGGCGACAGCGCCATCTCCGGGGAGGGCGCCGGCACCGACACCGACGACGGCTACTTCCCGGAGACGGACAGCCCCACCAACTACTGCCACCGGCACCCCAAGTCGGAGATCTTCGTCACCGACATCCCCGGGGTCACCCCGATCGACCTGGCCTGCTCCGGCGCCCAGACCGGCGACCTGGTCAGCGACCCGGAGCTGGCCCGGATCACCGGCCCCGGCAGCGGCGACTTCGGCGAGCCCAAGCAGGACGTCAAACTGGCCGAAACGGCCGCGAAGTACGACGTCAAGATGGTCGTCGTGACCATCGGGGCCAACGACGACTTCGACTTCAGCGGCATCATGATGCACTGCCTCGCGCAGTACTTCCCGATCCCCAAGGACCAGGGCTGCCGGGACACCATCGGCAGCGACGAGATCCGCCGGCGCGCCGAGGGCGTCCGGCCCAAGGTCGTCGCGGCGCTCCGGAACATCCGGCAGACCATGCGCCGGGCCGGCTACCCGGACTCCTCGTACCAGCTGGTCTACCAGTCGTACTTCAACCCGATCACCCCGGACATCCGGCGCAACGACTACCTCGGCAAGGTCGCCGACGGCTGCCCGGCCTTCCCCGAGGACCTCGCCTGGGGCCACAACTGGGTGGTGCCCACCCTCAGCGACGCGCTGCGCGGCGCGGCCGAGCAGGTGCCCGGCGTGCGCTACCTGGACCAGCGGCGGGTCGCCTTCGGCCACGAGGTCTGCGCGGAGTGGACGTCCTCCCCGTACGAGTACACCAACGGGGACGTCATCAACCTCGCCGAGTGGGTGCGCAACGGCTGCGACTCGCAGATCGGCATCCCGGGGCTGTGCATGAACATGGTCCGCCAGTCGTACCACCTGCGGGTGGCCGGCTACCGCGGCGAGGGCGTCTGCCTCGGCCAGTTCTTCGCCCGGCCCGAGCTGGCGCAGGCGTACTGCACGCTCAACCAGCAGAACACCACCTCGATCCAGCCGCTCACGCCCGGGCAGCCGTTCGGCGACGTCCCCGAGGACGGCGCCTGGTACCAGCTGACCAACGCGGCCAGCGGCAACGTGCTCGACCTCTCCGGCGGCGGCAGCTACGGCGACTCGACCAACGGCCGGCCCGCGATCACCTATCCGGCGACCGGCGGCCTCAACCAGTCCTTCGTCCTGGAGGCCAAGGCCGGCGGCAGCTTCGAGCTCGACTTCAGCGGCAACCGGAACATGTGCCTGGACGCCGACGCCGCCTCCACCGCCCCCGGCACCCGGATCCAGCAGTGGGGCTGCACCGGCGGCGGCAACCAGCACTGGGTGTTCAAGCCGGCCGGCGACGGCCGCTACCGGATCGCCGACTCCCAGGACCAGAGCAAGGTCCTGGCGCCCGGCGCCACCCTCGACGCCAAGGGCAACCCGTACGTCGAACTCGCCACCGACACCGGCGCCGCCGGCCAGCTCTGGCAGCTCACCAAGCTCGGCATCGTCTACGTCCACGGCTGACCGACCCCGCCCGCAGGCCGCCGCCGCCCCCGCCCGGGCGGCGGCGGCCGCGCGCTGTCCGGCGCGGGCCGTGCGGGGGCGGCCCGGCGCTCCGGGCGCGGTGGACCGGGGGCGCCAGGGGCCTGCGGTCGGGGGCGTGCCGTAGGCTCACGGGAAAATCGCTGCGCCGTAGCCGCGCAAACCACGAGCGGGGCGGGGAGTACCCAGACCAGATGAGCACGGCATCGAGCACCGAGTCGTCCAGTACCCAGCCCGGCGCGCCCGAGGCGGCGCCGGCGCCGGCCGCCGAGGAACGCACCGGCCGCCCACCCGGGAGGTTCGGCGCGCTGGTGGACCGCTTCGGGCCCGCCCTGGGCGCGTACGCGGTGGTCAAGGCGATCGGCGTGACCGTCTTCATGCTGCTGCTCTCGCACACCGGCGACTACCTGACGAAGCAGGCGGGCCGCGGTGGCGCCACCAGGCCCTGGGACGTGCTGGGCACCTGGGACGGCGTCTGGTACCAGCGGATCGCCGAGAACGGGTACGACCCGCAGCTGATCCCGCTGCACGGCTTCCCGCTGGCCACCTACTACGAGAACTCGGCCGCCTTCTTCCCGCTCTACCCCTGGCTGATGCGGCTGGTCGGGGCCGTCACCGGGCTCGGCCCGTACGGCTCCGGGATGGTCGTCTCGGTGATCGCCTCGCTGGTCGCCGCGGCCGGGATCTTCGCGGTCGCCGAGCGGATCGGCGGCTTCCGGGCGGGTGTGATCGCGGCGGTGCTCTGGGGGCTGTTCCCGGGCTCCGGGGTGGAGTGGGCGGTCTACTCGGACTCGCTGTTCGTCGCGCTGTCCGCCTGGGCCTGCTACTGCGTGATGACCCGCCGCTGGCTCTCCGCGGGCCTGCTGACGCTGCTCGCGGGCCTCAACCGGCCGACCGCCGCCGTGCTGATCGCCGCCGTCTCCATCGCCGCGCTGGTCGCGCTGGTCCGCCGCACCGACGGGGTGGCCCGTCCGCTGACCGCGATGCTGATCACCCCCTGGGGCCTGCTCGGCTACGTCGCCTGGGTCGGCTGGAAGATGGGCGACTGGGGCGGCTACTTCAAGCTCCAGCAGGGCGCCTGGAACCGCTACTTCGACGGCGGCGTGTCCACCGTGCGCACGATCCGCGACGTGCTCGCCGGCCACTGGACGTACTGGCAGGCCAACCCCGTCCCGGACCTGATCGCGATCGTCCTGCTGATCGCCCTGCCCGGGCTGCTGGTGCTGCTCTGGCGCAGCCGGCCGCCGCTGGTGCTCTGGCTCTACACCGGGCTGACCCTCGTGACGGCGCTGAGCACCAACCAGATCTTCGGCAACATCTCGCGCTACCTGCTGCCCGCCTTCCCGCTCTGCATCGGCCTGGCGGTGGCGCTGCGCCGGGTGCGGACCTCCTCGCTGGCCGGGCTGCTGGCGATGCCGGTCCTCGCGGCGGGCTGGTACGGGGGCTATGCGCTGTTCGAGTTGGGCATCCCGTAGAGCCGTGTTGGTCAGCAACGGGATCATCCCGGAGCAGACGGGCCGTTGCTAACCTCGGAAGCATGACGACGACCCCGCCGCCCGTGCGCCAGATCCGCGACATCTCCGGGCTGATGGACCACGCGAGCCACGTGCTGGCCACCCGGATGGCGGCCGCCTTCACCGAGCTCGGGATCACCCCGCGCGCCTACTGCGTGCTGTTCCACGCGCAGGAGGCCGAGCGCACCCAGATCCAGCTGGCCGAGCTGGCGGACCTGGACAAGACGACCATGGTGGTCACCGTCGACGAGCTGGAGAAGGCGGGCCTGGCCGAGCGCCGCCCGTCCGCGACCGACCGGCGGGCCCGGATCGTCTCGGTCACCGAAGCGGGCGGACGGGCCGTGGCGCAGGGCACCGCGATCGCCGACCGGGTGCACCGCGAGCTGCTGGAGTCGCTCCCGCAGCCCGAGCGCGAGGTGTTCGTCTCGGCCCTGACGCACCTGGTGGAGGGCCACCTCGCGGAGCCGGTCGAGGTCGAGCGCACCGTCCGCCGCGCCCGCCGGTCCCGGGGGTGACCGCGCCGCCGGGACCGGACCCGATTCTCGTCCCGAGATAGATAGTCCCGAACAAAACGATCTGATAGCGTCCTACCCGGTACTCGACGAACCGGGAGAACCGCCATGACCACGCACGTCCCGGCCGCGCCCCCGACGGCTTCCGCGGCCCCCGCCCGCTCCCGCACCCTCGCCCTCGCGGTGCTCTGTGCGGGCATGCTGATGATCATCCTGGACGGCTCGATCGTCACCGTGGCGCTGCCCGCGATCCAGCGCGACCTGCACTTCTCGCCCGCCGACCTCACCTGGACGGTCAACGCCTACCTGATCGCCTTCGGCGGCCTGCTCCTGCTGGCCGGCCGGCTCGGCGACCTGATCGGCCGCAAGCGGGTGTTCGTCGCCGGGCTCGCCCTCTTCACCGCGGCCTCGCTGCTCTGCGCGGGCGCCACCGGGCAGCAGGCGCTGATCGCCGCCCGCTTCCTCCAGGGCGTCGGCGGCGCGATGGCCTCCGCGGTCAGCCTCGGCATGATCGTCACGCTCTTCCCCGAGCCGGCCGAGCGCGGCCGGGCGATCGGCGCGTTCAGCTTCGTCGGCGCGGCCGGCGCCTCGGTCGGGCAGGTGCTCGGCGGGGTGCTCACCCAGGCCCTCGACTGGCACTGGATCTTCCTGATCAACCTGCCGCTCGGCCTGGCCGCCGTCGTGCTGGCCCTGCGGGTGCTGGAGTCCGACCGCGGCCCCGGCCTGCGGGCCGGGGCGGACGTCCTCGGCGCCGTCCTGGTCACCGCGGCCCTGATGCTCGGCATCTACGCCATCGTGGGCACCGGCGGGCACGGTTGGGCCTCGGCCCGCACCCTCGGCCTCGGCGCGCTCTCGCTCGCCCTGCTGGCCGGCTTCCTGCTCCGCCAGGCCCGGGCCGCGCACCCCCTGCTCCCGCTGCGGATGTTCCGCTCGCGCAACGTCTCCGGCGCCAACGCGGTGCAGGTGCTGATGGTCTCCGCGCTGTTCTCGTTCCAGGTCCTGGTCGCGCTCTACCTCCAGGACGTCCGCGGCTACGGCCCCGCCGCGACCGGCCTGGCGATGCTGCCGGCGGCGCTCGCCATCGGCACCGTCTCGCTCGCGCTCTCCGCCCGGCTGAACGCCCGCTTCGGCGAACGCCCGGTGCTGCTGGCCGGGCTCGCGCTGCTGGTCGGCGCACTGGCCCTGCTGGCCAGGCTGCCCGCGGACGCCCACTACGCCGTCGACCTGCTGCCCACCATGCTGCTCGCGGCCGGCTTCGGGCTGGCGATCTCGGCCCTCACCGCGCTCGGCATGTCGGGCGCCGGGCCGAAGGACGCGGGCACCGCCTCCGGACTGTTCAACACCACCCAGCAGGTCGGCGGCGCGCTCGGGGTCGCCGTCCTCACCACCCTCGCCAACGGCCGCGCCGGGGCGCTGAGGGCCGCCGGGCAGCCCGCCGCCGAGGCGCTCACGGGCGGCTTCCGGCTCGCCTTCGCGGTGGGCGCCGGCCTGCTGACGGCGGCTCTGCTGCTGGCCGCCGCCGTCCTGCGCCCGGCCGCACGGCGGGGCTGACGGGCAATCAATCCGCTGCGCTCCGGCCCGCGTTCACCGCGGCGGGCCGGAGCGCTGCGCTAGGGCCAGACCAGGCAGTACAGCTGGTGCCCGGCCTCGTGCAGCCGGTTGGCGAAGTCCTGCCACTCGTGCAGCATGCTGTAGATCACGAACGCGTCCCGCGGTCCGCGCCGGTCCGGCACGGTGGACCAGATGAAGGCGGCGGCGCCGAGCTCGGTCTCGTCGGCCTTGCGCAGCGGCTCGACCACGTTGTGGGGGAGCTGGACGACGGCGTAGTCGGGGTGCAGGACCACCAGCTCCAGAGGCGGCACCTGGTGCAGCGGGACGCCCTGGATGCCGGTGAGCACCATGGCGCTCATCGTCTCGGGCTTGATCTTGGTGGAGAGGTGGCCGGTGGGGGAGCCGCTGGTCTCCATCAGGTCGCCGAGCCGCCCCAGCGCGCCGAGCTCGCCGGCCTCCAGGCCGAGTCCGCCCGGCCCGAGGGCGGTGGGGACTCTGGCGGCCGTCGCGCGGTCCGGGGCTCCGAAGTACTTGTAGGTCACCCCCACGCGTCCCTCACCCCGCCTCTCACCGCCGCGACGACCACGACCCGTACCCGCTCCCGTACCCCCGCGTGCGGCCTCGGCGGGCCGTCGGGAGCCCCCCGCAGCCTCGTCATAGCCGTCCTGCGCCTCGGACACTCGGACCATCCTCACCGGAATTCGCCGGAATCGACAGACCCCCGCACATCCGGCGCCCACCGGACGTGCTCCTTACCCGTCATGCGCCGCCGTACCCACTCGCGGTACGCGGCAGTCCTCTCCACACCCCTGCACACGGACCGGAAGTCCTGCGCACTGCGTGCACACAGTCTGACTGGTCCCCGGACCGGTGCAGTCAGCGGCCCCTGCTGTACGGACAACCGTACAGACAACGGTGCCCGGATCATCGTTCCAGATGATCGGGTCGGACATGCAGAGCGTGAGGACACGATTTGAGACCATGTCTTTTGTGAGCTACCCCTACGAAGCCCCCCAGTCCCAGTCGCTGTTCGACCGCGCCTCCGTGGTGACGCCCGGCGGCGTGAACTCCCCGGTGCGCGCCTTCCGCGCGGTCGGCGGCACGCCGCGCTTCATGGTGTCCGGCACCGGCCCCTACCTCACCGACGCCGACGGCCGCGAGTACGTCGACCTGGTGTGCTCGTGGGGCCCGATGATCCTCGGCCACGCGCACCCCGCCGTGATCGACGCCGTCCAGCAGGCGGTCTCCCGCGGCACCTCCTTCGGCACCCCCGGCCAGGGCGAGGTCGAGCTGGCCGAGGAGATCGTCTCCCGGGTCGCCCCGGTCGAGCAGGTCCGCCTGGTCTCCTCCGGCACCGAGGCGACGATGTCCGCGATCCGCCTGGCCCGCGGCTTCACCGGCCGGGCGAAGGTCGTGAAGTTCGCCGGCTGCTACCACGGCCACGTGGACGCCCTGCTGGCCGCCGCCGGTTCCGGCGTCGCCACCTTCGGCCTGCCGGACACCCCGGGCGTCACCGGCGCCCAGGCCGGCGACACCATCGTGCTGCCGTACAACGACCTCGCCGCCGTCGAGCAGGCGTTCGCCGCCCACCCCGGCGAGATCGCCTGCGTGATCACCGAGGCCTCGCCCGGCAACATGGGCGTCGTCCCGCCGCTGCCCGGCTTCAACGGCGGCCTGGCCCGGCTCTGCCGCGAGAACGGCGTGCTGTTCATCTCCGACGAGGTGATGACCGGCTTCCGCGTCTCCAAGGCCGGCTGGTACGGCCTGGAGGCGGCGAACGAGGGCTGGGCGCCGGACCTGCTGACCTTCGGCAAGGTCATGGGCGGCGGCTTCCCGGCCGCGGCCTTCGGCGGCCGCGCCGACGTGATGGCCCACCTGGCCCCGGCCGGCCCGGTCTACCAGGCGGGCACCCTGTCCGGGAACCCGGTCGCCACCGCAGCCGGCCTGGCCCAGCTGCGCGGCTGCACCGACGAGGTGTACGCGACGGTGGACCGGGTCGCCGCCGAGGTCGCCGGCCTGGTCACCGACGCGCTCGCCAAGGAGGGCGTGGCCCACCGGCTGCAGACCGCCGGGAACATGTTCTCGGTGTTCTTCACCGAGGCGCCCGTCACCGACTACGACGAGGCCAGGACCCAGGAGGCGTACCGTTTCACCGCCTTCTTCCACGCCATGCTGGCCGAGGGCGTCTACCTGCCGCCGTCCGCCTTCGAGTCCTGGTTCGTCTCGGCGGCCCACGACGAGCGGGCGATCGAGCGGATCGCCGCCGCCCTGCCGGCCGCCGCGCGCGCCGCCGCGGCCGCCACGGCCTGACCGCCGCGACCAGAACCCGATCCCAGGAGTAGTCGAGAAGTGAGCGCTAAAGAGATCACCGTCGTCCACGTGATGCGGCACGGCGAGGTGCACAACCCGGAGGGCGTCCTGTACGGGCGGCTGCCGGACTACCACCTGTCCGAGCTGGGCCGGAAGATGGCCGAGCGGGTCGCCGAGGACCTGGCCGACCGGGACATCACCCACGTGGTGGCCTCCCCGCTGGAGCGGGCCCAGGAGACCGCCGCGCCGATCGCCGAGTCGCACGGCCTGCCCGTCGCGGTGGACGAGCGGCTGATCGAGGCGGAGAACGTCTTCGAGGGCAAGACCTTCGGCGTCGGCGACGGCTCGCTGCGCAACCCGGGCTACTGGAAGTACCTCACCAACCCGTTCAAGCCCTCCTGGGGCGAGCCCTACCTCGGCCAGGCGGTGCGGATGATGGGCGCGATCGGTGCCGCCCGGGACGCCGCGCGCGGGCACGAGGCGGTCTGCGTCAGCCACCAGCTGCCGATCTGGATCCTGCGCTCCTTCGCCGAGCGCCGCCGGCTCTGGCACGACCCGCGCAACCGCCAGTGCTCGCTGGCCTCGCTGACCAGCTTCACCTTCGAGGGCGACCGGATCGTCTCGGTCGGCTACCGCGAGCCGGCCCGCGACCTGCTGCCTGCGCACCTGGTGGGCAAGGGCCGCAAGGGCGACAAGCCGGTGGGCAAGAGCTTCGGCGCGTAGGCCGCGGCCCGGCACACCGACCCGTAAGGGGCGTGTAAGTATGACTTCGGGTCACCCGGCGAAAGCCGGGTGGCCCGATTGCGTCGCAGGTCAGAAGGGGTGCGACGCGCAAGGCAGGGCCCCGGCGAACCTGCCCGGAACTCCATGCGAAACTTTTCACATGTCTGCCATGACGCGCCCCCGTCCCCGTGTCGCCGCAGCAGCCGCCGCCACCGTCGCCGCCGCCGCTGCGCTCGCCCTCACCGGCTGCTCCTCCTCGGGCTCGTCGGGCAGCGGCGAGGGCCAGGTCGGGTTCGTCACGGTCAAGGGCACCAACCTGTCGACGGCGGCCGCCGGCAGCCGCGGGGAGGCGCCGGACATCTCCGGGACGACCCTGGAGGGCACCCCGGCCAAGCTCTCCGACTACCGGGGCAAGGTCGTCGTGCTGAACGTCTGGGGCTCCTGGTGCGGCCCCTGCCGGGCCGAGGCCAAGAGCCTCCAGAGCGTCTCCGAGAAGTACCGGGACCAGGGCGTCCAGTTCCTCGGCATCAACACCCGGGACCCCGAGAAGCAGAACGCCGTCCGCTTCGAGCAGGAGCAGGGCGTCACCTACCCGAGCCTCTTCGACCCGGCCGGCACCCAGCTGCTCAAGTTCCCCAAGGGCAGCCTCAACCCGCAGTCCATCCCGACCACCCTGGTCGTCGACCGGGACGGCAGGCTGGCCGCCCGCGCCGTCGGCGGCACCACCGAGGAGGCGCTGGAGTCGATCCTCCGGCCGGTGGTCGCGGAGCAGAAGCAGTGAGCCTGCCCCAGCAGCTCGCCGACAACACCGGGACCCTCCAGAGCGGAGCGCTGCTGGTGGCCGCGCCGATCGCGCTGCTGGCCGGGCTGGTGTCGTTCTTCTCGCCGTGCGTGCTGCCGCTCGTCCCGGGCTACCTGTCGTACGTGACGGGCTTCTCCGCCGCCGACCTCGCGGACGCGCGCGGCGCCCGGCGCGGCCGGATGCTGCTCGGGGCCTCGCTGTTCATCCTCGGCTTCACCGCCGTGTTCGTCTCGACCGGGGCGCTGTTCGGGCAGTTCGGCGGCACCCTCCAGGAGCACAAGCGGGTCATCTCGATCGTGCTCGGGGCGGTGACGATCGTGATGGGCCTCGCCTTCATGGGCCTCGTCCCCGGGCTGAGCATGCGCGAGGTGCGCTCCCACCGCCGTCCGACGGTCGGACTGCTCGGTGCCCCCCTGCTGGGCGTCGTCTTCGGCGTCGGCTGGACGCCCTGCATCGGCCCGACCCTGGCGACCGTCCAGAACCTGGCGCTCAACCAGGCGGACGCCGCGCGCGGGGCCATGCTGATGACCTTCTACTGCCTGGGCCTCGGCGTACCGTTCATCGTGGCCGCTCTGGCCTTCCGCCGGGCGCTGGGCGCCTTCGGCTGGGTCAAGCGGCACTACCCGCTCGTCATGAGGATCGGCGGCGGCATGCTCGTCGCGGTCGGTCTGCTGCTCGTCACCGGGGTCTGGGACTCGATGATGAGCCAGCTGCAGTCCTGGACCGCCGACTTCCAGATCGGAATCTGACCGTGAGCAACACCACGACCGAGACCGAGCAGCCGCCGGCACCCGACGACGGCGCCGCCGAGCGGCTCAGCACCGCGCCGGTCGAGTCCGACGGCCCCACCGGCATAGGGGCGTTCGGCTGGGCGCGCTGGATGTGGCGCCAGCTGACCTCGATGCGGGTCGCCCTGATCCTGCTCTTCCTGCTGTCGCTGGCCGCCATCCCCGGCTCGCTGATCCCGCAGTACCAGAACGGCCAGGGCCAGCTGAAGGTCGAGGCCTGGAAGGCGCAGCACACCACCGTCGCGCCGGTCTACGAGAAGCTCCAGCTGTTCGACGTCTACAGCTCGGTCTGGTTCTCCGCGATCTACATCCTGCTGTTCGTCTCGCTGGCCGGCTGCATCGTCCCGCGCACCTGGCAGTTCGTCGGCGTGCTGCGCTCCCAGCCGCCGGCCGCCCCGCGCAACCTGACCCGGATGCCGGTGCACGCGGCCTGGCGCACCGAGGCGGACGCCGACGCGGTGAACGAAGCCGCGCACCGGCTGCTGCGCAAGCGCGGCTTCCGCGCCCACCTGTCCGGCGGCGCGGTGGCGGCCGAGAAGGGCTACCTGCGCGAGGTCGGCAACCTGCTGTTCCACCTGTCGCTGTTCGCGCTGCTCGGCGGCTTCGCCTGGGCCAGCCTGGCCTCGGGCACCGGCGGCAAGCTGATGGTGGAGGGCGAGGGCTACTCCAACACCATCACCCAGCTCGACGACTTCAACGGCACCCGCTTCTACGGCACCCAGGACCTCGACCCCTTCTACCTGAAGCTGGACGGCTTCACGTCGAAGTTCCAGACCAAGGGCGACCAGATCGGTGCCGCCCGGCAGTTCACCGCGAACGTCGAGTACTACGAGGGCAGCGACGAGTCGAAGCTGAAGAAGTCGACGATCGAGGTCAACCACCCGCTGGAGATCGGCGGCAGCAAGGTCTACCTGATCGGCCACGGCTACGCCCCGTTCGTCACCGTCAGGAACGGCAAGGGCGACGTCGTCTACCAGGGCGCCGTCCCGTTCCTGCCGCAGGACGGCAACCTCACCTCCACCGGCGTCGTGAAGGTCTCCGACTACGGCGTGGGCCCCGACGGCAACCGGACCCAGATGGGCTTCTCCGGCTTCTTCCTGCCGACCGCCCCGCTGAGCTTCGAGGGCACCGGCCCGGTCTCGCTCTTCCCCGGCGACGCCGCCCCCGAGCTGGTGCTGAACGCCTTCGCGGGGGACCTCGGCACCGACTCGGGCCTGCCGCAGAACGTCTACCAGCTCAACACCCGCAAGCTCACCCAGCTCACCCAGGACGGCCAGCCCGCCAAGGCCCGGCTCAAGCCCGGCGAGGCCTGGGCGCTCCCGGACGGCTACGGCTCCGTCACCTTCGAGGGCTACAAGCAGTGGGCCAGCTTCAACGTCTCGCACCGCCCGGGCAACGCGATCGCCCTCACCGGCGGCGTGCTCGCGATCCTCGGCCTGGTCGGCTCGCTGTTCCTCCAGCGCCGCCGGATCTGGGTGCGGGCGGTCGCCCTGCCCGGCGGCGGCACCCAGGTGGAGCTGGCCGGCCTGGCCCGCAGCGAGTCGGCGAGGATCGCCGAGGAGCTGGCGGAGCTCGCGGTCGACCTCCAGGACGACGCCCCGGCCCGCGCGGACGAGGACGACGACACCGAGACGGACGTACCCGAGGAGACCGGGGCACCCACGGCCCCGGAGGCGTCCTCGGCCCCCGCAGTCCCTGCCGACCAGAACGCCAAGGAGTAGACGGTGCAACTCGCCTCGGCGGTCGACCCCCAGCTGGCCGACCTCTCCAACAAGCTGATCTATTCGGCGATGGTGGTCTACACCCTCGCCATGTTCGCCCACATGATCGAGTGGACCTTCGGCAGCAAGGGCGCCGTCGCCGTCCGCTCGAAGGAGCAGGCGGGCAGCCTCGCCGACACCGTCGCCGAGGCCGGGCGGCCGGCCGCGAAGAAGGGCGCCAAGAAGGTCACCGTCACCGTGGCGGGGGCCGGCGGCGGCACCACCACGCTCACCCGCACCGCGGTCGCGGGCGAGGGCGCGACGGTGGTCACCAGCGGGCGCGGCGCCGAGGAGGAGGACGGCCCGGGCGCGGCCGGCACCAGCCAGCGGGCCGACCTGGCCGGCCGGATCGCCGTCTCGCTGACCGTGCTCGGCGCGCTGCTGCACGCGGGCGGGATCGTCACCCGCGGCCTGTCGGTCTCCCGCTGGCCGTGGGGCAACATGTACGAGTTCTCGTGCGCCTTCGCCTTCGCCATGACGGCGGCCTACCTGGTGCTGCTGGCGAGCAGGAAGAACGTCCGCTGGCTCGGCCTGCCGGTCGTCCTCGCGGGGCTGCTGACCCTCGGCATCGCCACCACGGTGCTGTACACCGACTCGGAGCAGCTCGTCCCGGCGCTGCACTCGCCCTGGCTGGCGATCCACGTCTCCACCGCGATCTTCTGCGGCGGCGCCTTCTACGCGGCGTTCATCGCCACGCTGCTGTACCTCGGCAAGGACTCCTTCGACAAGCGGACGGCGGCCGGCCTGACCACCGGTCCGCTGGGCACCTCGGCCTCGATCTGGCGCCGGCTGCCCGCCGCGTCCACCTTCGACAAGCTGTCCTACCGGATCAACGCCCTGGTCTTCCCGCTGTGGACGTTCACCATCATCGCGGGCGCGATCTGGGCCGAGGCGGCCTGGGGCAAGTACTGGGAGTGGGACCCGAAGGAGACCTGGTCGTTCATCACCTGGGTCGCCTACGCCTGCTACCTGCACGCCCGCGCGACGGCCGGCTGGAAGGGCCGCAAGGCCGCCTACCTGGCGCTGGCGGCGTTCGCCTGCTGGCTCTTCAACTACTACGGAGTGAACATCTTCGTCACCGGAAAGCACTCCTACGCGGGGATCTGACCGGGGCACACGACCACCCACCGGCCCGGCTCTCTCCCACAGGTAGCCGGGCCGAGGTGCGACAGGGGTAGTGCGTGCCGGCCGCCGGTCGGTGCGAGAGGGAATTGAGGAGGAAATCGCGCAATGGAGTGCGACGAGGTCATGCTGACCGTCCGAATCACCGCCGCCGAGCGCATGCTGCTCCGCAGGCTCGCCCAGGGACACCGGAGCGACGTGTCCGAGGTGGTGTCCGACGCCTTGCTGGACATCATCCCGACGCTCAGCGCGCCCGGGGACGCCTACCGGCTGCTGGGGGCGCTGGCGGTGCCCGCGCCGTGCGCCCTGACGGTCTGGCTGCCCACGGCGCTGGCCGACCTGCTGGTGCCCGGGGCGGCGAGGATCGCGCAGATCACCGACGTCCGGATCGAGTCGGCCAGCGCCGCCCTGGGCGCGGCGCTGCGGCTCTGGCTGGCCCAGGACCCGGCCCGGCTGGCGACCAACCTCAGCGTGATGCACGCGGGCCGGCCGGCCGCCCTGGTGGCGGCCTGAGCGGCCCCGGCGCCGCGCAGCACCCGGCAGCGCCCGGTGAGGGCGGGTCCTAGCTGGCCAGCGGCAGCCGGGTGCCGCCGAGGCCCGGTGCGGCGGGACGGCCGTCGTAGGCGTCCCGCCGCACCGGCACCGTCGGGCCCTCGGCCGGTCCGTCCAACGGGGCGGTGAGCAGCAGGCACTCGGCCGCCGTACGGCCGTCCTGGAGCAGCTGGACCCGCACCGCGAGCCGGCCGCCCGCCGCCCCCGCCCGGGCGGTCGGCTCGGGGACGGCCCGGACGAAGCACGGCCGGTCCAGTTCGATGTAGCGGTCGAAGGAGGTGACCAGCTCGACCGGCACCACCGGGACGGGGTGGCGCAGCCGCTGGGCGGCCTGCCGGGCGGCCTCCAGCACCAGCATCCCCGGCACGTGGTCCAGCTCGTGGTCGAACAGCACCGGGTGGGTGGTGTCGGTGCGCAGCAGCCAGGTGTCCGGTGCCAGGGTCGGGCCGAGCACCACGTCCGCGGGCTGCGCGCGGCCGACCAGCTCGGGTGCGGCGGGCGCCGGGGGGCGCGGGGGCGCGGTGCGCCGCCCGGGGCCGCGCAGCCGGGCGTACGAGGCGGGGGAGAGCACCCGCAGCCGGCCGCTGCCGCGGCCGACCGGCCGGCCCTCCCGGGTGGCGTCGACGCACACCCGCAGCGAGGACAGCTCGCCGTGCCGCATCCGGACGTCCTCGCAGCCGACGGCCAGCATCAGCGAGGCGGGGCCGGTGGTGACGGCCAGGCCGGGCAGTCCGGTGCCGTCGAGCGCGTAGGAGAGGTCCTCCATCACGAAGTGGTGGCCGCGCGGCACCCCGAACCCGGCGTGCCCGACCAGCAGTCCGGCCTGCCGGATCGTCTCGGCCAGCAGCACCGGGTCGTGGTAGCGGTCCCCGGGGAGCCGGTAGAAGCCGTGCAGCCGGGGCCACTGGGCGCCGAGCAGGAAGTCGTGGGGGCCGGTGGCCTGCCAGCCGGTGAGGAACACCTCGGACACCGAGGCGCGGTGCACCAGGTGCCGGGAGACGGTCCGGTCGTGGAAGTCGTAGCCGGTGGCGGGGCCGCCGCCGGAGGGCGGGCCGGGGTGGGCGTACGGGCCGTGGGGGTCCGGCTCTACGATCGATGGCATGACGGGCCCCCGCTTCAGGGTGTCGGTCGGAACGGCCGCCACGGCCGCCCGAGCAGAACATACATACCACCCGGTTTGTCTTCGGCGACTGGGGTGCCCAGGCCGAAGGCTCCGGCCCGACCACGCTACCCGCCCCCTGGGCTGGGCGAATGCCTGTTCGGGAGGCTCCGGACCATCGGTGGGGGCCCGTCCCCGCTGGACGGCGGGGGCGAAGCAGGCGCTAGATTAGATACCAACCATGCGGTTTCGGAACGCTCCGTCCGCATGCGAGCGCCGCCCCCGCAGGGGCCGCGCCGACAGCAGCCGGGTGAGGCGGGGATCGCGCCCGGGCCGAGTCCGGGGGGAACCAGTGGTCAAGCAGGAACGGGCCGGGCGGACCCGGCAGGCCGTACTGCTCGCCGCCGCGGAGGCCTTCGCCCGGGTGGGGTTCGAGGCCGCCAGCCTGGTCGACATCAGCCGCCGGGCCGGGGTGAGCAAGGGCGCCCTCTACTTCCACTTCGTGTCCAAGCAGGCCCTCGCCGACGGGGTGCGCCGCGCCTCCGGACGGGAGGTCGGCTCGGCCGCGCTGCGGGCCCTGCGGGCCGAGGGCCCGGCCCTCCAGGGCCTGATCGACTTCTCGCACGAGCTGGCCCGGATGCTGCGCGAGGACGTGGTGGTGCGGGCCGGCGTCCGGCTCGGCCGCCGGGGCCCGGTCCGGGAGGGTGCGCGGGGCGGGCCCGCCGGGGCGGCGGCCCCGGTGCCCCCCGACGCCGCCTGGCGCAGCCTGACCGCCGTCGTCCACCGGCTGCTGGACCGCGCTGCCGAGGCCGGCGAGCTGCTCCCGGAGGTGGACCGGCGGGCCGCCGCCGAGCTGCTCACCGCGGTGGCGGCCGGCCAGGTGCTGCTCGCGGGCGAGGAGACCGGCCGGCCCGGGCCGGAGGCGGTGAGCCGGCTCTGGACGGCGGCGCTGCCCGCCCTGGTGGCGGCGGAGCACCGGGCGGACTACCGGGTCTGACCGGGCCCGGGCCGGAAACGCGGACCGGGCGGGCGCGGGTCAGGGCGCGGCGCGCTCGGCGACGCTCAGCCGGGCCAGCGCGTGCGGCTGGACCACGCCGGGCAGCAGCAGCGTCCAGAGGTCGGAGAGCCGCTGGATCAGGTCCTGCCGGTCGGCCAGCACCTGGGAGCTCAGCTGGATGCCGGTGACGGCCCCGGTGATCACCCCGGCGGCCGCGGTCAGGTCGACCCCCGGGTGGAGCTCGCCGGCCTCCCGGGCGTGCTCCAGCAGGACGCGGACGGTGTCCATCCAGCCCTGGTAGGCCGCGAGCTGGGGCTGGGTGAAGCTGCCGTGCTCGATCGTCAGCCGGATGCTGCCGCGCACCAGCGGGTCGGTCCGCAGTGCCCGGGCGAAGGCGTACCCGAGGTCGATCAGGTTCTGCACCGGGCTGTCCGAGGCCGGGTTCCAGCCGGAGATGAAGACGCCCTGCCCCTCGATGACGGCGAGCGCCAGCTCCTCCTTGGAGTGGAAGTGGAAGTACAGCGCGCCCTTGGTGACGCCGGCCCGGTCCAGGATCTCGGACATCGTGGCGGCGGCGTAGCCCCGCTCGTCGAACACCTCGGCCGCCGCGACGAGTACCGCCTGGCGGGTCGCCAGCGCGCGGGCCTGCCTGGCCATCGCAGCCTCCCTGGAAAGTTCTGGTCTCGGCAGCGGCCGATCCTACGGGGGCGGACGGGGCGGCGGACGCGTACCGTCCGGTAGGCATCCTACCGAGCCCGCCCCCGGCCCCCCGGGCCTCGGCCGGCCGGTCCGGAGGGCGGCGGGCGCCGCCCCGGGCAACGCCCGACGGCCGGTCACCCGGGCGGGGTGACCGGCCGTCGGCCGGGGCCGTGGGCCGTCAGGCGGCCTGCTGCCAGCTGAACGGCGAGGAGTACGCCGGGCGGCGCTCCAGGCGCTGCCAGCGGGCGATCGGCTCGATCGGCGCGGCGGTCGAGGCCTGCTGCGCGACGGCGGCGCGCGCGGCGAGGACGGCGGTCAGGGCGGCGAGTTCCTCGTCGGTGAGCGTGCCGCGGACGATGCGGACGAGCGGTTCGGCGGAAGCGGTCATGTCCTGGTTTCTCCCCCGGTGCTGTGGTCTGAGGTGGGTGGCACGGCGGTGCGGACGCGCGTCGTCACATCGGCGGGTTGCCGTGCTTGCGGCTGGGCAGGTCGGCGTGCTTGGTGCGGAGCATGGCCAGGGCGGAAGCGATCACCTGGCGGGTCTCGGTCGGGTCGATGACGTCGTCCACGAGGCCGCGCTCGGCCGCGTAGTACGGGTGCATCAGCTCGTTGCGGTATTCCTTGATCTTCTGGGCGCGCATGGCGTCCGGGTCCTCGGCGGCGTTGATCTCCCGCCGGAAGATGACGTTGGCCGCGCCCTCGGCGCCCATCACGGCGATCTCGTTGGTCGGCCAGGCGTAGGAGAGGTCGGCGCCGATCGAGCGGGAGTCCATCACGATGTAGGCGCCGCCGTAGGCCTTGCGCAGGATCAGCGAGATGCGCGGCACGGTGGCGTTGCAGTACGCGTACAGCAGCTTGGCGCCGTGGCGGATGATGCCGCCGTGCTCCTGGTCGACGCCGGGCAGGAAGCCGGGGACGTCGAGCAGGGTGACCAGCGGGATGTTGAAGGCGTCGCACATCTGGACGAAGCGCGCGGCCTTCTCGCTCGCGTTGATGTCCAGCACGCCGGCCAGCGACTGCGGCTGGTTGGCGATGATGCCCACGACGTGGCCGTCGATCCGGGCGAGCACGCAGAGCACGTTGGTGGCCCAGCGCTCGTGGACCTCCAGGTACTCGCCGTGGTCGACGATCTCCTCGACGACCTTGCGCATGTCGTACGGGCGGTTGCCGTCGGCGGGCACCAGGTCCAGCAGGCTGTCGTTGCGGCGGCCGACCGGGTCCTCGCTCAGCACGGACGGCGGCATCTCGCGGTTGTTCTGCGGCAGCAGCGACAGGAGGTAGCGGACCTCCTCGATGCAGGACTGCTCGTCGTCGTACACGAAGTGCGAGACGCCGGAGACGCCGGCGTGCACGTCGGCGCCGCCGAGGCCGTTCTGGGTGATCTTCTCGCCGGTCACGGCCTGGACCACGTCCGGGCCGGTGATGAACATCTGCGAGGTCTCGCGGACCATGAAGACGAAGTCGGTCAGCGCGGGGGAGTACGCGGCGCCGCCGGCGCACGGGCCGAGCATCACCGAGATCTGCGGGATGACGCCGGAGGCCTTGGTGTTGCGCTGGAAGATGCCGCCGTAGCCGGCCAGCGCGGTGACGCCCTCCTGGATGCGGGCGCCGGCGCCGTCGTTCAGCGAGACCAGCGGGGCGCCGGCCGCGATGGCCATGTCCATGATCTTGTGGATCTTCTGCGCGTGGGCCTCGCCCAGCGCGCCGCCGAAGATCCGGAAGTCGTGCGCGTAGGTGAAGACGGTGCGCCCGTGGACGGTGCCCCAGCCGACGATCACGCCGTCGGTGTGCGGCTTCCTGGCCTCCAGGCCGAAGCCCTGGGCGCGGTGCCGGCGCAGCGGCTCGACCTCCTGGAAGGAGCCCTCGTCCAGCAGCAGCTCGATGCGCTCGCGAGCGGTCAGCTTGCCCTTGGCGTGCTGGGCCTCGGTGGCCTTGTCGCTGGGGCCGCGGCGGACCTTCTCGCGCAGTTCGTGCAGCTCGGCGACCCGCCCGCGGGCGTCGGTCGGGACCTCGGGGACCTCGCCGTCGACCGGCGCCTCATGCACAACCGTCATCTCGAACCACTCCAAGGGTGAGGGAACTGTCCGACAGCCAACGTCTGCTGTGCCCCCGGCTGCGAATCACTTCTTCACTTATGACTGTACGAGGGGCCGTGCGCTGGTTTCGGCGTCGATTCCGTACAAGGTCGAGTTCGTTTAGCTGTCAGGCCTGCACAGAAGCGGTCGGATCGTCTACTGAGCGCTCGGTGTTCGTTCGGATACCGGGGGTTGTCGAACAGATGATGGTCCGATGATCTGAGCATGAAGGAAAGCGCAGGTCAGGGCCGTCTCCCAGTAATGTAGGCCGGTTATCTGGGGCCTCGCTCAAGGTCCGCTCAAGCCCGGCGGGCAGGGGGCGCCCGTTCGGGTTAGGGGTTGCGCAGTCGTAGGGAAGCGCCAAAAATGCCGCAGCCCACCCCGCCCGTGGGGGGTGGGCTGTCCGGGCGAGCGGGAGGACCGGTCCCGGTCAGCCCTTCCGGTCGTCCCCGGGCTCGTCGCGGTCGCGCAGCTCCCGCTCGCGACGGCGCAGGTCGGCCTCCCACTGCTTGAGCATGGCCTCGTGGTCTTTGTCGCTCTTCTTCAACGAGGCGAGGAACTCGGGGTCGTCGTCCGGAGCCGTCGGCCGGCCGCCGCGCGGGGCGGTGCGGCCCGGGTGCCCCTCGGCCGGGTACCCCGGCCCGGCCCCGGCCGGCGCGGCCCGCAGGAAGCCGCGCCGCTTGCCGGCGATCAGCCAGGCGATCGGCCCCAGCGGCGGGAAGAGCAGCACGATCAGCACCCAGACCACCTTGGGCAGGTGCTTCACCTCGTCCTCGGGCGTGGTCAGGCAGTCCACGAACGCCCAGACCCAGAGCGCGAGCGGAAGGACGATGGTCAGAAGAATCCTCGGCACGGCTTGGGATCTCCCCCCGGGCGGCGACGGTGGCGGGCGCCTTCCAGGGGCCCTTGACCAAGCCAGGCTATCGGGTGGCGGATACTGACAGGCATGGCATACGACGACCTCCGCTCGTTCCTCCGGGCCCTCGACCGCGAGGGCGACCTCAAGCGCATCAAGGCGGAGGTGGACCCGCACCTGGAGATCGGCGAGATCGTCGACCGGGTACAGAAGGCCAAGGGCCCGGCGCTGCTCTTCGAGAACGTCAAGGGCTCGTCGATGCCGCTCGCGATGAACGTCTTCGGCACCGAGCGCCGGCTGGCCAAGGCGCTCGGCCTCAAGGGCCCGGACGACATCTCCGAGAAGATCGCCGGCCTGCTCAGGCCCGAGCTGCCGCAGGGCTTCACCGGGTTCCGGGACGCCTTCGGCAAGCTCGCCTCGATGGCGCACGTCCCGCCCCGGCACGTGAAGTCCGGCGACGCCCCGGTGCAGGAGGTCGTGCTCACCGGCGACGACGTCGACCTGGAGGCGCTGCCCGCGCTCTTCACCTGGCCGCTGGACGGCGGCTCCTTCTTCAACCTGGGGCTGACCCACACCAAGGACCCGGACAGCGGCATCCGCAACCTGGGCCTCTACCGGCTCCAGCGGCACGACCGCCGCACGATCGGCATGCACTGGCAGATCCACAAGGACAGCCGCAACCACGCCGCGGTGGCGGCCAGGCGGGGCGAGCGCCTGCCGGTCGCGATCGCCTTCGGCTGCCCCCCGGCCGTCACCTACGCGGCCACCGCGCCGCTGCCCGGGGACATCGACGAGTACCTCTTCGCCGGCTTCGTCGCCGGGGAGCGGGTCCGGATGGTCGACTGCAAGACCGTCCCGCTGCAGGTCCCGGCCGACGCCGAGGTGGTCCTGGAGGGCTGGCTGGAGCCCGGCGAGACGCTGCCCGAGGGCCCGTTCGGCGACCACACGGGCTTCTACACCCCGCAGGAGCCGTTCCCGGCGCTGAAGATCGACTGCGTGACGATGCGCCGCCGCCCGATCCTCCAGTCCATCGTGGTCGGCCGGCCGCCGACGGAGGACGGCCCGCTGGGCAAGTTCACCGAGCGCTTCTTCCTGCCGCTGCTGAAGATCATCATCCCGGACATCGTGGACTACGACCTGCCCGAGGCCGGCGGCTTCCACAACTGCGTGATCGTCTCGATCGACAAGAAGTACCCCAAGCACGCCCAGAAGACGATGCACGCGATCTGGGGCGCGCACATGATGTCGCTCACCAAGCTGATCATCGTGGTGGACTCCGACTGCGACGTGCACGACTACCAGGAGGTCGCCTGGCGGGCCTTCGGCAACGTCGACTACAGCCGCGACCTCACCGTGGTCGAGGGCCCGGTGGACCACCTGGACCACGCCTCGTACCAGCAGTTCTGGGGCGGCAAGGCGGGCATCGACGCGACCCGCAAGCTGCCGGAGGAGGGGTACACCCGGGACGGCGGCTGGCCGGAGATGGTGTCCTCGGACCCGGCCACGGCCGCGCTGGTGTCGCGCCGCTGGAAGGAGTACGGACTGTGAGCACCGCCGCCGCCGAGACCCCCGGGCGCACCCGGGCCTTCCTGCGCCTCGTCGTGTTCGAACACTCGGTCTTCGCCCTCCCGTTCGCGTACACCGCCGCGCTGACCGCGATGTTCCTCGCCGACGAGCGGGTGCACTGGGGCGAGCTGTTCGTCGTCACGGTGTGCATGGTCGGGCTGCGGACCTTCGCCATGGCGGCGAACCGGATCATCGACCGCGAGATCGACGCCCGGAACCCGCGGACCGCCACCCGCGAACTGGTCACCGGCGCGGTGTCCATGAGGACCGCGTACGTCGGCTCGGCGGTGGCCCTGGCGGTCTTCCTGGGCGCGGCCGCGCTGCTCAACCCGCTCTGCCTGGCGCTCGCGCCGGTCGCCGTGGTGCCGATGGTGGTCTACCCGTACGGCAAGCGGTTCACGGACTTCCCGCAGGCGATCCTCGGCCTGGCCCAGGCGATGGGGCCGGTCGGCGCCTGGCTCGCGGTGACGGGCAGCTGGTCGTGGGACGCGGTCGTGCTGGGTGCGGCCGTCGGCATCTGGATCGGCGGCTTCGACCTGATCTACGCGTGCCAGGACGTCGAGTCCGACCGCGAGAACGGGGTCCGCTCGGTGCCCGCGCGGTACGGCGTGCCGGCGGCCATCCGGGGCGCGCGGGTGTGCCACGTCCTGACCACGCTGCTGCTGGGCTGGTTCGGGTACCTGACGGATGCCGGAGCCGCGTTCTGGACCGGCCTGCTGGTCGTCGCGGGCGCGTTCGTCTACGAGCACACCATCGTGCGGCCGAACGACCTGTCGAGGCTCAACCGGGCGTTCTTCCAGACCAACAGCTTCGTCGGCGTCTCGCTGTTCTTCTTCGCCCTCGTCGACCTGGTGATCCGCGGCCTCGGCGTCTGACCCCGGCGCGCCGTTCCGCCGAACCGCGCCGTTCCGCCGCCGTGGCGGCCGGGCTCAGCGGAACAGCGCCGCGTGGTCCCGCGCCCAGGCGCGGAAGCTGCGGGCGGGGTGGCCGGTGACGTCCTGGACGGTGGTGGTGGCCGGCTCGGGGGCGGTGAGCCGGGCGTGGACGAAGTCCAGGGCGCCGTCCACGGCGGCCGGGGGCCGGCCGGTGGCGGCCATCCGGCGGCGGGCGGCCTCGCGGGGGATCTCCTGCCAGGTGACCGGGCGGCCGGCGGCCGCGCCGATGATCTCCACCTGCTCGGCCTGGGTCGGCGCCTCCGGCCCGGTGAGCAGGTACCGGGCGCCGTCGTGGCCGTCCTCCACCAGGGCCCGGACGGCCACCGCCGCGACGTCCCGCTCGTCCACCGGGGTCAGCCCGGCCGCGCCGCCGTAGCCCCGGACCGGGCCCCCGGCCCTGATCTCCTCGGCCCACTGCAGGGCGGCGGCGAAGCCGTGCGCCCGCAGCACCGTGTGCCGCACGCCGCTGCGGGCGAGCAGCGCCCCGATCCCGTCCTCCGGCGGGCCGGGGGCGGCCGGGGCCAGGAACACCACCCGCCCGACCTCCCGGGCCAGCACGCCGACGGCCTCCGTCGCCCCGTCCGCCGTCGGGAACGGCCACCCCAGCAGCACCGCGCCGGCGCCCTGCACCGCCGCCTCCAGCGACGCCGGGGCGAGCAGCTCACGCTCGGACAGCGTCCGCGTCCGCGCCCCGGAGGCCGCGACCTGCAGCCCGACGTGCCGCCTGACCGCGCCGGCGACGCCGATCAGCAGCACCGGCGGTGTGTCGTCCACTCGCTCATCTGTCATGTATCGAACGTAAAGGACGAGGATGAGACGCCCCATGCTCGCGGGTCTCCGGTCCATGCGTCTGCGTCTAGGGCGTGTCTGACAATTCGCCGCGCACCCGGCGAGAATTGTCAGACACGCCCTATAGGGCGCGGCCGGCGCGGCCCCCGCGGTGCCCGGGCCGGCCGGCCGCCGGTACCGTGGCCGCCGTGACGGAGCTGACGGAACTGGCGGAACTGGTCCTGACCCCCGACGAGCGCGCCCGCGGCGTGCGGGTCGACGACGTGGTGTTCGACCTGGACTGGACCGGCGAGGAGGAGCCGGGCGAGCTGGCGGCGTTCGCGGCCGGCCGGGTCCGGGCGCACGGGGTGGAGCCGACGGGTGTCGACACCACCGCCGTCCGGCAGGCGGCCGAGGCCGATCCGGCGCTGCGCCGCGGCGACCTCCCGGTCCGCCAGCTCGACCACCTGGCCGAGGTGCTGAGCGGCCTCGGCTGCACCCTCCTGCAGTGGCACAGCGGCACCGACGCCTACGCGCTGCTGGTCGCGCGGACCGGCGGGCACGAGCCGGCCGGGCTGCTGCACGAGGGCCTGCCGGTGCTGCCCTGGGGCTCGGAGCCCGAGGAGCAGCTGGTCAGCCTGAACTGCCCGGGCTGCTCGCGGATGCTGGTCTGGCAGCTGCCGCCGACCGAGACCCTGGCCGGCGAGCGCTGCGAGTGCGGGACGGCGCTGTTCGACGCCGCCGGTGACCCGCTGCCCGGCGTGACCCTCCACGACTGACGGCGCCCGCCGCCGCTCCCGGTCGGGCCGCCGTACGGGTTGCCCGGCCCGGGCAGCGCCCTCAGCCGTGCAGGAAGCCCTCCACCGACGCGGCCAGCGCCACCGGGGCCTCGTACATCGGGTAGTGCCCGCTGCCGGCGAGCTCCTCCAGCTCGGCGTTGGGGTAGTGGGTCAGGAAGGTGCCGCGCATCACCTCGGCGGTGAGGGCGAGGTCGTGCTCGCCGACGATCACCTTGACCGGCACCGGGTTGCCGTCGATCCGGCGCCGGAGGTCGGCCGTCGCCCAGTCGCGGACGTAGGCGCCGAAGGCCTCCGGGGTGGATTCCCGCAGGGACTGGTCGACCATCCGGTCGAGCCAGACCCGGCCGGCCCGCTGCCCGGTGACCAGGTCGAGGATCGCGAAGCGCTTCTCGCGGTCCCCGGCCGCGCCGAAGAACAGCGCCTCGGCGGCCGCGTCCATCGGGTACGCCCCGGCCGGGACCGGGGCCACGCCGACGAGCTTGCGCACCCGCAGCGGCGCCTCGGCGAGCACCTGCTGGACGGCCTTGCCGCCCATCGAGTGGCCGACCAGCGAGAAGCGGTCCCACCCGAGCCGGTCGGCCAGGGCGAGCGCGTCGGAGGCGATCTCGGCGAGGGTGTACGCGCCGGGGACGTCCTTGCGCCGGCCGTAGCCGCGGTAGTCGAGGAGGGCGTAGCTGAAGGCGTCGCCGTCGAGGTAGTCGAGGAACGGGCCCCAGCCCGCGCTGGTGCCGAACCAGTCGTGCAGGACCAGGACGTGGTGGTCGCCGGTGCCGATCAGGCGGTGAGGGAGCGTCATGCCCACGGCGTTCCCCGTGGAGCGCCCGTCCGAACGGACGGTCCACGGGGACGGCGGCCGGGTCACTCCGCGCGGAGGAGGGCCTCGTACTCGGCGGCCGTGAGCAGCTGCTTCGGCTCGTCCGCCGTGGAGGGCGTGATCTCGATGATCCAGCCGTCGCCGTACGGGTCGGAGTTGATCGCCTCGGGCTCGGAGTCCAGGTCGGTGTTGGTCGCGGCGACCGAACCGGAGAGCGGCGCGTAGAGCATGCTCACCGACTTGACCGACTCCACGTTGCCGAACTCCTGGCCGGCCTCGAGCTTGCTTCCCGCCTCGGGGAGTTCGACGAGGACGATGTCGCCGAGCTGCTGCTGGGCGTAGTCGGTGAGGCCGACGCGGACGCGGTCCTTCCCCACCGCCTCCACCCACTCGTGGTCCCTGGTGTACCTCAGGTGCGTCGGGATGGCGGACATGGTGGTCTCCTTGCTGCCGGGGCGGCCTGACGTCCGGTCGGGCGCGACGACGTAGAAGCCTGCCGCAGCCGCCGCCCCCTCCGGCGCGACGCGCACTCGATCGAGTGAATTTCAGGCGTCACGCCGGGCGAAGGCCGGAGCGTGCTCGGGGAGCGGACCGAAGGCGATCACCCGGGACAGCAGCAGCGGGATGCCGGGGACGTGCCGGACGACCCGCAGCAGCCGGGTGGGCGGCCCGGCCCGCCGGCCGTCGAGGGCCGGTTCGAACATCACCCGGTGCAGGATCCGCTGCACCCCCTGCATGACCACGGTCGGCCCCCACCGGCGGCGCCGGACCCGGGCCAGGGCCGCCGCGGTCGGGCGGCCGCGCCGCAGCGGTTCGGCGAGCAGGGTGGCGGCCGCGACGGCGTCCTGGATCGCGAGGTTGATGCCCACCCCGCCGGCCGGGGACATCGCGTGGGCGGCGTCACCGATCAGCAGCAGCCCGTCCCGGTGCCAGCGGTGCAGCCGGTCGAGCCGGACGTCGAGCAGGTGGAGGTCGTCGAGGCCGGCCAGCCGGTCGACCCGGTCCGCGTACTGGGGCAGCAGTTCGGCGATCCGGCCGCGGAACCGCTCGACGCCCTCGGCGCGCAGCTGCGGGTCGGAGCCCTTGGCGCGGAAGTAGGCGATCTGGAAGTAGTCGGACCGGGCGAAGCTCAGCGCCAGGTCGCCGCGCCCGAAGCCGGTGGCGAGGGTGGGCGGCAGGGCCCGCTCGTGGTCGTGCCGGGGCAGCCGGAACCACCAGACGTCGAAGGGCACCGGGAACTCCTCGGGCGTCAGCCCGGCCGCCCGCCGCAGGGTGGAGTGCCGGCCGTCGGCGGCGACGGTGAGGTCGGCGCGCAGCTCGCCCTCCTCGCCGTCCCGGGTGCGGTAGCGCACGCCCGTCACCCGGTCGCCGTCCCGGAGCAGGCCGGTCGCCTCGGTGTTCATCCGCAGGGTGAAGGCGGGCTCCTTCCGGGCCTGCTCGGCCAGGAAGGTCAGCAGGTCCCACTGCGGGATCATGGCGATGTAGTTGTACGGGGGCCGCAGCCGCTCGTAGGCGCTCAGGGCGACGGGGCCGGCGCCGGGCACCCGGACGACCAGGTTGCCGAGGCGGCTCTGCGGCAGGGCGGCGAACTCCCGGCCGAGGCCGAGCTCGTCCATCAGCCGCACGGTGGAGGCGTGCACGGTGTCGCCGCGGAAGTCGCGCAGGAAGTCCCCGTGCTTCTCCAGCACGGTCACCTCGACGCCGGCGCGCGCCAGCAGCAGACCGAGCATCATCCCGGCCGGCCCGCCCCCGGAGATCACGACGCTCATGGCTCTCCCCCTTCGGTGTTCGGTCGATCACCGTCCGTGTGGATCCTGCCTATATAGACTCTCTGGAACCGTCCCAGGTGTCAAGTAGTACGATGCCTCACATGAAGGAGCTGGTGACGGCCGCCCTCGCGGCGGCGAAGGAGCGGGGCCAGGACGTCGCCGACGTCCCGCTGACGGCGATCGCCACCACGGCCGGGATCTCCCGCAGCACGCTGCTGCGCAGGCTCGGCGGCTCCCGGGCGGCGCTGGACGAGGCGGTCCGGGCGGCGGGGGTCGACCCGGGCGGGCGCCCGCCGGTGCGCGAGCGCGCGGTCGCGGCCGCGGCGGAGCTGGTGGCCGAGCGCGGACTGGCCGGGGTGACCCTGGACGCCGTGGCGGACCGGGCCGACTGCTCGCTGCCCAGCCTGCACGCCGTCTTCGAGGGGCGGGACGGCCTGCTCGCCGCCGTCTTCGAGCGGCACTCCGCGCTGCCCGCCCTGGAGGCCCTGGCCGCCGACCCGCCGGAGGGTCTGGAGGAGACCGTCCGGGCGCTGCACACCACCTTCGTCGCGGCCTTCGCGCACGAGCCGCGGATCGTCCCGGCGGTCTTCGCCGACCTGCTCGGCCGCCCGGACGGCCCCGCCTCCCGGATGATGGCCGCCAACCTGCCGCGGATGCTCGACAGCCTGGACCGGCTGCTGCGCCCGCACGTGCGGGCCGGCCGGCTCCGGCCGCTGCCCACGCCGGTGCTGGTCCAGCTGCTGCTCGGCCCGCTGCTCAACCACGTGCTGATGCGGCCGGTGCTGGAGCCCCTCCCGGGGGCCGGGCTGCCCCCGATGGACGAGAGCGTCGAGATCTTCGTCGCGGCCTACCTGCGCGCGGTCGCCGTCCCGGAGTCCGGGGCCGGCGCGTCCTGAGGCCGCGGTCAGCCGAGCAGCAGCCGGTCGCCGACGCGCAGCCGGCCCGGGGCGGCGACCTCGGCGAGCGCGTCCAGCAGGCCGTCGTGGGCGTGCACCACCGCCTTGAGGATCTCGGGGGCGTGCGGCAGTCCGGGCTGCGGGGCGCCGGTCATCGCGCAGCGCTCGCTGGAGGCGACGAAGGAGAGCCGGGCGCTGCCGGGGGCCTCGCCGGTCGCCTGGCGGCCGAGCCAGGCGTCCTCGACGAACGGCGGGGTGCCGGGCGGGGTGCGCAGGACGATGTTGGGGCGGAACCGGCGCTCGTCGACCACGGCGAAGGGCACGGCCTCGCGGACCCAGTCCAGGGTGGCGGTGCTGAGCACGCTGACCGGCAGCCGGTCGAAGTGGGAGACGCCGTCCTCGCGGGCGAGTTCGACGTCCGCGCGCTGGAGGTAGGCGCGCAGGAAGGCGTTCGGCCGGTCGACCGGGCGGCCGAGCGGATCGAACAGCTCGGGGCCGTCGATCCGGTGGCCGAGCCGGGCGGAGAGCCGGAGCAGGCCGTCCATCCGGCGGAAGCGGCGGGTGTTCTTGCCCGAGCCGAGCTTCCCGGCCGCGTCGCGGACGGCGTAGAGGCGGTCGCCGGCGAGGCCGCGCTCGTCCACCTCGACGGAGTCGAGCCGCTCGCCGCCGGTGGATTTCACGGGGTAGCGCCAGAGTCGCTCGATCACTCCGATGATCTCAGCCATGGCCGGACAGCGTACTGGCGTCAACCGGGGATGGTCTAGACCAAGTGCGCGGGGGGTTACCCGCGGGTTCAGCCCAGCCGGGCCACCGCCCGCACCGGGGCGCCGTCCGCCGCGACCAGCCGCAGCGGGAACAGCGAGACCTCCACCGGCCGGCCGGCCTCCTGGGCCGCCAGCAGCGGCCGCAGGTCGGTCAGGTTCTCGGCGATCACCCCGCCGCCGGAGGCCCCCAGCAGCACCCGGTGGGCGGCGAGGGTGGGCTCGTCGGCGGCGCCGTGGTCGTGCTCGTCGGTGAGGTCGGCGAGCAGGGCGGCCACCGCCGGGTCCCCCGGGCCGGGATCGGGGGTCGGGTCCACGCTGAGCGCGTCGACCCCGACCGTCCGCACCCCGGCGGCGACGATCGCCTCGGCGGCCGCCGGGGTCAGGCTGGGGTGGGCCAGGTAGGTGTCGGTGCCCCAGTGCCGGGCCCAGCCGGTGGCCAGCAGCAGCACGGTGCCCTCGGCGGCCCGCTCCAGCGCGGGTGCCAGCAGCGCGGGGGTGACGGCCGCCCGGGGCTCCAGTCCGCGCAGGTCGGCGACCACGGCGGGGCCGGTGAACCGCTCCAGCGGCAGCCCGTCCAGGGTCGGCCAGGTGACGTCCACGTGGTACGGCGCGTCCACGTGCGTCCCGGACTGCGAGCCGAGGTGCAGGGCCAGGACGTTCACCCCGGCGGTGGCCGTGGTGAGCGCGGGCTCCAGCAGGACGGCCGGATCGCCGGGGTAGACCGGCATCGCGGTGGTCACCTGATGGGTGAGGTCGACGAGGGTCGCTGCCATGCCGCCCATCCTCCCAGCCCCCGAGCGTCCCGTGGACCCCCCCGGCTCCGGCGCGCGCCCCGCCGCGCCGCCGCGAGGGGCCGGGTGAGCGCAACCGGCGGGGCCGGATAGAAATGCCCCATGGGAACTGCGAAGCGTCAGCCGTGGGTGGTCGGGGTCTCGGGGGCGTCGGGGACGCCGTACGCGGCCTCGGTGGTCCGCGCGCTGCTGGCCGCCGGCGAGGCGGTGGACCTGATCGTCAGCCGCGCCGCCCGGCTCACCATCCTGGACGAGACCGGCATCTCCTTCCGGGACGCCCACTGGCGGGCCGACCTGGCCGCCTGGCTGGGGAGCGACGAGGGCCTGGACGACGTCCGCTACTGGCCGGCCGGGGACTTCGCGGCCGGCCCGTCCAGCGGTTCCTACCCGGCCAAGGGCATGCTCGTGGTCCCGGCGACCACCGGCGCGGTGGCCGGGATCGCGCTCGGCCTGAGCAAGGACCTGCTGCAGCGGGTCGCCAGCGTCACCCTCAAGGAGCGGCGGCCCCTCGTCGTCTGCGTCCGCGAGACACCACTCAACGGGGTGACGTTGAAGCACTTGGTGGAGCTCGACGCGCAGGGGGCGGTCGTGCTGCCGGCTTCACCCGGTTTCTACGCCGGCGGCTCCACCGTGCGCGAACTCGTGGACTTCGTGGCCGGGCGGGTGCTGGACGCCGTCGACGTGCCGCATTCCCTGTACCTGCGCTGGGAAGGGGAGTTGGGCGCGGCCGCCCGGAAGGCGCCCGCCGGGGACGCCGCACCGGCTGAGGGGGAGTAAGGAGACCGGGGGCGGGAGAGTATGTTCTCTGCGATATCCGGGTCGGTCGGCGCGAAGCGCCTTTGAATCCGGATAATGATCTGTGGGTCTGGTGAGGTTCGGAAGGACGCGGACGGTATATGGACACGGTGGACAGACAGCTCATCCAGGCGCTCCGGGAGAACGGCCGTGCGTCCTACGCCGAGTTGGGCCGCCTGGTCGGCCTCTCCGGGCCGAGCGTCACGGACCGGATCAACCGCCTGGAGCAGGCCGGGGTGATCACCGGCTACCGGGCGACGGTCAACCCGGCCTCGCTCGGCTTCGGCGTCACGGCCCTGATCGGCCTTCAACTCACCGACGCGGCGGACCACGAGGACGTCGCGTTCCGGCTCAAGGACCTCAACGAGGTCGAGGACTGCTGGTTCATCGCCGGCGACGACTCCTACATGCTGAAGGTCCGGGTCGCCGACGTGGCCGGCCTGGAGTCGGTGGTCAAGCGGATCTCGGGCACGAAAGGCGTGGCCCGGACCCGTACCACCGTCGTACTCTCCACCAAGTGGGAAAACCGGGTGAGTGAACTTCCTCCCGTAGGAGAGTGACGCAATGGCACTGGTCGGTCTGGAGGAGCTGCGCGCGGCCCGGCAGCGGATCGCGGGGGTCGCCGTGCGCACCCCGCTGGTTCCCGCCCCCTGGGCGGCCGAGGGGGAGCGGCGGCTCTGGCTGAAGCCCGAGAACCTCCAACCGACCGGGGCCTTCAAGATCCGCGGTGCCTACAACCGGCTGGCCGCGCTCACCGCGGACGAGCGCGCCCGGGGCGTGGTCGCCCAGTCCAGCGGCAACCACGCCCAGGCGGTGGCGTACGCGGCCCGGGAGCTCGGCATCAAGGCCGTGATCGTCATGCCGGACACCTCGCCCGCGGTGAAGGTGGACGCCACCCGCTCGTTCGGCGCCGAGGTGGTCCTGGTGCCGCCGTCGGAGCGGGACGCCCTGCCCGCCGAGCTGGCCGCGGAGCACGGCTACGTCTGGGTGCCGCCGTACGACGACCCGTTCGTCATCGCGGGCCAGGGCACGGTCGGCCTGGAGATCGCCGAGGACGCCCCGGCGGAGCTGGACACCGTCCTGGTGCCGGTCAGCGGCGGCGGCCTGATCAGCGGGACGGCGGCGGCGCTCAAGCTCACCCGCCCCGGCATCCGGGTGATCGGCGTGGAGCCCGAGCTGGCCGCCGACGCCCGGGCCAGCCTGCGGGCCGGCCGCCTGGTCGAGTGGCCGGTCGCCGACACCTACCGGACCATCGCGGACGGGCTGCGCACCCCCTCGCTCGGCGTGCTGCCGTTCGAGCACGTCACCGCCCACGTGGACGACATCGTCACCGTCACCGAGGACGAGATCCGCGCCACGGTGGCCGTGCTGGCCCGCCGGGGCCGGCTGGTCGCCGAGCCCTCCGGGGCGGTCGCCCCGGCCGCCTACTTCCACCGCGCCGCCGAGACCGGCGGCCAGGCGGTGGCGGCCGTGGTGAGCGGCGGCAACCTCGACCCGGCACTGCTCGCCGAGCTGCTCTCGGCATAGGCGTACGCTCGTTCCGGCAAGGAATCGAACGTCGGAGGAGGCGGGGCACCGCATGGACGCAGGGCTCAAGCGCGAGCTGGAGGCGAAGGTCTACGCGGGTGAGCGGCTGACCCGCGAGGACGGGATCGCGCTCTACGAGAGCGACGACCTGGCCTGGCTGGGCGGGCTGGCCCACCACGTGCGGACGCAGAAGAACGGCGACGTCGTCCACTTCAACGTCAACCGCCACCTCAACATGACCAACGTGTGCAACGCGTCCTGCGCGTACTGCTCGTTCCAGCGCAAGCCGGGCGAGAAGGACGCCTACACGATGCGCATCGAGGAGGCCGTCCGGCTGGCCAAGGCCATGGAGGTCGAGTCCCTCACCGAGCTGCACATCGTCAACGGCCTGCACCCGACCCTGCCGTGGCGCTACTACCCGCGCTCGCTGCGGGAGCTGAAGGCGGCCCTGCCGAACGTCTCGCTGAAGGCCTTCACCGCCACCGAGATCCACTGGTTCGAGAAGATCAGCGGCCTGTCGGCCGACGAGATCATGGACGAGCTGATCGACGCCGGCCTGGAGTCGCTGACCGGCGGCGGCGCGGAGATCTTCGACTGGGAGGTCCGCCAGCACATCGTCGACCACGACACCCACTGGGAGGACTGGTCGCGGATCCACCGCCTCGCGCACAGCAAGGGCCTCAAGACGCCGGCCACCATGCTGTACGGCCACATCGAGGAGCCCCGCCACCGGGTGGACCACGTGCTGCGGCTGCGCGAGCTCCAGGACGAGACCGGCGGCTTCCAGGTCTTCATCCCGCTGCGCTACCAGCACGACTTCCACGACTCCAAGGACGGCGTCGTGCGCAACAGGCTGATGGCCCGCACCGAGATGGCCACCGGCGCCGAGGCGCTGAAGACCTTCGCGGTCTCCCGGCTGCTCTTCGACAACGTCCCGCACGTCAAGGTCTTCTGGGTGATGCACGGCGTCACCACCGCCCAGCTGGCGCTCAGCCACGGCGCGGACGACATGGACGGCTCGGTGGTCGAGTACAAGATCACCCACGACGCGGACAACTTCGGCACCCCGAACAAGCTCGGCCGCGACGACCTGCTCGGGCTGATCCGCGACGCCGGCTTCCGCCCGGTGGAGCGCAACACCCGCTACGAGGTCATCCGCGAGTACGACGGCCCGGACCCGATGCGCCGCGAGTCCCCCCAGGCGATGCGCCTCTGACCTGCGCGAGCCTCCCGCCGCCCGGGCCGTCCACCGGCCCGGGCGGCGGTTGTCTTCACGGCCTCCGCACGGGGCCCGGGTTTACCAACGGGTACGGCGTTTGGCAGGATCGACGACATGTCCGGTTCTCATCGCGCCACCGAGTACCCGCCGTACGAGCCGATGCAGGAACCGGCGTACGGAGTGCCGCAGCAGTCGTACGAGCAGCCGTACACCGGGTACCAGCCGTACCCGCAGCCGGTTGCGCCGGAGTACGGCGACGCCGTGTACCAGGCCTACCAGCAGGAGCCTGACGGGTACTCCGAGGCGTACGACCAGCCGTTCCGGGCCCCCCAGGGCGCCCCGCAGGCGGGGCACGGGTACGAGCCGGGGCCGGTGTACCAGCCGGAGCCCGCCTTCGAGCCCGCCCCCGCGTCCGAGCCGGCCCCCGCGTTCGCGTCCGAGCCCGCGTCCGACCCGGAGCCCGTGGTGCTCGCCGCCGTGCCGGTGGCCGGTGCCCGGACGGCCGCCCGGGGACGGCGGCGCAAGGCCAAGCAGAAACGTCACGGCAAGGCCGTGATGGCCGGCACCGCGCTGCTGGTCGCCGCCACCGCCGGCTGGTACGCCGTCGGCCAGGACGGCGCCAAGCCCGGCATCGCCGCCGCCGACGGCCCCGGCCCGGAGGGCGTCAGCAGGCCCGACCAGCCCGCCCCGGCCCCCGCGGCCGCCCAGGCCGCCTCCGACCGGCAGGCCGCCGCCCCGGCCGCCGACCGCAGCCAGACCCGCCAGGACGGCTCGGTCGCCGCGATACCCGGCCTCGGGGCGAAGTTCACCGCGCAGATCCCCGCCGAGACCAGCCAGGTGGTGGTCGCCTCCGGCCAGGACAGGAACACCGACAAGAACACCGTCACCCTCTGGACCCGCACCCCCGAGGGCCGCTGGCTGGCCGGCGAGACCTGGCAGGGCCACAACGGCAGGAGCGGCTGGACCACCGACCACAACGAGGGCGACCTGCGCAGCCCGATCGGCGTCTTCGGCCTCACCGACGCGGGCGGCCGCAAGGCGGACCCGGGCAGCAAGCTCCCGTACGACAAGGACGCGAGCTTCGTGGTCTCCGGCACCGGCTTCTTCGGGGACCAGCTGGCCGGCTCCTTCGACTACGTGGTCGCGATCAACTACAACCGCGTCGCGGGCAACTCCCCGCTCGACCCGCGGCGCCCGATGGGCTCCCGGAAGGGCGGCGGCATCTGGCTCCACGTGGACCACGACGGCCCGACCCACGGCTGCGTGTCGATCCCCGAGGACAAGATGGCCCAGCTGATCCGGACGCTGGACCCGGCCGCCCACCCGGTCATCGTGATGGGCGACGCCGCGGCGCTGGCCGCCTGACCTCGCGGGACGCGGACCCGGCCCCCGCAAGGGGCCTTGTCCACCTCCTACAGATCGAGGAGGCGGATCCTGTCGCCGGTCATACCATGCCGACCAGCGGGTAACCGGGTTCCATGGCAGTATGAGCGGTTCGCGCATTGTGGCACTCGGCCATTACCAGCCCCCCAGGGTCCTCACCAACGACGACCTGGCGGCGCTCGTCGACACCGACGACGAGTGGATCCGCACCCGGGTGGGCATCCGTTCCCGGCACATCGCCGAGGACGAGAGCCTGGTCGACCTCGCCACCGAGGCCGCCCAGAAGGCGCTCGCCAACAGCGGCCGGACGGCCGACGAGATCGACCTCGTGGTGGTCGCCACCTGCACCGCGATCGAGCGCAGCCCCAACACGGCCGCCGCGGTGGCGGCCCGGCTGGGCGTGCGCTCGCCCGCCGCATACGACATCAACACGGTCTGCTCCGGCTTCTCGTACGCCCTGGCCACCGCCGACCACGCGATCCGGGCCGGCTCGGCCCGCCGCGCCCTGGTGATCGGTGCCGAGCGGATGTCCGACACGCTCGACTGGACCGACCGCTCCACCTGCGTGATCTTCGGCGACGGCGCGGGCGCCGCGGTGGTCGAGGCCCAGGAGGACGGCGCCGAGCCCGGCGTCGGGCCGGTGGTCTGGGGCTCCGAGCCCGAACGGGGCGACGCCGTGGTGATCACCGGCTGGGACCCGGTGATCAGCCAGCAGGGCCAGTCCGTCTTCCGCTGGGCCACCACCCAGCTCGCCCCGCTGGCCCGCCAGGCCTGCGAGCGGGCCGGGATCGACCCGGCCGAGCTGAAGGGCTTCGTCCCGCACCAGGCCAACCTGCGGATCATCGACGCGATCGCGGGCAAGCTGGGCCTCGGCGAGGACGCGGTGGTGGCCCGGGACGTCGTCCACTCGGGCAACACCTCGGCCGCCTCCATCCCGCTGGCCTTCTCCAAGCTGGTCGAGCGCGGCGAGCTCTCGCCCGGCGACCCGGTCCTGCTCTTCGGCTTCGGCGGCGGGCTGGCCTACGCCGGCCAGGTCGTGCGCTGCCCCTGAGCCGGTCGCGACGGCCCCGGCCCGGGACCGCCCGGGGGAGGGGCCGCGGCGGCGCCGTACGGCCGCCCGGCGGCCCGGTGGGGCGGTACGGACGCGAACATGCCGGTGGGGGGGGGCCCCCGGGGCGGGGGGCCCCCCCCCCGGGGGGGGGGGGCGGGGGGGGGGGGCGGGGGGCCCCCCCCCCCGCCCCCGCCGCCCGCCGTCGGGGCCCCGCGACGAGGGCGGGGGGGCGCCC
>NZ_JBISAI010000003.1:169868-362612 GCF_044391605.1 Kitasatospora sp. NPDC018619
GCGCTCCCCGCCGGGGGGGGGGCGCGGGGGGGGGCGCGAGGCCCCCGCCGGGCCGGGGTGGGGGGGGGCCCCCCCGCCACCGGGGGGGGGGGGCCCCCCGGGGGGGGGGGCCCCCCCCACCGGCATGTCTGGCGCGCGTGCGGTACGTCGGCGGACCTCCCCCGAGGACACGGCCGCCGTCCGTCGTTCCCCGGACAGGAGGCCGGGGCTGCGCGCGGAGCGGATGGTGGGTGGGGGACGGTCCCTACTTGGGCGCCTTCTTGCCGGTGACGCCCAGGTACACCAGGGGAGCGAGGTTGGGCTTGAGATCCTTGACCTTGACGCCCCAGGAAGTGAAGGCCTTCTGGTGCTCGGCCGCCGAGGCGAGCAGCGAGACCAGCGCCCCGGCCACGGCGTTCGGGTCCAGCGACTTGTCGGCCTGACCCTTCGCCTGGAGTTCCTTGACGGCCTCCGCGAGTGGCTTGGCGACCGCGTTGAGGACCGTCATGCGGATCTTGAAGAACCGCTTGTCCCCTTCGGCGGCACCGAGCGTGACCACTCGGAGAATGGCGTCGTTCTTGCGCCAGAAGGCGAGGAATCCGTCGACCAGTTCTTCCGAAGTGGTCGGTCCGGACTTCCCTGCCCAGGACTTTCCGGCCACCAGCTCTTTGAGCTGGTCGGCGTCCTTGGCCATTTCCTCGGCGATTTCGAGGACAGCGCCCTCGACATCCGGGAAGTACTGGTAGAAGGTCGCGGGGGAGGTACCCGCCATACGGGCGACGTCGATGACCTTGACGTCCCGATAGGGCGACGTGCTGAGCATCTCGCGGAGGCAGTCGAGCAGCTTCTGCCGCGTCTCCTGTCCGCGTCGCCCGGCGACGCGACCGTCGACGGTGCGAACTTGTCCTGTCATGCCGTCAGCTTACCGTGGCACGATCTTGGCGCGATTCGGTGATGCGACTATTACTCCGCACGGGGGGCGGTATAGCGGCATGAACCACTTCGGACGGATATTCACCGGGGCCTCGAAGCCCTTGTTGAAGCCCCCCCGTGTGCTTTTGACCTCACAGCGTGACGGCGAGTCCGCTGAGGGGTGGTCGGGTGACGGAGCGTGACGATGGCTGAAGGGTGCGGGACCGTCCGGAAGCAGACGGTCCGGGGCTCCGGGCGCAAGCCGACCCCGGAGCGGGCGTCAGGATCCGGCCGTTCCGTCCCCGCTGGTCAGCGGCCCGTCCGGGGCGCCGTCCGGGCCCGGACGGCGGGCTCCGGGGAGTGGGGGAGGTTGGATATGCGCGGGACGGCATTGGAGAATCGGGTCCGGCACCACGCGGCGGGTGCGGACAACGGGGAGGTGGCAGCGGAGTGGACCAGCTGACGGCGCACGATCCGAGGCGGATCGGGCCCTTCGAGGTGCTGGGGCGGCTCGGCGCGGGTGGGATGGGGCTGGTCTACCTGGCGCGCTCCGCGTCGGGGCGGCGGGTGGCCATCAAGACCGTGCGGGGTGAGCTGGCCGAGGACGAGCTGTTCCGGGTCCGCTTCGCCCGGGAGATCGCGGCGGCCAAGACGGTCGGCGGCTTCTACACGGCGGCGGTGGTGGACGCCGACGCGGACGCCCGGGTGCCCTGGCTGGCCACCGCCTACATCCCGGCCCCCTCGCTGGAGGACCTGGTCGAGGACTGCGGCCCGCTGCCGGTGGAGGCCACCCGCTGGCTGGTCGCCGGCATCGCGGAGGCCCTCCAGTCCATCCACGCGGCCGGGCTGATCCACCGCGACCTCAAGCCCTCCAACGTCCTGGTGGTGGAGGACGGCCCGAAGGTGATCGACTTCGGCATCGCGGCCGGGGTCTCCAGCACCCGGCTCACCATGACCAACGTCGCGGTCGGCACCCCCGCCTACATGTCCCCCGAGCAGGCCAGGGACAGCCGTACCGTCCGGGGCGCCAGCGACGTCTTCTCGCTCGGCTCGCTGATGGTCTTCTGCGCCACCGGGCACCCGCCCTACCGGGGCACCAACCCGGTCGAGACGGTGTTCCAGCTGCTGCGCGAGGAGCCGGACCTCACCGGCATGCCGCCGGAGCTGATGGACCTGGTCCGCGCCTGCATGCAGCAGGCCCCCGAGCGCCGGCCCACCCCGGCGCAGATCCAGGCCGAGCTGGCGCCGCACCTCTTCTCCCGGGACGACGCCTCCGGCGAAGCTGGGGACTGGCTGCCGGCCAACGCGCTGGAGCTGATCGAGCGCAAGCGGGGCCGGCGGCCGGCCGCCCCGCCGCGCCCGGCGGCCGATCCGGCACCGCCGCCGCGACCGCCGGCGCCGCCCTCGCACGTCCCGCCGCAGCACCTCGGGCCGGCCGACCCGCGCACCAACCCGGGCGGCCGGCACGCCCAGCCGCCGGCCGGCCCGGTGCACAGCCTGGCGCGCCCGGGGCTCGGCCCGGAGGGCGAGCCCCCGACCGCGAAGATCGCCTCCCCGAACCGGCACCGGGCGCCCACCGGCGGCGCCGTCGAGGTGCAGCTCTCCGGCGCCTCGGTGCGGATAGGCCCGGGGCCGCGGGCCGAGCACGAGCAGCCCGGCCCGAGCACCGCCCCGGCCACGACCGACTGGGTCCGCCGGGCCCCCGCCCCGCCGCCCCCGCCGGTCGCCCGCTGGCGCCCCTGGCGGTTCCGGATGTCCAACGACGTGTGGGGCACCCCGGTGGTCGCCGACGGCACGCTGTTCGTCTCCAGCTTCGAGGTGCACGCGCTGGACATCGCCTCCGGCGAGCGCCGCTACAAGACCCGGGACGTCGCCTGGGCGCTCGCGGTGGACGCCGGCCTGGTGCACGCCGCGGACGGGCCGCACCTGTACACCGTGGACGCCGCGGACGGCACCGAGCGCTGGCGCACCTCGCTGGACGGCTGGGTCTACTCGCTCTCCGCCGCCGACGGCGTGCTCTGCTGCGGCATCAGGGGCGGCGGCGTCCAGCTCCGCTCGGCCGTCGGCGGCGCCGAGCTGTGGCGCGCCGACGACGCCCAGCAGGACTACGAGAACCCGCAGTCCGGGCCGGTCCTGGTGGGCGGCGCCGCCTACTACTACGGCGGCGGGCGGCTGCGCTGCGTCGACCCGCGCGGTGCGGGCCTGCGCTGGTCCTTCCCGGTCGGCGAGGACGTCCCCTCGCACCCGGTCGAGCGCGGCGGGGTGCTGTACCTGTCGGCCGGCACCCGGGTGTACGCGCTGGACGCGGCCACCGGGGCCGAGCGCTGGCGCTTCGAGGCCCCGGTGGTGCTGTTCACCCCGCCCGCGCTGGACGCCGACGCGGTCTACGTGGCCGACTACCTGGGCACCGTCCACGCGCTGGACGCGGCCACCGGCCTGGACCGCTGGCGCGGGGTCACCGGCCGCCGCCAGGGCGCCGACCCGGTGGTGGTCTCGGACGGCATGGTGCTGGTCGGCAACGGCGAGGTGCTGTACGCCTTCGAGGCGGCCACCGGCCGGGAGCGCTGGCGCTACACCGCCCGCGGCGAGATCGTCGGCTCCCCGGCGGTGGCCGACGGCCTGGTGCACCTGGGCAGCCGGGACCACTCGCTGCACACCCTGGACCTGGCGAGCGGTCAGCTGCGCTGGGAGCTCGGCACCAAGGGCGAGCTCACCGGCTCCCCGGTGGCGGTCGGCGGCCGGGTCTTCGTCGGCTCCAAGGACCGCTGCGTCTACGCGCTGGACGCCTTCTACGGCACGGCGGTGCCCGCCCGCTGAACCGCGGGGCGGACACCGCCGGACGGGCCCCGCCCGGGGCCCGTCGGCTCAGGCCCTGCGGGCCCCGGGGTGGCGGCTGCACCAGCCGTCCCACGCCGAGGAGACCATCTCCGTCACGTCGTGGCGGGCGCTCCAGCCCAGCTCGCGGTGGATCAGGTCGGCGGAGGCCACCACCCGGGCCGGGTCGCCGGGGCGGCGCGGGGTCACCTCGGCGGCGGTGTCGTAGCCGGTGACCTTGCCGATCACCTCCAGCATCTCCTTGACGCTGACGCCCTCGCCGCGGCCGATGTTCAGCACCAGCCGGGTCGCGCCGGCCGGGTCGGCGGCCATCCGCTTGGCGGCGGCCACGTGCGCCGAGGCGATGTCGGAGACGTGGATGAAGTCGCGGACGCAGGTGCCGTCCGGGGTCAGGTAGTCGTCGCCGAAGATCCGCGGGGCCTGGCCGGCGGTGAGCCGCTCGAAGACCATCGGGATCAGGTTGAACACCCCGGCGTCGGAGAGCTCGGGGGAGGCGGCGCCGGCCACGTTGAAGTAGCGCAGGGCCACGGTGGACATGCCGTACGCCTGGCCGGCCGCGGCGACCAGCCACTCGCCGGCCAGCTTGGTCTCGCCGTACGGGCTCATCGGGGCACAGGGCGTGGACTCGGTCACCAGGTCGACGTCCGGCATGCCGTAGACCGCGGCGGAGGAGGAGAAGAGGAAGCGCTTCACCCCGCCCTCGGCGGCCGCCTCCAGGACGGTCTGGAGGCCGATCATGTTCTCGCGGTAGTACAGGAACGGCTGCTCGACGGACTCGCCGACCTGCTTCTTGGCGGCGAAGTGCAGGATGCCCTCGACGCCGTGCTCGCGGATCGCGGCGTCCAGCGCGGCGCGGTCCAGGGTGGAGCCCTCGATCAGGGGGACGCCGGCCGGCAGCCGGGAGGCGTCGCCGGTGCTGAGGTCGTCCAGGACGGCGACGCGCTCCCCGGCGTCGAGCAGCTGTCGGACGACGTGTCCGCCGATGTATCCGGCACCGCCGGTGATCAACCAAGTCATGTGCCGATCCTAGGCGTTCGGAATCGATCGCCACGTTCGGGCGAGTCGAGGCAGCAAACCGGACAAAACGGTGAAAAGCTGACCAGGATTTCCGTGCACTCATGCCCGCGCCCCCTCGGCGCGGTGACGGATCGGAGGCAGCCAGGTGCGCCGTCCCAAGGAACACACCCGCCCCCTGCCCGCCGGGCCGCGGCCGACCGGGCCGCGGGCGCCGTCCGGGCGGCTGCCGGGAGCGGCCGCGGTCGCGCTGGCGGCGGCGCTGGCGCTGGCCGGGTGCAGCAGCACCGGCTCGCCCTCCTCGTCCACCGTCGCCGCCACCGGCTCGCCCTCCGGTTCCGCGCAGCCGGCCGCGACTTCCGGCCCGTCGAACGGCGCGACCCAGCTCCAGGAGGCGTACCAGGCGGTGATCGCCAACGTGCTGCCCTCCGTGGTGCAGATCACCACCGGGGACAGCCTCGGCTCCGGGATCGTCTACGACGACAAGGGCGACATCGTCACCAACGCCCATGTGATCGGCACCGCGAAGTCCTTCACGGTGACCCTCGCCAACAGCACCACGACGCTGGACGCCGGCCTGGTCGCCAGCTACCCGGACTCCGACCTCGCGGTGATCCGGCTGAACAACCCGCCGGGCGGGCTCAAGCCCGCGAGCTTCGGCGATTCGAGCAAGGTCCAGCTCGGCCAGATCACCCTCGCCATGGGCAGCCCGCTGGGGCTCTCCAGCAGCGTCACCCAGGGCATCGTCTCGGCCACCGGGCGGACCGTCTCCGAGCCCCAGGGCCCCGGGTCGCCGGGCGCCACCATCGGCAACATGGTGCAGACCTCGGCGGCGATCAACCCGGGCAACAGCGGCGGCGCGCTGGTGGACCTGAACAGCAAGGTGATCGGCATCAACACGCTCGCCGCGACCGAGCCGCAGACCAACGGCGCGGCCGCCCCTGGCATCGGCTTCGCCATCCCGGCGAGCACCATCACCAACATCGCCGACCAGCTGATCAAGCAGGGCAAGGTCACCAACTCCGGGCGGGCCGCCCTCGGCATCACCGCCCGGACCAGCTTCAACCAGCAGTTCCAGCCGGCCGGCGCGGTCATCGTGGCGGTCGCCCCGGGCGGGGCGGCGGCCTCGGCGGGGCTCCAGGCCGGCGACGTGATCACCCGGATCGGCGACACCCCGGTCGACTCGCTGAACGCGCTCACCACCGCGCTCGCCTCGCTCACCCCGGGCACCAAGGTCACCGTCACCTACACCCGGGACGGCAACACCAGGACGGCCGACGTCACCCTCGGCGAGCTCCAGTCCGCCCAGACCTCCTCGCCCTGAGCCCCGGTACGGCGCCTCCGGCCCGCACGCCGCGCAAGGGCCCGGCGGGCCGGGGGCCGTACCGGACCGGCGCCGGTGCCACGTCCTCGCCCCGACGCGGCACCGGCGCCCTGGCGTTCCCGCCGGAGGGTCAGCGGCGGGCGGTGCGGGTGCGCCAGGGCAGCTCGACGGTGACGGTGGTCGGGCCGCCCTCGGGGCTCTCCACCAGGAAGACCCCGTCCACCGCGCGGATCCGCTCGGCCAGCCCGGCCAGGCCGCTGCCCGGGTAGGGGGCCGCGCCGCCCTTGCCGTCGTCCTGGACCAGCACCATCAGCTGGTCTTCCGAGCGCCAGACCTCGACGGAGGCGGAGCGGGCGCCGGCGTGCTTGGAGACGTTGGTCAGCAACTCGCTGACGGTGAAGTAGGCGATGCCCTCGACCGCCGAGTCCGGGCGCTCGGGCCGGCCGTCCGCACCGGCCAGGTCGACGTTCACCCGGACCCCGCCGGGGACGGTGCAGCGGGCGGCGACCGCGGACAGCGCGGCGTCCAGGCCGCGGTCGGTGAGCACCGCCGGGTGGATGCCGCGGGCCAGGTCGCGCAGCTCCTGGAGGGCCAGCTTCACCTCGCCGTGGGCGTTGTCGACCATCCGGGTGGCGGCCGCGATGTCGTCCTCGGTCTCCACCTCGCGCAGCCGCTCCTTGGCCATGCCGAGGTCCATCGCCAGCGCGACCAGCCGGGCCTGGGCGCCGTCGTGCAGGTCGCGCTCGATCCGGCGCAGGTCGGCGGCCGCGGTGTCGACCACGGTGCCGCGGTCGTCCTCCAGCTCGCGCACCCGCTCCGCCAGCGCGCCCGGGAAGAGCAGCGACTCGATGAGGATGCGGTCGACCGCGGCCAGCCCCCGGACCACCCAGGGCAGCAGCGGCCAGAGCACCACCACCGAGACCAGGGTCAGGGTGAAGCTCAGGATGCCCCAGGGCAGCATCAGCAGGTTGTAGAGCGCCGAGCGCCAGTTCAGCAGGTCGGTGAGGTGGGCGATGGTGTAGCCGACCACGCCCGGGCGGCGCGGCCGCACCGGCTGCGGCTCGTCGATCCCGGAGCCGTACGCCGACCGCGCCCGCCGCCGGCCCAGCGCCCCCAGCGACCGCGAGACGGCCAGGCCGCCCGCCAGGATCGGCAGGCCGACGACGGTGACCGACAGGCCCAGGCCGACCGAGAGCGCCAGGACGGTCACCACGAAGCCGACGGCGCCGAGCGGGAAGTTGAGCATCAGCCGCCCGACCTGGTGCCACATCCGCGCGCCGTACAGCGCGGGGCGTGCCGTCCGGGCGTCCTGATCCTCGACGGCGCCCTCGGTGTGGTGGTGCAGCGGCTTCATCGGATCTACCGTCCCTCTTCCTCGTGCGGCCGGACCAAGCTTCCCGAACCGCGGGCGGTGGACGCCATGGGGGTGATACATCTTCCCGGCCGGGGGTTAACCCCACCCCGGGCCGGGCCGCCGGACGTCCGCGGGGGTGTCCAGCGGCCGTCTTGCGGAGCGGGCAGGGTTCGGGCGCAGCGGAGCGGTCCCCTTAGACTCACGCTTTGGCCGAGGTTGGGCCGGTGGGAGCAAACGTCGTAGAACTGTCCTGAGGGCGGGTTCACGGCCGAGGTGGAGGCGAAGGCATGGAGGGGAAGCACGCGGCTGTCGTCGCGGCCGACCCGGCGGTCGGCAGCGGCTACTTCGACGCGTACGCCGCGATGGGCCTGCTGGCCGTCGTCGGGGTGCTCTTCGTCGCCGTGGCGTTCACCGCCAACCGACTGCTGCGGCCCGTGGTGTACTCGCCCGAGAAGCTCCTCGCGTACGAGTGCGGGGTCGATCCGGTGGGCGAGGACTGGGCGCACACCCAGATCCGCTACTACGTGTACGCCTTCCTCTATGTGATCTTCGCGGTGGACGCGGTCTACCTGTTCCCCTGGGCGACCGTCTTCGCCTCCGCCGGCTACGGCGCCGGGACGCTGGTCGAGATGTTCCTGTTCATCGGCTTCCTCGCGGTCGGGCTGCTCTACGCCTGGAAGAAGGGCGTTCTGGAATGGACGTGACGCACTCCCACTCGCACGGCGGCGCCGAGGGCGGCCCCGTCCCGCTCGGCCTGCCGGACCCGGCGCGCCCCGGCGCCGTCGAGCGCCGCGGCATCGGCCCGCTGGCCCGGCTCGCGCCGGACCCGGTCAAGGTGGTGCTCAACTGGGGGCGCCGCTACAGCCTGTGGTGCTTCAACTTCGGGCTGGCCTGCTGCGCGATCGAGTTCATCGCCGCGTCGATGGCCAAGCACGACTTCATCAGGATGGGTGTCATCCCGTTCGCCCCCGGCCCCCGGCAGGCCGATCTGATGATCGTCTCGGGGACGGTCACCGACAAGATGGCGCCCGCCGTCAAGCGCCTCTACGAGCAGATGCCCGAGCCGAAGTACGTGATCTCCTTCGGGGCCTGCTCCAACTCCGGCGGACCGTACTGGGACTCGTACGCGGTCACCAAGGGCGTGGACCAGATCATCCCGGTGGACGTCTACGTGCCCGGCTGCCCGCCGCGGCCGGAGGCGCTGCTCCAGGGCATCCTCAAGCTCCAGGAGAAGATCGCCGCCGAGTCCCTGCCGGACCGCTACACCGCGCCCGCCGCGGCGCTGCGCCGTCCGCCGGTGGCCGGGCCGTCGGCCGGCACCGGCGAGGGAGGGGTCTCGTGACGTCCGCCGAGCAGTACGCGGCGTCGGTCGGGGAGTGGGCGACCGGCGCCGAGGCGTACGGACTGGTCACCGTCGACGTCCCGGCCGAGCACTGGATCGAGGCGCTCACCAACGCCCGGGACGTCCTGGGCCTGGGCTTCTTCGACTGGCTGAGCGCCGTCGACGAGCTCGCCGACGGCTTCTCCGTGGTCGCCCACCTGGCCGCCGCCGGCGCGCCGGGCGTGCGGCACCTCGCGCTGCGCACCCGGCTGCCGCGCGCCGGGGCGGCGCTGCCGACCGCCGTTTCGGTGTACGCGGGTGCCGCCTGGCACGAGCGCGAGACGCACGAGATGTTCGGCATCGACTTCCCCGGGCACCCCCACCTGGTCACCCTGCTGCTGCCGGAGGGCTTCGAGGGGCACCCGCTGCGCAAGGAGTTCGTGCTCGCGGCCCGGGTCGCCAAGGACTGGCCGGGCGCCAAGGAGCCCGGCGAGTCCGACCACGGCGGCGGGCCGGCGCGGCGCAAGATGCAGCCGGCCGGTGTGCCGGACCCGAACGAGTGGGGGCCGCTCAAGGGCACCCTGCCGCCGGTCGCCGAGCGGCCCGCGCGCGGTGTGCGGGCGGCGGGGGCGGCGGCGCGGACGCCCCGGGCGGCCGGTGCCGCTGCCGGTGCGGGTGCCGAGGGCGGTGCTCCGGTGCGGGCGGACCGGCCGCGGCGGACGCGGTCGGTCTCGGAGGGATCGGCGAGCCAGGAGGCCGTCGAGGCTCCGGCGGCCGCTCCGGGCGGGGGTGCCCCGCCGGTGCGGGCGGACCGGCCGCGGCGGACCAGGTCGGTCTCCGAGGGCTCGGCCAGCCAGACGGCCGCCGGGCCGGCCGCCGAGCCGGCGGCTCCCGCCCGTCCCCGGCCCGCCGACGCGCCGCGGTCCTCCGACGCGCCCTGGCACAACCCGGTGCCCGCCCACGACGGGAAGCCGGACGGGCCGGACGTGCCCGCAGGGCCCGCGGAGCCCGTCGAGCAGCAGGACGAGACCCCGGCCGGACCGGCCGCGCAGGACGGAGACGGCACGTGAACCTGCTCGACACGGTGCTGCGCTGCGTCGCCACCCTCGTCGTCTTCCTGGTCTTCCCGCTGGTCATCGGCCAGACCGAGCACAAGGTCATGGCGCACATGCAGGGCCGGCTCGGCCCGATGTACGCGGGCGGCTTCCACGGCTGGGCGCAGCTCGTCGCGGACGGCGTGAAGTTCGCGCAGAAGGAGGACATCGTCCCGGCCGGGGCGGACCGCCGGATCTTCCGGCTGGCGCCCGCCGTCTCGCTGCTGCCGTACCTCTTCGTGCTGCTGGCGATCCCGGTCGGCCCGGACGGCTTCGTCGGCCAGGCGGTCGACGCCGGCCTGTTCTTCGTGCTCGCCGTGATGGGCGTGGGCGTGATCGGCAAGCTGATGGCCGGCTGGGCCTCGGCGAACAAGTTCTCGCTGCTCGGCGGCCTGCGCACGGCCGCGCAGCTGATGTCCTACGAGCTGCCGATGGTCCTGGCGGCGGCTTCGGTGGCGATGGCCGCCGGCACGCTGTCGCTGCCCGGGATCGTGGACGCCTGGGAGTGGTACTGGCTGCCCTGGCAGCTCATTGGCGCGTTCGTCTTCTTCACGGCCGGCCTGGCCGAGCTCCAGCGCCCGCCGTTCGACATGCCGGTCGCCGACTCGGAGATCATCTTCGGCGCGTACACCGAGTACACCGGCCTGCGGTTCGCGCTGTTCCTGCTGTCCGAGTACGTGGGCATCCTGGTGGTGTCCGGGCTGACCGCGGTGCTCTTCCTGGGCGGCTGGCACGGGCCGCTGCCGGACCAGCTCGGCTGGCTCTGGACGATCCTCAAGACCTTCGCGCTGGCCTTCGTGGTCATCTGGCTGCGGGTCACCTACCCGCGACTGCGCGAGGACCAGCTGATGCGCTTCGCGTGGACGGTGCTGATCCCGCTCGCGCTCGTCCAGCTGGCCCTCACCGGCATCATCAAGGTGGCGATCTCATGAGTTTTCCCGGTGCCGGGCTGGCCAAGGGGCTGGCCGTGACGCTGCGGACGATGACCCGCAAGAGCGTCACCGCGCAGTACCCCGACGTGCAGCCGGTGCTGCCGCCGCGGTCGCGCGGCGTCATCGCGCTGCTGGAGGAGAACTGCACGGTCTGCATGCTCTGCGCGCGCGAGTGCCCGGACTGGTGCATCTACATCGACTCCCACAAGGAGACGCTGCCGGCCGCCGAGCCGAACGCCCGGGCCCGCACCCGCAACGTGCTGGACCGCTTCGCCATCGACTTCTCGCTCTGCATGTACTGCGGGATCTGCATCGAGGTCTGCCCCTTCGACGCGCTGTTCTGGTCGCCCGAGTTCGAGTACGCGGAGACCGACATCCACGAGCTGACCCACGAGCGGGAGAAGCTCCGCGAGTGGATGTGGACCGTCCCCGCGCCGCCGGCCCTGGACCCGTCGGCCGAGGAGCCCAAGGAGATCGCCACCGCCCGCAAGGCGGCGGACAAGCTGGCGGCGGCCGCCGCCGCGGCCGTCGAGGAGAAGGGTGACGACGCGTGACCGGTGCCGCCACGCTCCTCGCGGCGACCGGCTCCCTGGAGCCGGCCGCCCGTTCGTTCCTGTCCCCGACCGGCCAGGAGATCGTCTTCCTGCTGGTCGGGATCGCCGTGCTCGGCTCGGCCGTGGTCTCGGTGACCACCAGGCAACTGGTGCACGCCGCCCTGTGGCTGGTGGTCGCCCTCGGCGGGCTGGCGGTGGAGTTCCTGCTGCTGACGGCCGAGTTCATCGCCTGGGTGCAGGTGCTGATCTACCTCGGCTCGGTGGTCGTCCTGGTGCTGTTCGGGCTGATGCTCACCAAGGCGCCGATCGGGCGCTCGCCGGACGCCGACTCGAAGAACCGCCCGGTGGCGCTGGTCGTGGCGCTGGCCGCGGCCGGAACGCTGGTCACCCTGGTCGTCGACGCCTTCCGGACCTCCTGGATCGACCTCGGCCAGGGCGGCGGCTCGGCCGCCGTCACCGGGGCCAGCCTGTTCCGGCACTGGGTGCTGCCCTTCGAGGCGCTGTCGGTGCTGCTGCTGGCGGCGCTGGTCGGCGCGATCGTGCTCTCCCGCGGCGGGCGGCGGCGGGTGCCGGCGCCCCGGGCGGGCCGGCTGCGCGCCGGTCGGCCGGTCGGTTCCAACGGGACGGTCGCCGCGACCGCGCCGAAGGCGGAGCCGGCCCCGGCCGCCGCCGAGCCGTCGACCCCCGAGCAGGAGGGCTGATGCACCTCGTCTACCCCGCCGTCCTCGCCGCGCTGCTGTTCGGCGTCGGCGTGTACGGCGTGCTCGCCCGGCGCAACGCCGTCCTGGTGCTGATGTCCGTCGAGCTGATGCTCAACGCCGTCAACCTCAACCTGGTCGCCTTCGACGCCTGGCTGCGGGACTCGCTGCACGCCGGGCAGGCGCTCACCCTGTTCACCATCACCGTCGCCGCCGCCGAGGTCGGGCTGGGGCTCGCCATCGTGCTGCTGCTGTTCCGGGCCCGGGGCACCGCGGACATCGACCGGGCCACCGCGCTCGGCGACCCGGCCGAGGCGCACGCCGTCGAGGAGGCGCCGCTCGGCGCCGGGCCCGCCACCGGAGCCGAGGCACTGAAGGGCCGGGCCACCGCATGAACCTCGCCCTGCCCGTACTCGTCCCGGCGCTGCCCGCGCTGGGTGCCGCCGCGACCCTCGCCGTCGGGAAGAAGGCCCCCGGGCTGGCCCGGCCGCTGGCGATCGTCCCGGTCGCCGCCGCGGCGGTGCTCGCCCTGGTGGTCGCCCTCCAGCTCGGCACCGGCCGGACCCTGGACGCCGCCACCCGGCTGACCCCGACCGGGGGCCCGGACGTCGCGCTCGCGCTCCACCTGGACGGCTTCGCCTCGCTGATCTCGGTGCTGGTCGGCGTGGTCGCCACCTGCGTCCAGGTCTACTCGACCGCGTACCTCAAGGAGGACCCGCGCTACCCCTCGTACGCGGCGCTGGTCTCGCTGTTCACCGCGGCGATGTTCCTGGTCGTCTACTCGGGCGACCTGATCGTGCTGCTGGTCGGCTGGGAGGTGATGGGCCTGTGCTCGTACTTCCTGATCGGCCACCACTGGGAGAGCGCGGACGCCCGCTCGGCCTCGCTGAAGGCCTTCCTGGTCACCAAGCTCGGTGACGTGCCGTTCCTGTTCGGGATCTTCCTGCTGGGCGCGGACGCCGGCAGCTTCCGCGTCCCGGACGTGCTGGCCGCCGCGACCGAGGGCAGGCTCGGGCACCCGACGCTGACGGCGCTGCTGCTGCTCGCCGGCGTGGCCGGCAAGAGCGCGCAGTTCCCGCTGCACACCTGGCTCCCGGACGCGATGGCCGGCCCGACGCCGGTCTCCGCGCTGATCCACGCCGCCACCATGGTCGCGGCCGGCATCTACCTGGTCGCCCGGCTGCTGCCGGTGTTCCTGCTGTCCGGCGCGGCGCTGGTCGTGCTCGCGGTGGCGGCCGCCGTGACGATGATCGGGTCGGCGCTCTGCGCGCTCGCCCAGGACGACCTCAAGCGGGTGCTGGCCTACTCCACCGTCGGCCAGCTCGGCTACATGGCCGGCGCGCTGGCCAGCGGGGACCGCGAGGCCTCCGTCTTCCACCTGGTCAGCCACGGCGCGTTCAAGGCGCTGCTGTTCCTGGCCGCCGGGGTGGTGATCCACGCCGCCCACACCAACTCGCTCTCCGCGATGTCCCGCATCCCGGGGCTGCGCAAGCGGGTGCCGGACGCCTACTGGACGACGGGCATCGCGCTGGTCGCCCTGGTCGGGCTGCCGCCGTTCTCCGGCTTCTTCAGCAAGGAGGCGGTGCTGACCGCGGCCGAGCACGCCGCCAACGGCGACGCGCTGACCAACGGGCTCGGCCCGGCCTCGGCGGTGCCGCAGGCGGCCGGGTGGATCGTGCTGATCTCCGCCGGGCTCACCGCGCTGCTCACCGCCGCGTACGCCACCCGGCTGTTCCTGGTCGCGTTCCACAGCCCGGCCGGGGCCGCCGCGGCCGCACCGCAGGTGCTGCCGGCCGCCGACCGGGCCACCGTGGCGGCCGACCACGAGGCCGGCGCGCCCTACTCGCCCGAGCTCGACGAGGCCGACCCGGCCGCCGCCGAGCCGCCCGCGATGCGCTGGCCGCTGTGGGTGCTGGCCGTGCCGACGATGGGCTTCGGTGTCCTCGGCCTGCGCTCGGACTGGCTGCCCGCGCTGCTGGACGGCGGCTCGCTGCGGCCCTCCGCCGTCACCGCCGTCACCGGGACGGGGCTCGCCGCGGTCGGCGCCATCGCCGCGTACGGCGCCTGGCGCGCGGCGACCGCCCGGCTGGGCACCGGGCAGCCGGCCCCGGCCGCCGCGGGCAGGGTGCCCGGGCAGGGCGGCGCCCCGGCCGCCGAGGTGATCGTCGCCGACCCGGGACGCACCCTGCTCGGCCCGCTGTTCGACCCGGCCCGGCACGGCTTCGGCGTCGACCGGCTCCACCACGCGCTGTTCGTCCGCCCGGTGGGCGCCGCGGCCAGGCTGGTCCGCTTCCTCGACCGCGAGGTCGTCGAGACCTACGTGCGCGGCAGCGGGGCGGGTGCCAACCTGCTCGGCCGGGCCGTGCGGCTCGCGCAGACCGGCAACGCGCAGACGTACCTCAGCGCCCTGCTGGCCGCCGTCGTCCTGCTGGCCGTCCTGGTGGCGGTGTAGCCGGTGCTGCTGTCCTCGACCCCCGTCCCCTCGACCGCTGCCGGGAGCCCCCGATGAACGCAGTCCTCATCGCCCTCCTGGTGGTGCCGCTGCTCGGCGCCGTGCTCACCCTGGCGCCGGTGTTCGGGCCGGACCGGGCCGTGGCCGACCGGCGGGCCCTGCGGCTGAACACCGTCGTCACCGGCGCGGTGCTGCTGCTCGCCGTCGCACTCGCGGCCGGCTTCGACCACGACGAGCCCGCCCGGATGCAGGCCACCACCGACGTGGAGTGGATCCCGGCCCTGCACGTGCGCCTCCACCTCGGCGTGGACGGCGTCTCGCTGCCGCTGGTCGTGCTGACCGCGCTGCTCACCTTCCTCTGCGCGCTGTACTCGGAGAAGCGGCTGCCGGGCGGCGGGTCGGTGCCCTCCGCGCAGGCCTTCGCCGGGCTGTTCCTGCTGCTCGAAGTCGGCATGCTGGCCACCTTCGCGGTGCTGGACCTCCTGCTCTTCTTCCTGGCCTTCGAGATCGTGCTGATCCCGATGTACTTCCTGATCGCCCGCTGGGGGAGCGGCGCGAAGGTGCCGGCCGCCAACCGCTTCATCCTCTACACGCTGCTCGGCTCGGCCGTGATGCTGCTCGGCTTCCTGCTGATCGGCAGCAAGGCCGGCACCTTCGACATGCAGGCCCTGGCCGCCGCGCACGGCACCGGCCTGAGCCACACCACCCAGGTGGTCGCCGCGCTGGCGGTCCTGGTCGGGCTCGCGGTCAAGGCGCCCGCCTGGCCGCTGCACAGCTGGCTGCCCGACGCGCACACCGCCGCCCCGACGGTGGGCTCGGTGCTGCTCGCCGGCGTGCTGCTGAAGATGGGCACCTACGGCCTCGTCCGTGTCCTCCTCCCGGTCGTGCCGGACGGCGCCGCCACCCTGGCCCCCTACCTGGGCGCCTTCGCGGCCGTCGGCATCGTCTACGGCTCGCTCGCCTGCCTCGCGCTCTCCCGCCCGGGCGCCAAGGGCGACCTCAAGCGCCTGGTCGCGTACTCCTCCGTCGGCCACATGGGCTTCGTGCTGCTCGGCATCGCCTCCCTCACCCCGGTGGGCGTCAACGGCGCGCTGTTCGCCAACATCGCGCACGGACTGATCACCGGCCTGCTGTTCTTCGTCGTCGGCGCGCTCAAGGACCGCTACGGCACGGCCGACCTCGACACCCTCGCCGGCACCACCGGCGCCGCCCTGTACGGCCGGGCCCCACGGCTCGGCGTGCTGCTCGCCTTCGCCGCCGTCGCCAGCCTCGGCCTGCCCGGGCTGGCCGGCTTCTGGGGCGAGCTGCTCGCCATGTTCGGCGCGTTCGACCCGGCCGCGGGCCTCTCGCGCCCCGCGTTCGTCACCTACATGGTCCTGGCCGGCCTCGGCACCCTCCTCACCGCCGCGTACCTCCTGATCGTGGTCAAGCGCGTCTGCATGGGCGACCCGGCGCAGCCCGCCCCGGCGGCCGAGCTCGCCGACCTGCGCCCGTACGAGGCCGTCAGCTGGACGCCGCTGGCGGCGCTCACCCTGCTCGCCGGCCTCTGGCCCGCGCTGCTGCTCGGCCTCTCCGACCCCGCCGTCAAGCACCTCCTCGGGGGTGGCTGACCGTGCTCGCAGCCCAGACCGCCGCACTCGGACCTCACTCCACGGGGCAGCACACTGTGACCTCCCTCGCCGTAGCCAACCCGGGCAGCCTGATCCAGTCCGTGGACTGGGTGGCGATCGCGCCCCCGCTGATCGCCGCCGTGGCCGCCGTCGCCGTGCTGCTCACGGACCTCTTCCTGCCCGAGCGGCACAAGAGGTGGCTCGGCCGCCTCACCGCGGCCGGACTCGCCCTCGCCCTCATCGCGCTCCTTCCCCTCACCGGATCGTCACCCCGGGCGACCTTCTGTGTGCAGAACGTAGCAGGAGGGTCTGACAACGGCGGCTGCTCGTACGTCGCCGACCACTTCGCCCTGGTGTTCCAGCTGCTCGCCCTCGGCGGCGCGCTGATCGCGGCGCTGCTGTCGGCGCACACCGTCGAGGACGAGAAGCTGCCGCGCGGCGAGTACTGGTTCCTGCTGCTCTCCAGCGCCACCGGTGCCGCCCTGCTGCCCGCCTCCCGGGACCTCGCCACCATGGTGATCGCCCTGGAGGTCGCCTCGCTGCCCGCCTTCGCGCTGGTCGCGCTGCGCCGGGACGGCCGCGGCGCCGAGGCCGCGTTCAAGTTCTTCGTCTCCTCGGTGACCGCGACCGCGGTGATGCTGCTCGGCGTCGGCTTCGTCTACGCGGCGAGCGGCAGCCTGCACCTGGGCGCCGTCGCCGAGGGCCTGGCGCACGCCCCCGGGCAGCTCAGGCCGCTCGCCGAGGCCGGGGCGGTGCTGACCCTGGTCGGCTTCGCCTTCAAGGTCGCCGCCGTCCCGTTCCACTTCTGGGTGCCCGACACCTACACCGGCGCCCCGCTGCCGGTGGCCGGCTACCTCTCAGTGGTCGGCAAGGCGGCCGGCCTGTCCGGGCTGGCCCTCGCCACCACCGTCGCCTTCCGCCCGTACGCCCACACCTGGGGCCTGGTGCTCGCGGTGCTGGCCGCCGTCACCATGACCGTCGGCAACGTCGGCGCGCTGCGGCAGCGCTTCGACACCCGGTACAGCGCGGTGCGGCTGCTCGCCTGGTCCTCCGTGGGCCAGGCCGGGTACCTGCTGGTGCCGCTCGCCGCGGCCGGCTACGCGCCCACCGGCGCCGACCCGCTCGGCGCCACCGCCGCGTACGCGCTGATCTACGGCGTGGTGAACCTCGGCGCCTTCGGGGTGGTGGCCGCCGTCGACCGGCGACCCGGGGTCGGCGTGGACGACTTCCGCGGCCTGTTCGCCCGCAACCGCTGGACGGCGCTGGCGCTCGCCTTCTTCCTGCTCTGCCTGGCCGGGCTGCCGCCGGGCGTGATCGGCCTGTTCGGCAAGGTCGTGGTGTTCCGCGCGGCGGTCGACGCCGGGCTGGGCTGGCTGGCCGTGGTGATGGCCGTCAACGTGGTCGTCGCCCTGTCCTACTACCTGCTGTGGACGGCCCGGCTGTTCGCCCCGGCGGACGAGGCGCGCGGCGGGGAGCCCGCCGCCGGGCAGCGCCTGCCGGCGGGCCTCGCCGCGACGCTGGGGCTCACCGCCTCGGCCGCCGTGGTCCTCTCGGTGGCCCCGCAGCTGGTCCTCCAGGTGGCGGGCGGCTCGCTGTTCTGAGCCCCGACGGGCCGGACCGGGGGTGCGGCCCGGGCGGCCCCGGGCGGCGGCCCCGGTCGGTGCCGCGGCGGTGGCGGGGCCCCGGTCCGGCGGTGTCGCGTCGGTCACAAGGGAACAAGGTCCCCGGCCCCACCCGTTGACCGGGCAAGAGGGACGAGGCAGAAAGGGCTTCCCCACCGCACCACTGGAGGGCCTGACGTGCACAGCCGGCACAACGGACTGAGGACCGCCGTCCTGCTCGGAGGCCTTTCCGCGCTGATCCTGGTGATCGGCAGCTTCTTCGGCCGCACCGGCTTCGTGATCGCCCTGCTGGTCGCCCTCGGGACCAACGCCTACGCCTACTGGAACAGCGACCGGATCGCGCTGCGGGCCATGCGGGCCCGGCCGGTCAGCGAGTTCGAGGCCCCCGGGCTGTACCGGATCGTCCGCGAGCTCTCGACCTCGGCCCGCCAGCCGATGCCCCGCCTCTACATCTCCCCGACCGAGGCGCCGAACGCCTTCGCCACCGGCCGCAACCCGCGCAACGCGGCGGTCTGCTGCACCGAGGGCATCCTGCGGATCCTGGACGAGCGCGAGCTGCGCGGCGTGCTCGGGCACGAGCTGAGCCACGTCTACAACCGGGACATCCTGATCTCCTCGGTGGCCGGGGCGCTCGCCTCGGTGGTGATGTTCCTGGTGAACTTCGCCTGGCTGGTCCCGTTCGGCCGCAACGACGACGAGGACGGCCCGGGGCTGTTCGGGATGCTCGCCATCATGATCCTCGGCCCGCTCGCGGCCGGGCTGATCCAGATGGCCGTCAGCCGCTCCCGGGAGTACCAGGCCGACGCCGACGGCGCCCGGATCACCGGGGACCCGCTGGCCCTCGCCGACGCCCTGCGCAAGCTCGACGCCGGTACCCGCCGGCTGCCGCTGCCGCCGGAGCCGCAGCTGCAGACCGCGAGCCACATGATGATCGCCAGCCCCTTCCGGCCCGGCGAGGCCGGCGCGAGGCTCTTCTCCACCCACCCGCCGATGGCCGAGCGCATCGCCCGCCTGGAGCGGATGGCGGGCTACCGGCGGTAGCGGGCGGTCCTCCCGGTCGGACCGTCCTCCCGGGCCGTCCTCCCGGCGGTCCATCCGGCCGTCCGACCCGGGCCGGGCACTCCGGGCTGTCCCCCGGGCCGGGCGTCAGCCCGCCGTCTCCTGGTAGGCCAGGCGCAGGCGGTGGACGCCCTCGGCGACCTGGGCGGAGCTCTCCGCGGCGGCGTAGCTCAGGCGCAGGTACGGGGCCGGGGGCTCGGCCGGGTGGTACGGGCGGCCGGGGGAGAGCTGGACGCCCGCGCGCAGGGCGGCCCCGGCGAGGGCGGTGTCGTCGACACCGTCCGGCAGGCGCAGCCACAGGTGGTAGCCGCCGGGGCGGTGGGCGCCGAGGACGCCGGGCAGCTCGCGGTGCAGGGCGGCGACGGCGGCGGTGCGGCGGTCGCGCAGTTCCGCGCCGAGGGTGCGCAGGTGGCGCGCCCAGGCCGGGTCGGCGACCAGCTCCAGGGCGGTCTCCTGGAGCGGCCGGGGCACGAAGAAGCTGTCCACCACCTGGGTGGCCCGCAGCCGGGCGAGCGCCGGGCCGCGCGCGCTGAGGGCGCCGATCCGCAGGTTGGGAGAGGCCGCCTTGGTCAGCGAGCGCAGGTGCACCACGACCCCGTCCCGGTCGTCGGCGGCCAGCGGGCGGGGCAGCGCGGGGGCGTCCGCGTGGACCAGCAGCCGGGCGAAGTCGTCCTCGACCACGAAGGCCCCGGCCGCCCGGGCGATCCGCAGCACCTCCGCCCGCCGCCCGGGGGAGAGCACAGCGCCGGTGGGGTTCTGGAACAGCGGCTGGCAGACGAAGACCCGCGCCCGGGTGGCGGCGAAGGCGTCCGCCAGCAGGTCGGTGCGCACCCCGTCGGCGTCGACCGGGACGGGGACGGGCCGCAGTCCGGCCGCCCGGACGACCGCCAGGATGCCCGGGTACGTCGGTGACTCGACCAGCACCGGGGAGCCGGGCGCGGCGAGCGCCCGCATGGCGACGGTCAGCCCGCTCTGCCCGCCGGCGGTGATCAGGACGTCCCCGGCGCCGACCGGCCCGCCGTGCCCGCCGATGTCGCGGGCGAACCAGCCGCGCAGCTCGGTCAGGCCGTCGGTGGGCGGGCGGTCCCAGGCGCCCGGCCGCCGGCCCGCCCGGGCGAGGGCCGCGGCGAGCAGCCGTTCGGGCAGCAGCGCGGAGTGCGGGTAGCCGCTGTTGAGGTCGACGACGTCCGGCGGGGGCACCCGGAGGGTGTCGAACACCGGGACGGCCAGCAGGTCGCGCGGGCCGGAGTCGGCGCTGAGCGCGATCTGCTGCCAGGAGAGGTCGCCGGTGCGGCCGGCCGGCGGGGCGGGGACGGCCGGGGCCGCGGCGAAGGCGGCCGCCCGGAACACCCCGGCGCCGGGCCGGGAGACCACCAGACCCTCGGCGACCAGCACCGCGATGGCCCGGGAGACCGTCACCGGGCTGACCTGGTGGCGCTCGACCAGGGCGCGGCTGGCCGGCAGCTTCCGCCCCTCCGGGTAGCGCTCGACCTCGCGTCGCAGGATGTCGGCGAGTTCGGCCACACTGCTACGCTCGTTCATGACAGCACACGATAGCGCTACCCTGCCGCAGGCGATAGCACCTCGCCGGGCGAGCGCCTCGGGCACCGCCCTCGCGGCCCTCGGGGTGGCCTCCTTCTCGCTCACCTTCCCCGCCACCGCGTGGGCCCTGACCGGCTTCGGCCCGTGGTCCGCGACCGGACTGCGCGGCGTGCTGGCCGCACTGCTCGCGGCGCTCTACCTGGCGGCCGTCCGCGCCCGGCTGCCGCGGCGGGGGCAGTGGCCCGGACTGCTGGTGGTCTCGGCCGGCTGCGTCCTCGGCTTCCCGCTGCTCACCACGCTCGCCCTCGGCACCTCCTCGACCGCCCACTCGGCGGTGGTCATCGGCGTGCTGCCGCTGGCCACGGCGGTGGTCTCGGCGCTGCGCACCGGCCGCCGCCCGTCCCGGGCGTTCTGGGCGGCGGCGCTCGCCGGGGCCGCGGCCGTCCTCGTCTTCACGCTGGTCCAGAGCCACGGCCGGCCGACCCTCGCCGACCTCTACCTGTTCGCGGCGGTGCTGCTCTGCGCCGCCGGGTACGCCGAGGGCGGGCGGCTCTCCCGGGACCTGCCGGGCGGACAGGTGATCGCCTGGGCGGTGCTGGTCGCGCTGCCCGCGACACTGCTGACCGCGGTGCTCGGACTGGGCGCCGAGCCGGTGCGGCTCGGGGCGAAGGCGCTGGTCGGGCTGGGGTACGCGGCGGCGGTCTCGCAGCTCGGCGGGCTGGTGCTCTGGTACCGGGGGATGGCCTCGATCGGGGTGCCGAGGGCCAGCCAGCTCCAGCTCGCCCAGCCGCTGCTGACGCTGGTCTGGTCGGTGCTGCTGCTCGGCGAGCGGCTGCCGGCCGCCGCGCTGCCGACCGCGGTGGTGGTGCTGGTCTGCATCGCGCTGACCCAGCGGGCCCGGACCTGAGCGGGGCGGGCCCGTGTCCGGTCGGCGGGTGGTCGGCGGGTGGTTGGCGGCCTTTCGGTCCGGCAGATGGTGCGGCGAGTGGTGCGGCGGGCGCTCCGGCGGGCGGTCCGGAGGCGCGGTGGGGCGGGGCCGTGCGCCGTCGAACCCCTGCCGGGACCGGTTCGGCGCGGCGCCTTGCTCGTTAGGATGAACCCGCGCCCGGCGGTCCGGGCGCGGCATCCGGAGGGAGTGGCCCGTCATGGCAGACCAGAGGCACGCCCCGACGGCCGGGGACGCGCCGACCAGGCGACGCGGCCAGGGCGAACTGGAGGCGCAGGTGCTCGCGGTGCTCCAGCAGGCGCCCGGACCGGCGTCCGCCGGGTGGGTCCAGGAGCGCCTGGAGGGCGACCTGGCGTACACCACGGTGATGACCATCCTGTCCCGGCTGCACGCCAAGAACGCCGTGACCCGGAGCCGGTCCGGCCGGTCCTACCTGTGGCAGGCCTCCGCGGACGCCGCCGGCCTGGCCGCGCTGCGGATGCGCCGGATGCTCGACGGGGAGGCGGACCGGGACGCCGTCCTCGCCAGCTTCGTCAGTGCGCTGCTGCCGCACGACGAGGAGCTGCTGCGGACGCTGCTGGACGCCGCGTCCGCCGCTCCTGCGGCGCCCGACCGCGAGAGCTGACCCGTGGGCTTCTTCGTCTTCCTCCCGCTCGTCCTGCCGCTCACCGCCGTCCCGATCGCGCGTCTGACCGAGCAGCACCTCCACCCGCGCGGCGCGGCCCGGCTGATGACCGTGATCAGCGCGGTGATGGCGCTGTGCAGCGTGCTCTGCCTCGGACTGATCGGCGTGGTGGGCACCGCGCAGATCCCCGGCAACCCGCTCCCGGACGGCTGGTCCGACCCGGAGGTGCGGGCCGCCCTGCCGTACCACGAGACGGTCGGCACGGCCGCGATGTGGCTGCTGGCCCTGGTGGCCTTCGCCTGCGCCCGGACGGTCGTGCGGCACCTGCGGGTGCGCGGCCGGGCCCGCCGGGCGCTGGGCGGCCTGCCCGCCGAGCCGGGCGGGCCCGCCGACCTCGCGGTGCTGCCGGACGCCAGCCCGTACGCCTACGCGCTGCCCGGCTCGCCGGGCCGGGTGGTGGTCTCCACCGGGATGCTGGCCGGCCTGGCCGCCGACGAGCGCGAGGCGCTGCTCGCGCACGAGCGGGCGCACCTGAGCCACCGCCACCACCGGTACCTGCTGACCACCCAGCTCGCGGCCTGCGTCAACCCGTTCCTGCGGCCGTTGCAGAGCGCGGTGGCGTACAGCGCCGAGCGCTGGGCGGACGAGGACTCGGCGCAGGCGGTGGGGGACCGCCGGATCACCGCGCGGGCCGTCGCCCGGGCGGCCCTGGTCTCGCACGCCGCCCCGACCCCCGGCTTCGCGGCCTTCGCCGCCCCGGCGGCAACCGCGGCGGCCGGCCCGGTGCCCCGGCGGGTCGCCGCCCTGCTCGGCCCGGTGCCGACCTCCCGCAACTGGCCGCCGGCCAAGACGCCCGCGGGCCTCGCGGCGATGGTCGCCGCGCTCGGTACGGCGGCGTCGGCGCTGTGCGCGCTGAACGCGGCCGTGGCCCTGCTGGTGGTGCTGAAGGCCGTCACCCCGCTGTAGGCGCCGGGCTCCCGGCGCGCCCGTGGGCGCGTGCGGCCGCGGGGCGGGGGCGGCCGGGCCGCGGGCTCAGAGCGTCGCGGCCAGCTCGTCCAGCGCGGCCCCGGCGGCCGCCAGCGACTCGGCGGCGAGCGGCCGCAGCGAGTTCAGGGCCGGGATGTCCGCGGCCCTGGTGAGCTCGGCGGTGACCACGTGCAGGTGCTCCGCCGCGATCCCGATCCGCTCGAAGTACGCCCGCAGGTACGGGACCTGGAAGTCGCAGTGGGCGCGCGGCGAGCCCGGCCCGTAGCCGCCGCCCCGGACCGCCACGACCACCACGCGGGTGTCGCGCAGCAGCGCCTCGCCGGTCCGCGGGTCCTGGTGGACGCCGGGGAAGGTGACCCGGTCGATCCACGCCTTGAGGCCGACCGAGACGGTGTAGTTGTACATCGGGCTGCCGACCAGCAGGACCCCGGCGCTCCGCAGCTCCTCGATCAGCGGGCGGCTGAGCGCCCACTCGCGGGCCTCGTCCGGGTCCTCGGCCAGGAGGTCGATGTCGTCCAGCGGCAGGATCCCCTTGCGCTCGGTGCGGCGGCCGAGGACGTCGAAGGCGGCGCGCACCGGGGGCAGCGGATCGGCGGCGAGGTCGCGGTACCGGTGCTGCCCGGCGGAGCCGTGCCGGGCGCGCCAGGCCTCGGCGAAGCGGGCCGTCAGGGCGCGGCTGACCGAGCCGGACGGGCCGATGCTGGAGTCCAGGTGGAGCAGCGTGGCGGAGGTCATGGGGGTCTCCTGGTCACCTCGGAGGGGGACGGTTCGTCATAGCGGTGACGGACCGCGCCGAGGAAAGGTGACCGATGGACCGGAACGCGGGGTCGGGCGCGGCGGCCGGGCGGTCGTTCGCCGGGGATGCCGGGCGGTCGTTCGCCGGGGGCGCCGGGCAGGCCGCGGCGGCCGGGCGCTTCGAGGCCGAGCGCGGCCGGCTGCGGGCGATCGCCCAGCGGATGCTGGGTTCGACCGACGAGGCCGAGGACGCCGTGCAGGAGGCCTGGCTGCGACTGGTCCGCACCGACCGGGCGGAGATCGACAACCTCCCCGGCTGGCTGACCACGGTGGTCTCCCGGATCTGCCTGGACCTGCTGCGGGCCCGTGCCGCGCGCCGCGAGGAGCCGGCCGAGGAGCCGCTGCCGGACGTCTCGGGCGGCCCGGAGCCGGAGCGGGAGGCGCTGCTGGTCGAGTCGGTGGGCCGGGCGCTGCTGGTGGTGCTGGACCGGCTGGGCCCGGCCGAACGGGTCGCCTTCGTGCTGCACGACGGCTTCGCGGTGCCCTTCGACCGGATCGCGCCGATCGTCGGGCGGACCCCGGCGGCCGCCAAGAAGCTGGCCAGCCGGGCCCGGCAGCGGGTCCGCGGGACGGCCGTGCTGCCGCCGGAGCCGCTGGCCGGGCACCGCCGGGTGGTGGAGGCCTTCCTGGCCGCCGCCCGGGGCGGGGACCTGGCCGAGCTGCTGGCCGTACTGGCCCCGGACGTGGTGCGCCGGGCCGATCCGGCGGTGCTGGGGCCGGGCCGGGCCGAGGTGGTCCGCGGCGCGCGGGCCGTCGCCCGGGAGACCACGGTCTTCGGCCGCCGGGCCCGCTACGGCGCGGTGGCGCTGGTGGACGGGGTGCCCGGGATCCTGATCGCCCCGGACGGGCGGCTGCGGCTGGTGCTGCGGACGGCGGTGGCGGACGGCCGGGTGGCCGGGTACGAGGTGGTGGCCGACCCGGCCCGGCTGGCCGCGCTCGAACTGGCCGTGCTGCCGGGGTGAGCGGGCGCGGTGCGGGCGCCGGCCCCACCGCTCAGCCCCCGACGGCCTCCCGGAGCTTGCGGAACTCCTCGGCCAGCCCGTCCAGGGTGTAGTGGGCGTTGAGGCCGCTGGGGTTGGGCAGCACCCACACCTCGGTGTCGCCGATGCCCTCCGGCTGCCGCCCGAGCAGGGCCCGGCGCTGCCCGAAGGCCGTCCGGTAGGCGCCGATGCCGAGCACCGCCAGGGCCCGCGGGCGCAGCCGCAGCACCCGTTCGCGCAGGGCGGCGCCGCCCTCGCGCAGCTCCTCGGCGGTCAGCTCGTCCGCCTTGGCGGTGGTGCGCGGGGCGACGTTGGTGATGCCCAGGCCGAGCGCGAGCAGCTCCTGCTGCTCGTCCGGGCGGTACTGGCGCGGGGTGAAGCCGGAGCGGTGCAGGGCGGGCCAGAAGCGGTTGCCCGGGCGGGCGAAGTGGTGGCCGGTGGCGCCGGACCACAGGCCCGGGTTGATGCCGCAGAACAGCACCCGCAGCCCGGGCCCGGAGACGTCCGGGATGGTGCCGTCCTTGGCGGCCAGCAGTTGCTCGGGGGTGGGCTTCGTCGGTGCGCTCGGTTTCACCCGGCCAAGTCTGCCGTGCCCTTCGCCGGAGCCGCGCCCTCCGCCGGAACCGGACCGGTGACGGCGGGCGCGGTCGCCTCGGCCCCTGCCTCGGCCTTGGCCGCTGCCCCCGCCCCGGCCCCTGCCTCGGCCGCTGCCCCAGCCCCTGCCTCGGCCTCGGCCGCTGCCCCCGCCCCGGCCCCTGCCTCCCGACGCCTGCGCAGCCGGCGCAGCCCGAACACCACCGCGGCGGCGTAGGCCCAGCCGACGAAGACGTCGATGATGAAGTGCTCCGCGCCGTAGACCAGGGTGAAGGTCATCGCGAGCGGGTAGGCGACCAGCACCGCCCGCAGCCAGCGCCTGGCGGTGGGCCAGAAGAAGAACAGCAGCATCGCCGGGTAGGCGGAGTGCAGCGAGGGCATCGCGGCGACGTCGTTGGCGAACTGGCTGCCGTTCTCCAGCAGCGAGTCGGCCTGCGGCAGCCCGCTGAGCGAGACGACCTCCCAGACCACCCGGGCCAGGTGCGGCAGGTTGCCCTCCTGGGAGACCAGCCACGGAGGGTCGGCCGGGTACAGCAGGTAGGTGGCGAAGCCCGCGAAGGTGAGCGTCAGGTAGGCGGCGAGCAGCTGGCGGAAGCGGTGGTGGGCGCGCCGCCAGAGCACCGCGAGCAGCAGGAAGACGACGAAGAAGTGCGACAGGTAGACCGCCACCGCGGCGTAGTCGTACCAGTGCGCCGAGCCGGGGGTGTAGAGGGCGTGCTGGAGCCGGACGGTCCAGGTCTCGCCGAAGCCGAGCACCTCGTCGAAGCGCAGCTGCGGCAGCCAGTGCGGAGCCCACGGGGTGTGGGCGCCGTAGCCGCGCAGCAGCGAGTACGTCCACACCACGGCCATCACCGGGACCCAGTCGCGCAGGACCAGGAGGAAGCCGCGGGGGCCGTGCCCGCTGTGCACGGCGGCGGTCAGCAGGGCGGCGATCAGCCAGAGGAACAGCACGTCGTTGGCCGCGGGGATGCCCTCGGTCCGCAGGAACCAGAGCAGGCACGTCAGGTAGAGCGGCCAGGCGAGCCACCGGAGTCTCGACCAGCCCGTCACGCGGGGGCGGGGCGGAGGCACCGGGCGCGGCTGCCCGGCCTGCACCTCGTGCGGGGCCGGGGGGAGGGTCTTGGTCATGCGCACCGAAACTAGCAACCCAAACTTGGAGGTCTCTGGGTGAAATATGACCGGTTCGTAAGGATGTCCGAGCCGGCCCCCACCCCGTTCGACGCACGGTCGGTCACCGTAGGGCCGTCAGGCCACGATGCCGAGCTCGTGCGGGGTGTTGTTGAAACGACGGCCGCCGGCCGGAGTGACGGTGACGATGTCCTCGATCCGCACCCCGAACCGGCCGGGCAGGTAGATCCCGGGCTCGATCGAGAAGCACATGCCCGGTACCAGCGGCCGCTCCTCGCCCTCCACCAGGTACGGAGGCTCGTGCGTGGTGGTGCCGATGCCGTGGCCGGTGCGGTGGATGAAGTACTCGCCGTACCCGCCCTCGGTGATCACCCGGCGGGCGATCCGGTCGATCTCCTGGCAGCCGACGCCGGGCCGGACGGCCTCGAAGGCGGTCTGCTGGGCCAGCCGGACCAGCTCGTGCACCGTCCGCACCTCCTCCGGGACGTCCGGGCCGACGTGCACCGTCCGCGTCGTGTCGGAGCCGTAGCCGTCCTTCAGCCCGCCGAAGTCGAGCACCACGGTGTCACCCGTACGGATGACCCGGTCACCGGCCTCGTGGTGCGGGTCGGCGCCGTTCGGGCCGGAGCCGACCACGGTGAAGTCGACCTGGCTGTGCCCGTACTGGATGAGCAGCGCGCCGAGGTCGGCGGCCACGTCGGTCTCCCGGCGGCCGGCGAAGGGGACCTCCAGGATCCCGCGGTAGGCGGCGTCCGCCGCGCCGCCGGCCGAGGCCAGCCGCTCCAGCTCCTCGGTGTCCTTGACGGCGCGCAGCATCGGCAGGCTCTCGGTCAGCGAGGTGAAGGAGGCGCCGGGCAGCGCGGCCTGGAAGCCGAGCAGGTGCAGCGCCCAGGTGGTGTCGGAGACGCCGTACCGCCCGGCCGGGTCGAGCAGCGGGGCCGCGGTGGCGAAGGGGTCCTCGCCGTCGGACCAGTCGAGCAGCCGGACGACCGGGGCGCCGACCGCCTTCTCGGCGTCCGGGCGCTCCAACTTCGGCACCACCAGGGCGGGTTCGCGCCCGGTGGTGAGGACGAGGGCGGTCAGCCGCTCGGTGGTCGCGGTGGGCGAGTAGCCGCACAGGTAGGCCAGGTCGGGGCCGGGGGTGACGACCAGGCCGGCCAGTCCGGCGGCGCTCGCCTCGGCGGTGGCGCGGGCCATCCGGGCGGCGTGGTCGTCGACGGTGAAGGGGCGGGGCACGGCGGTTCCTCCTCTGGGGCCGGGCGGGCTCTGCTGAGCTTCCGTCGCGTCAACTCCATCATCTCCGCTTCGAGTTGGCGATGCCCTCGGCGGCACCCCGGCGAGCTCGGGGCGGCGGGAGGGCCGTTGAGCGGGCTGTGCCGGAGCCGGCGCTTGGTGGGGACCTCGGCGTCGGCCGCCCCTGCGGTCGGCGGCCGGTGCGGTCGGCGGCGGGAGGGTGAGGGGCGCGAGGAGGCGGAGGAGGGCGCGGACGAGGGCCGGTCCGCGGCCCGGGCTGTGGGTCGCGCCGCGGCCCTGGCCGTGCGGGGCCGTCGCCGGTGCGGCGGCGGCCGGGCCCGGCGGGGGCGTGGCCGGGGGCGAGTCCGGGGTGTGCATGCGGTCCTCCTCCGCACGGGGGCCGTACCCGGCCAAGTCCACCGGGGTGCCGTGCCCGCCGCATGCCGCGGGCACCCGCGCGGGTGACGGAGGACCGGGGGTCGGGGGCGTGACCGGCCGCCGAGGGCCGCTCCGCAGGCACCGCAGCCTGCTCTACGGTCTCCGGCCGGGCACGGAATCATAAATTCCGGGCCGATTGTCAGTGCGGTGGGTCACCATGTCCGGCATGTCCTACGAACTCCAGGCCCTGATAGGAACATGGGAGCTGCTGGCGGTGGCCGCGGCGGAGGTCCCGGCCGCCCGCGTGGTGCCCCTGGCGCAGGGGCTGGCGCTGATCCCGGTCACCTCCGCCGTCCTCACCGCGCTCCAGGGCGGCGGCGTGCGCACGTCCGGCGGCGCCGCAGGGTTCGGCTGGCACTCGGAAGCCTTCGAGCTGCGCCTGGCCGCCTGGTCGAAGGCCGGGCCGCTCGCCTGCGTGGAGGCGGAGTACTTCGGCGGCAGCGGCACCCAGCGCGCCGCCGTCTGGTCGGACGGCGCGGTCGTCCTCGGCCCGCTCGCCATCGGCGAGTTCGAGCCGTCCCCGGCCGAGGGCACCCCGATCTCCCGCGCCCTGCGGCGGCTCGGTGCCCGCTCGGGGCCGGGCCGGGCGGACGAGTTCGAGGCGGTCGGCCTCGGCCGGCACCGCAGCACCGCCCGCTGGGCGGAGCCGCCCGGCTGACCGCCCCCGCCGCCGGCCCGCCCCGGCCCCGCCGACGCGAACGGCCCCGCCTGGCGTACCGGGAGCGGGGCCGCGCCGTCGTCCGTCCGACCGGAGGGTCAGCGGTAGTTCACGAACTGGATCGCGAAGTCCAGGTCCTTGCCCTTGAGCAGGGCCTGCACGGCCTGGAGGTCGTCGCGGCTCTTGGAGCTGACGCGCAGCTCGTCACCCTGGACCTGCGCCTTGACGCCCTTCGGGCCCTCGTCACGGATGATCTTCGCGACCTTCTTCGCGTCCTCCGTGGTGATGCCCTCCTTGACGTTGGCGAAGATCTTGTACTCCTTGCCGGAGAGCTGCGGCTCGTTGGCGTCCAGGGCCTTCAGCGACAGGCCGCGCTTCACGAACTTGGTCTGGAGGATGTCGAGGACGGCGCGCACGCGCTCCTCGCCGTTCGCCTTCATCTCGATCTTCTCGCCGGAGCGGCTGATCTCGGCGCCCACGTTCTTGAAGTCGAAGCGCGTCGCGATCTCGCGGGAGGTCTGGTTGATCGCGTTGTCGACCTCCTGCCACTCGACCTTCGAGACGATGTCGAAACTGGAGTCGGCCATGGGTATAGGTCTCCTTGATGCTCTGGCGTCACTGGCACGGGCCCGCTCTCGCGGGCGCCCGCGGCCCCAGCCTATCCAGCGCCACACGGGCCCCGCCCGTAGCAGTGGCCCGCGGCTTCCCGATCGTCGTGTGATCTATCGAGTGGCGGAGCACCCCCCCACATCGGGTATGGTTTACCACGTCGAACGGGGCGAACACCCCGGGAAACGAAGATCCTGGCTGGTTGCCCGAGCGGCCAAAGGGAGCAGACTGTAAATCTGTCGCGAAAGCTACGCAGGTTCGAACCCTGCACCAGCCACAGGATAGAGAACAGGCCCTGATCTGCGGAAACGCAGATCAGGGCCTGTTTTGTTTGCGTGGGCGGGCGCCGGGGCGGGCGTGGGGGTGGGGTGGGGCGCCGGGGCGACTTATTGCACATTGCTTGCAATTACGGGGGGCAGGCAGCAGAGTGGGACCCCGGGGGTGGGAGTCCTTCGACAGAGCTGATCGTCTTCCCAGCCGGCGACCGCCGGGACAACGGCTCGCCCCACCCCCGCCAACAGCCACCGGACGGCGCCGGGGCAGCGCGGCGGCCGCGTCAAGGGCGCGTCAGGGCCGCTCGTGGCGGCGTCAGGAACGCGTAGGGCCCACCGGGCGGCGGGTGCGCGGACCGCAGGATCGGACCGACTACCGACTGCGGAGGTCCCGTCCGATGCCCAGCGCCACCACCCCTGCGACCGTCATGGTCGACCCCCAGCCGCCCGACGCCGATGCGGCGGACGAGCGGCACCGGCTCAGCGCCCTCGGCGGGCTGGCGGCGCTCTCGCTGGACGCCATGGCCTCGGTCGCGTACGGGCCGGAGGCGGTCGTGCTGGTGCTGGCCGCCGCCGGGGCCCACGGGCTGGGCTTCACGCTGCCGGTCACCGCGGCGATCGCCCTGCTGCTGGCGGTGCTGGTGGCCTCCTACCGGCAGGTGATCGCGGCGTTCCCGGACGGCGGCGGCTCCTATGCGGTGGCCAAGGCGCACCTCGGCCGCCGGACCGCGCTGACCGCCGCCGCCTCGCTGGTCGTCGACTACGTCCTGAACGTCGCGGTCTCCGTCACCGCCGGCGTCGCCGCACTCACCTCCGCCGTGCCGGGCCTGTACGGCGAGCGGGTCTGGCTCTGCCTGGGCGTGCTCGCGCTGGTCACCGCGGTGAACCTGCGGGGGATCGCCGAGTCGGCGCGCTGGTTCCTGGCGCCGACCGCCGTCTTCGTGCTCTCCGTCCTGGCGATCGTCGTCGTCGGGCTGTTCCGGGACGGCCCGGCCGGCACCGCGGCCGCGGCCGGCCACGCCTCGGCGCTCGCCGGGAACGCCACCGCCGTCGGCGCGCTGCTGCTGCTCAAGGCCTTCGCGGCCGGCTGCTCCGCGCTGACCGGTGTGGAGGCGGTGGCCAACGCCGTCCCCTCCTTCCGCACCCCGCGGGTGAGGCGCGCGCAGCACACCGAGGTCGCGCTCGGTGCCCTGCTCGGCGTGATGCTGGTCGGACTGGCCGTGCTGATCGGCCGCTTCCACCTCCAGCCGGTCGAGGGCGTCACCGTGCTCGCGCAGCTCGCCGACGCCTCGCTCGGGCACGGCTTCGGCTTCTACGTCGTCCAGGCCGCCACCGTGCTGCTGCTCGGGCTGGCCGCCAACACCTCCTTCGGCGGGCTGCCGGTGCTGCTCGACCTGCTCGCCCGGGACAACCACCTCCCGCACCTGTTCGCGCTGCGCGCCGACCGCCAGGTCTACCGGTACGGCGTGCTGTTCCTGGCCGTGGTCTCGGCCACGCTGCTGGCCGGCTCCGGCGGGGACGTCAACAGCCTGGTGCCGCTGTTCTCGATCGGCGTGTTCGTCGGCTTCACCGTCTGCCAGGTGGGGATGGTCCGGCACTGGCTGCTGCACCGCCCGTCCGGCTGGCGCCGGAAGGCCGGGCTGAACGGCTTCGGGGCGCTGCTCACCGGCGTGGCGGCGCTGGTCGTCACCGGCACCAGGTTCACCGAGGGCGCCTGGGGCATCGTGGTGGCGCTGCCACTGCTGGTGGCGCTGTTCGAGGCGGTCCACCGCAGCTACGGGCGGATCGGGGAGCGGCTGGAGCTGGGCCGGGTGCCCGGCCCGGTGACCAGGCAGCGCAGCCTGGTCGTCGTCCCGGTGACCGCGATCACCCGGCTGACCAGGGACGGCCTGTCCGCGGCGCTCTCGCTCGGCGACGAGGTGCTGGCCGTCACCGTGGTGCACGAGCCGGCCGCCGCCGAGGCGCTGCGCCGGGACTGGGAGCTGTGGCGGCCGGGCGTGCCGCTGGTGGAGCTCCCGGACGGCCACCGCCGGCTGGGGCGGCCGATCGCCGACTTCGTCAACGAGTTGGGGGCGGAGCACGCCTTCGACCGGCTGACCGTGCTGATCCCCGAGGTGGAGCCGGCCCGCTGGTGGCAGCGGGCGCTGCAGAACCGGCGCGGCGCCGTGATCGACCGCGCGCTGCGGCGGCACACCGACGCGGTGGTCTGCCGGCTGCGCATGCGGATGTGACCGGAGCGCAGCGGTGCGGACGGCCCAGGACGGGGCTCAGGACGGGACTCAGCACGGCTCAGGACGGCTCAGGACGGGGCCCCGGGCGGCTCCGGACGGTCCAGGACGGCAGCCCCGAACGCCCCGCACACCCCGGCCACCCCGCACGCCGGCCCCGCACGCCGGCCCCGCACGCCCCGCCCCGCCCCCGCCCCCGTACATCTCGCCCCGATCACGACGGTCCCGGTCCGGTGACCCACCCGTCAAGGCCGCGTCAACGTCGCGCTATCACCCGTATGGAGGGCGTCAGGGCCCCCGTAACGCGCCTCTGACGGCTGGTTTGCTGCATCTGCCGGCCGTCCGCCGGCGCCGCGCGAGCCCTCCGGCCCAGGTCGCGGCATCTCCCGAACCACTCTGGTGGAGCCCATGTCCGATCTCATCTACGTCGGTGTCACGGTCGCCGTGTTCGCCGTCATCGCCCTGATCGCGCGGGGGGTGGAGAAGCTGTGAGCGCCGAGAACATCGCTGGTCTGGTCGTGGCCGTCGCGCTCGTCGGCTACCTCGTCGTGGCGCTGATCTTCCCGGAGAAGTTCTGACATGGGATCCACTCTCGCGGGCTGGCTCCAGGCCGTCGCCCTCGTCGGCGCGCTGGCCCTGTGCTACCGCCCCCTCGGCGACTACATCGCCGGGCTCCTCACCTCCGCCCGGCACCTCAGAGTCGAGCGCGGCGTCTACCGGCTGATCGGCGTCGACGGCGACGCCGACCAGCGGTGGCCGGTGTACCTCCGCTCGGTGCTGGCCTTCTCCGCCGTCTCCGTCCTCTTCCTCTACGGCCTGATCCGCCTCCAGGGCCACCTGCTGCTGGACCTGGGCGTTCCGCAGATGGAGGGCCACCAGGCCTGGAACACCGCGATATCGTTCGTCGCCAACACCAACTGGCAGTCCTACGGCGGCGAGTCCGCGATGGGCCACCTGGTGCAGATGGCGGGCCTGGCGGTGCAGAACTTCGTCTCCGCGGCCGTCGGCATCGCCGTCGTGGCCGCGCTGATCCGGGGCTTCACCCGCCACCGGACCGACCGGGTCGGCAACTTCTGGGTCGACCTCACCCGGATCAACCTGCGCCTGCTGCTGCCGATCGCGGTCGTCTTCGCCCTGGTGCTGGCCGCCAACGGCGTGATCCAGAACTTCCACGGCTTCCACGAGGTGACCACCCTGGCCGGCGAGGTCCAGAGGATCCCGGGCGGCCCGGTGGCCTCGCAGGAGGTCATCAAGGAACTGGGCACCAACGGCGGCGGCTTCTTCAACGCCAACTCGGCGCACCCGTTCGAGAACCCGACCGGGTTCACCAACCTGGTCGAGATCTTCCTGATCCTGCTGATCCCGTTCGCGCTGCCGCGGACCTTCGGCCGGATGGTGGGGGACCACCGCCAGGGCTACGCGGTCGTCGCCGTGATGGGCCTGTTCTGGGCCGCCTCGGTGGCCCTGCTGACCCTCGCCGAGTCGCAGCACCAGGGCAGCGCCCTCCAGGCCGCGGGCGCCGCGATGGAGGGCAAGGAGCAGCGCTTCGGCGTCGCCGCCAGCTCGCTGTTCGCCGCCTCGACCACGCTGACCTCGACCGGCGCGGTGGACTCCTTCCACGACTCGTACACGCCGTTCGGCGGCGGGCTGACGGTCTTCGACATGATGCTGGGCGAGATCGCGCCCGGCGGGGTGGGCTCCGGCCTCTACGGGATGCTGGTGCTGGCCGTCGTCGCGGTCTTCGTGGCCGGTCTGATGGTCGGCCGCACCCCCGAGTACCTGGGCAAGAAGCTCGGCGGCCGGGAGATGAAGTTCGCCTCGCTGTACATCCTCACCACCCCGACGATCGTGCTGGTCGGCACGGGCGTGGCGATGGCCCTGCCGGGCGAGCGCGCCGGGATGCTCAACTCGGGCGCGCACGGCTTCTCCGAGGTGCTGTACGCCTTCACCTCGGCCTCCAACAACAACGGCTCGGCCTTCGGCGGCATCACCGTCAACACCGACTGGTACGACACCGCGCTCGGCCTGGCGATGATCTTCGGCCGGCTGCTGCCGATCGTCTTCGTCCTGGCCCTGGCCGGCTCGCTGGCCCGGCAGCAGCCGGTCCCGGCCACCCCGGGCACCCTGCCCACCTACAAGCCGCTGTTCGTGGGCCTGCTGTCGGGCGTGATCCTGATCGTCGTCGGCCTCACCTACTTCCCGGCCCTGGCTCTCGGGCCGATCGCGGAAGGTCTGTCCTCCTGATGTCCACCCCTACGCTCAACCCCGCACCGGCCGACCAGGCCGAACCCGCCGCGCCGCACAGAGCGGCGAGCGGCCTGCTCGACCCGAAGCTGGTACTCGCCTCCCTGCCGGACGCGGTGCGCAAGCTCGACCCCCGGGTGATGGTCAGGAACCCGGTGATGTTCGTGGTCGAGGTCGGCTCGGTGGTCACCACCGTCTCCGCGATCGCGGACCCGTCCGTGTTCGCCTGGGCCGTCACCGTCTGGCTCTGGCTCACCACGGTCTTCGCCAACCTGGCCGAGGCCGTCGCCGAGGGGCGCGGCAAGGCCCAGGCCGACACCCTGCGCAGGACCAGGACCGAGAGCGTCGCCCGCCGGCTCACCCACTGGCCGGCGAGCCGGGCCGAGGAGGAGGTGCCCGGCACCGCGCTGAGGCTCGGCGACCACGTGGTGGTCGAGGCCGGGCAAATCATCCCCGGCGACGGCGACGTCGTCGAGGGCGTCGCGAGCGTCGACGAGTCGGCGATCACCGGCGAGTCCGCGCCCGTCATCCGGGAGTCCGGCGGCGACCGCTCCGCCGTCACCGGCGGCACCAGGGTGCTGTCCGACCGGATCGTGGTGAAGATCGCCTCCGAGCCCGGCAAGTCCTTCATCGACCGGATGATCGCCCTGGTCGAGGGCGCCGCCCGGCAGAAGACGCCGAACGAGATCGCCCTCAACATCCTGCTGGCCTCGCTGACCGTCGTCTTCCTGGTCGCGGTCGTCACGCTCCAGCCGATGGCCACCTACGCGGGTGCCCCGCAGTCGATGATCGTCCTGGTCGCCCTGATCGTGGCGCTCATCCCGACCACCATCGGCGCACTGCTCTCCGCGATCGGCATCGCGGGCATGGACCGCCTGGTCCAGCGCAACGTGCTGGCGATGTCCGGCCGCGCCGTCGAGGCCGCCGGCGACGTCAACACCCTGCTGCTCGACAAGACCGGCACCATCACCCTCGGCAACCGCCAGGCCGCCGAGTTCCTGCCCGCCCCCGGCGTGGGCACCGACGAACTGGCCGGCGCCGCCCAGCTCTCCTCGCTCGCGGACGAGACCCCCGAGGGCCGCTCGATCGTCGTCCTGGCCAAGACGGAGTACGGCCTGCGGGCCCGCGCCCAGGGCGAGTTGACGCACGCCACCTGGGTGCCGTTCACCGCCCGGACCCGGATGTCGGGCGTGGACCTGGACGAGGCCGAGGGGGTCCACCAGGTCCGCAAGGGCGCCGCCGGCGCCGTCTCCCAGTGGGTCACCGAGAACGGCGGTTCGGTCGGCGGCGAGGTCGCCGCCCTGGTCGACGGCATCTCCGCGGCCGGTGGCACCCCGCTGGTGGTGGCCGTCAGGGCCGGCGGCGGGCCGGCCCGCGTCCTCGGGGTCGTCCACCTCAAGGACGTGGTCAAGGAGGGCATGCGGGAGCGCTTCGACGAGCTCCGCCGGATGGGCATCAGGACCGTCATGATCACGGGCGACAACCCGCTGACCGCCAAGGCGATCGCGGAGGAGGCCGGCGTGGACGACTTCCTCGCCGAGGCCACGCCCGAGGACAAGATGGCCCTGATCAAGAAGGAGCAGGAGGGCGGCAAGCTGGTCGCGATGACCGGCGACGGCACCAACGACGCCCCCGCCCTCGCCCAGGCCGACGTCGGCGTCGCGATGAACACCGGGACCATGGCGGCCAAGGAGGCCGGCAACATGGTCGACCTGGACTCCAACCCGACCAAGCTGATCGAGATCGTGGAGATCGGCAAGCAGCTGCTGATCACCCGCGGCGCGCTGACCACCTTCTCCATCGCCAACGACGTGGCCAAGTACTTCGCGATCATCCCCGCGATGTTCGCCGGGGTCTACCCGGGCCTGGGCCACCTCAACATCATGGGCCTGCACAGCCCCCAGTCCGCGATCACCTCGGCGATCGTCTTCAACGCCCTGGTCATCATCGGCCTGATCCCGCTCGCGCTGCGCGGCGTGCGCTACCGCCCGTCCGACGCCGGCTCGCTGCTGCGCCGCAACATCGGGGTCTACGGCTTCGGCGGCCTGGTAGTGCCGTTCGTCGGCATCAAGCTGATCGACCTCATCGTCCAGTTCATCCCCGGCCTCGGCTGACGAGGGAAGGAGAGAAAACCATGTCCAAGCCCCTGCCGACGACCCTCCGCACCCACGTCACCGCCCTGCGGGCGCTGCTCGTGCTCACCGTGCTCCTCGGAGTCCTCTACCCGCTGCTGGTCACCGGCGTCTCCCAGGCCGCCTTCGGCGACAAGGCGAACGGCTCGCCGGTGAAGGCCGGCGGCCGGGAGGTGGGCTCCAGCCTGATCGGCCAGAGCTTCAACCTCCCGAAGGCCGACCCCGACGACCCGAAGGAGGAGGCGAAGCCGGACCCGAAGTGGTTCCAGCCCCGCCCCTCCGCGGCCGGGACCGGCTACGACGCCTCCTCCTCCGGAGCCGGCAACCTCGGCCCGAACAGCGAGGAGCTGCGGAAGGCCGTCGAGGAACGCCGCGCCGCCGTCGCCGCGTTCGACGGCGTCGACCCGGCCGCCGTCCCGGCCGACGCGCTGACCGCCTCCGGCTCCGGCCTCGACCCGCACATCTCCGTGGCGTACGCCAGGGAGCAGGTCGAGCGGGTCGCCAGGAGCCGCGACCTGCCGGTGGAGACGGTGGCCGAGCTGGTCGACGAGCACACCGAGGGCCGCTCGCTCGGCTTCCTCGGCGGCGAGGGCGTCAACGTCGTCCTGCTCAACAAGGCGCTCAGCGAGCAGAAGTGACACCGCCGGAAGCGACACCGCCACGAGCGACACCGCATCGCACCTACGGGTGACCGGGCCGGCCCGGGCACGGGGGACGCCTCCCGCGCCCGGGCCGGCCGACCCGCGTCCGCAGACGTGCACCACCTCCCGACGGAAAGAGCAGTGCCCATGGCCCGCGACCTCACCCCCGGCACCGGCACCCGCGGCGGCCGGCTGAGGGTGTACCTCGGCTCCGCGCCGGGGGTCGGCAAGACCTACCGCATGCTGGACGAGGCCCGGCGCAGACAGAAGCGCGGGGCCGACGTCGTGGTCGGGTACGTCGAGTGCCACGGCAGGCCGCACACCGAGGCCATGCTGGCGGGCCTGGAAGCCCTGCCGCGCGCCCGACGGGCCTACCGGGACGCCGAGTTCGAGGAGATGGACCTCGACGGCGTGCTCGCCCGCCGCCCCTCCGTGGTGCTGGTGGACGAGCTGGCGCACACCAACGTCCCCGGCGGCCGGCACGCCAAGCGCTGGCAGGACGTCGAGGAACTGCTCGCCGCCGGGATCGACGTCATCACCACCGTCAACATCCAGCACCTGGAGTCGCTGAACGACGTCGTGCGGAAGATCACCGGCATCCCGCAGCGGGAGACCGTCCCGGACGAGGTGGTCCGCCGGGCCGACCAGATCGAACTCGTCGACATGGCCCCCCAGGCGCTGCGCCGCCGGATGGCCCACGGCAACGTCTACCGGGCGGAGAAGGTGGACGCCGCGCTCGCGAACTACTTCCGGATCGGCAACCTCACCGCGCTGCGCGAACTCGCCCTGCTCTGGGTGGCCGGGCGGGTGGACGAGGGGCTGCGCGACTACCGGGCCAGCCACGCCATCGACCGGGTCTGGGAGACCCGCGAGCGGGTGGTGGTCGCCCTCACCGGCGGCCCCGAGGGCGAGACCCTGGTCCGCCGCGCCGCCCGGATCGCCGACCGCACGGCCGGCGGCGACCTGCTCGCCGTCCACGTCTCGCGCAGCGACGGCCTGGCCGGCGCCTCCTCCGGCGCGCTCGCCCAGCAGCGGCAGCTGGTGGAGACCCTCGGCGGCAGCTACCACGTGGTGGTCGGCGACGACGTCCCCAGCGCGCTGCTCGCCTTCGCCCGCGCCCACGACGCCACCCAGCTGGTGCTCGGCACCAGCCGCCGCGGCCGGGTCAACCGCTTCCTCACCGGCCCCGGCACCGGGCAGACCACCGTGGACGCCTCCGAGGACATCGACGTCCACATGGTCACCCACGAGTTCACCGGCCGCGGCCGGCTGCCCTCGCTCGGCCGCCGCCACTCCCGGCGCCGCACCCTCGGCGGCTACCTGGCCGGCCTGGTGGTGCCCTGGCTGCTCACCGCGCTGCTCTCGCAGGCGCACCGGAGCATCAACCTGACCACCGACGCGCTGATCTTCCAGCTCGGCGTGGTCGTCGTCGCCCTGCTCGGCGGCGCCGTGTCCGCCCTGCTGGCCTCGCTCGTGGCCTCGGTGCTGCTCAACTACTACTTCATCCCGCCGACCCACAGCCTGACCATCGGGGAGACCAACAACATCGTCGCCCTGGTGGTCTTCGCCGCCATCGCGCTCACCGTCTCCACCGTGGTCGACCACGCCGGCCGGCTCACCAGCCGGGCCGCCCGCGCCACCGCCGAGGCCGAGACCCTCTCCACCCTGGCCGGCAGCGTGCTGCGCGGCGCCGACGCGCTGCCCGCGCTGCTGGAGAAGTCCCGGACGGCCTTCGGGATGCGGGCCGTCGCCCTGCTCTCCCGGGCCGACGGCGAGGTGCTGGCGCACAGCGAGGGGGACCACCAGGGCGCCGGCGGGGGGCCGTACGACACCACCGAGGTGCCGGTCGGCCGGGACGCCCTGCTGGTGCTCACCGGCCGCCGGCTGCCCGCCGCCGACCAGCGGGTGCTGACCGCCTTCGCCGCCCACGCCGCCGCCGCGCTGGAGCGCGACCGGCTGGCCGTGGCCGCCGCCGAGGTCGAGCCGATCAAGGCCGCCGACCGGATGCGCACCGCGCTGCTCGCCGCCGTCAGCCACGACCTGCGCACCCCGCTGGCCGCCGCCCGGGCCTCGGTCGGCTCGCTGCTCAGCCCCGACGTCGAGTTCTCCGCCGAGGACCGGGCCGAACTCCTCAGCACCGCCGACGAGTCGCTGGTCAAGCTCACCCGGCTGGTGGACAACCTGCTCGACATGAGCCGCCTCCAGGCCGGCGTGCTGACCCTGCACCTGACCGGGGTCCACCTGGACGAGATCCTGCCCAGGGCGCTCGACAGCCTCCCCGACCCGTACGCGCCGGTCCAGCCGCTCGACCTGGACACCGCGCCGCCCGTGCGCGCCGACCCGCCCCTGCTGGAGCGGGTGCTCGCCAACGTGATCACCAACGCCCTGCGGTACAACGCCCCCGGCGCGCCCGTCCTGGTCACCGCCAGCCACCACGCCGAGCAGGTCGAGGTCCGGGTGATCGACCGCGGCCCCGGCATCGCCCCCGAGGACCGCGACCGCGTCTTCCTGCCCTTCCAGCGCCTCGGCGACACCGACAACACCACCGGCGTGGGTCTGGGCCTCGCCCTGTCCCGCGGCCTCGCCGAGGCGATGGGCGGCAGCCTGGAGGTCGAGGACACCCCGGGCGGCGGCACCACCATGCTGCTCACCCTGCCGGCCGCCACCGCGGAGGAGAACCCATGAGCGAGATCCTGGTCGTCGACGACGAGCCGGCGCTCCTGCGCACCCTGCGGATCAACCTCAGCGCCCGGCAGTACGCCGTGCGCACCGCGGCCGGCGGCGCCGAGGCGCTGGACCGCGCCGCGCACAGCGCCCCGGACGCCGTCCTGCTCGACCTCGGCCTGCCCGACCTCGACGGGATGGACGTGCTGCGCGGCCTGCGCACCCGCAGCGCGGTGCCGGTCATCGTGCTCTCCGGCCGGACGGACGCCGCCGACAAGGTGGGCGCCCTGGACGCGGGCGCCGACGACTACCTGACCAAGCCGTTCCTGATGGAGGAGCTGCTGGCCCGGCTGCGCGCCGTGCTGCGCCGGCCGGCGGGCGGCGTGCCGCTGGGCCGGCCGGTGATCGGCGACCACACCGTGGACCTCGCGGCCACCGCGGTGAACGGCCCGAACGGGCCGGTCCGGCTCACCCCGACGGAGTGCCGCATCCTCACCCTGCTGCTCGCCAACCCGGGCCGGCTGGTGCCCGGGCGGCAGATCCTGCGCGAGGTGTGGGGCCCGGCCCAGGAGGGGCGCGGCAACTACCTGCGGGTCTACTTCGCCGGGCTGCGCCGCAAGCTGGAGCGCGACCCGGCCCGGCCCCGGCACCTGGTCACCGAGCCGGGGATCGGGTACCGGTACGTGCCCTGACGGGCCGGGCGGGGCGCGCCCGGCGTCAACGGGCCGTCAAGAGCGGCCCGGTGGACGACAGGAGGGCGTCAAGGGCGCCCGGCTGCGGTGCACAGCGGGCGTAGTGTCGGTGGCGAACGAGCGGCCCCGCTCCGTGTGGGGGAGGTCCGGGCCGCTCCAGCCGCCGACCGAAGGCGGCCGTCAGGTGGGGGAGGGGCGCGCGGCACTCGTCGCGCGCCCCCAGCTGTGGTCGGGCCCGGGGCCGACGCGAGCGGCTCAGCCGCCCCCGCCCCCGCCGCCGGACTGCCGGGGCAGCGCCAGCGCCACCGTGTCCGCGAACTCCCGGACCGCGCTGGTCCGGCTGACCACCCGCCCGCTGTGCACCACCAGCCGGCTGTGCCCGCCCGCGAGCGCCCCGGCCAGGCTGTCCCCGCGGACCGCGAGCAGCTCCGCCGGGAACCCGGCGTCGACCCGGACCGGTGCCAGGCCGAGCGCCGCCCGGGCCTGGTTCGCCACCGCGTCGTACGCCGCCTCCGGCTCCAACTCCCCACCGGCCGCCAGCAGGTAGGCCGACTCCAGCGGATCCGCCCGGCCGACCGGGTTGGACGGGTCGCGCAGCGCCCCGCTGCCCGCCGCCAGCGACACCCGAGCGGCCGCCAACTCCCGTACCAGGCCCGGCCGCAGGCCCGGCGAGCGGCCTTCGAGGCCGGTGCAGCAGCCGTTCTGCGGCAGGCAGACCACCCGGATCCCGCTGGTGGCCAGCACCGTCGAGGCGGCGCGGTTCAGCGCCCCGCACGGGCCGAGCGTCACCCGCGGCCGCAGCGGCGCCAACGCCGCTGCCATCCGGGCGAGTTGGGCGACATCGGCGGCGCTGGTGTGCAGGTCCACCGAGCAGTCCGCCTCCCGGGCGGCCTCCAGCAGCAGCTGCACGTACCCGGCCGGGTCCGGATCCAGCTCCGGGCAGCCGCCGGCCGCCGTGGCGCCCAGCTTGAGCGCCTCGCGCAGCTGCGCCCGGCCGTCCGCCCCGGCCCGCCCGGTGAGCAGCCGGGGCATCGCCACCGCCTGGAGCTCGGCCAGCCCGCTCAGCGCCTGCCGGGCGGTGAGCACCGCCTCCAGCCGGCGCAGCCCGTGCACGTCGCCGATCCGGACGTGGGTGCGCTGGGCGGTGGCGCCGTAGCCGAGCGAGGTCAGCGCGGCCTCGGTGACCCGTCGGGTGAGGTCGGCCGGGGTGTCCGGCGGCGGCGCGGACAGGGCGGCGGAGAAGGCGGCGTCGTAGTGGGCGTGCGCCTCGGCGGGGGCCGGGAGCAGCAGGTAGCCGCGCAGGTCGATCCGGGCGCCGGTGGTGACGGTGGGGGCGCCGGGCAGAGCGGGCAGCGGGCCGAGGCTGCCGACGGTGCCGACGGCCTGGATCCGGTCTCCGCTGATCCGTACGTCCACCACCCGCCCGTCGGCCAGCCGGGCGCCGGTGAGCAGCAGGACGGGGCCGTGCCCGAGCGGGTTGGCCGCCGGGCCGGGCCCGGAGTGCGGCCCGTCGGCGGCTGCGCTGTCCATCGCCCGGCTCCTTCTCGCCGGCCCGTGCGGTCGGCCCCGTACGGCTGGCCCGCACCGCCGGCCAGCCCTCCCGATCAATGAGCGTCGAGCCTATGGGCCCGGGCGGCGGGGTGCCGGGAGGCGGGCAATAGTCGTATCGGGTCGGGCCGCCCGCCTCGCGGGCCGATCGAACGCCGGGCCTTGGATCGTCCGCCCGTACCCGTCGCCCACCTGCGGTCTTCGCCGCGGGATACGGATTTCACCTCCGGGCGCGAAACGTGTAATCTCTTCCTCGTTCGCCCCTATAGCTCAGTCGGTAGAGCGTCTCCATGGTAAGGAGAAGGTCTGCGGTTCGATTCCGCATGGGGGCTCTGGTGAGAAGCAGTCAGCTCCGGCTGTGCTGCGGATCACTGTGGCGGTGTAGCTCAGTTGGTAGAGCAAGCGGCTCATAATCGCTGTGTCACCGGTTCAAGTCCGGTCACCGCTACCCCGCGTAGTCGGTCGGGAGATCGCACTCCCGGTCGGCTACTCTTGTTGTGTTCTTATTCGTTGTCCAAGGAAGGCACTCCCGTGGCTGCCACCGACGTCCGCCCGAAGATCACGCTGGCCTGCGTGGAGTGCAAGGAGCGGAACTACATCACCAAGAAGAACCGGCGTAACGACCCGGACCGTCTTGAGATGAAGAAGCACTGCCCCCGCTGCAACTCGCACACTGCGCACCGCGAGACCCGCTGACCCTCCCGTAGGGCGACGGGCCTGTGTGAATTCAGGTCTTCTACTCCGGGCCGCATCCCTCACAGGGGGTGCGGCCCGGAGTTTTTTCGTATCCACCCGCGTTCCGAGGAGCTGCCATGGCACTCGACCCCTCCTTCATCGGGCGTAGTTACCCGCCCACCGAGCCGTACGAGGTCGGCCGGGAGAAGATCCGCGAGTTCGCGACCGCGGTCGGCGACGCCAATCCGGCGTACACCGACCCGGAGGCGGCGAAGGCGCTGGGGCACCCCGACGTGATCGCCCCGCCGACCTTCCCGTTCGTGATCACCTACCGCGCGGCCGGCCAGGTGGTCGAGGACCCGGAGCTGGGCCTGGACTTCAGCCGGGTGGTGCACGGCGACCAGAAGTTCGCCTACACCCGCCCGGTGCGGGCCGGTGACCGGCTGTCGGTCGAGGTGACCATCGACAACATCAAGTCGCTGGCGGGCAACGACGTGCTCACCGTGCGCGGCGAGGTGACGGACGCGACCGGCGAGCACGTGGTGACGTCGGTCATGACCCTGGTGGCCCGGGCCGCCGACGAGGCGGGGGAGTGAGCGCGATGGCGATCGGCTACGACGAGGTCGAGGTCGGCACCGAGCTGCCGGCGCAGTCCTTCCCGGTGACGCGCGACACGCTGGTGCGGTACGCGGGCGCCTCGGGGGACTTCAACCCGATCCACTGGAACGAGCGGTTCGCCCTGGAGGTCGGGCTGCCGGACGTGATCGCGCACGGCATGTTCACCATGGCCGCGGCGATCCGGGTGGTCACCGACTGGGTCGGCGACCCGGCCGCGGTGGTCGAGTACGGTGTGCGCTTCACCCGCCCGGTGCCGGTGCCGAACGACGGCGTCGGCGCGGTGGTCGAGGTCTCGGCCAAGGTCGCGAAGAAGCTGGACGACCACCGGGTGCAGGTCGACCTGGTGGCCACCACGGGCGGCCAGAAGGTGCTCGGCATGTCCCGGGCGGTCGTCCGCCTGGGCTGAGCGGCCCGCAGCGCAGGCGGGGCCCGGCGCGCGGCGCCGGGCCGTGCGGCCGGTCGCGGCCGGGGCCCCGCCCGTACGGCGGCTCCGGCCGCCGTCGCGGGCCTTGCGTGGATAGTGATTGGCCACTAACTTTGAACCCATGGCGAAGTCGAGCATCCGGATGAGCGCGGAGGAGCGGCGCGAGAGCGTCGTCCGGGCCGCGATGACCGAGTTCGCCCGGGGCGGGTACCACGGCACCTCCACCGAGGCGATCGCCCGCCGGGTGGGCGTCTCGCAGCCGTACCTGTTCCGGCTGTTCCCGTCCAAGCAGGCGATCTTCGCCGCGGCCTGCGAGCGCTGCGTCGAGGAGACCTGGCGGGTGTTCGACGAGGCCTCGGCCGGGCTGTCCGGCCAGGCCGCCGCCGACGCGATGTCCACCGCCTACATGGGCCTGGTCGAGAGCGGCGACCAGCTGCTGATGCAGATGCAGCTCTACGTCTCGGTGTCCGCCGCCAGGGCGGCCGGCGAGGAGGAGGTCGGGGAGACCGCCCGGCGGCTGTGGGAGGGCCTGTTCGACCGGGTCAGGATCCGGCTCGGGGGCGACGTGAGGGACGCCACGCGGTTCTTCGCGTACGGAATGCTGATCAACACGCTGGTGGCGCTGGGCTATCCGCCGGACCACCGGATCTGGGCCGGCTTCGACGGGTGCTAGCCACCCGGCGGGCGGGCCGCACGGGGCGCCGTGCGGCCCTTTTTCGGCCCCAATAAGTTATTGATCGATAACTACCTAGAGGAACCTGGGGGATGTCATGCCGAAGGAACCCACCATGGGCAGAGCCGCGGTCTGGACGCTGGTGATCGTCAGCGCGGCGAGCTTCATGGCCGCCCTGGACAACCTGGTGGTCACCACCGCACTGCCGTCGATCCGCGAGGAGCTCGGCGGCGGGCTGTCCGACCTCGAATGGACGGTCAGCGCCTACACCCTGAGCTTCGCCGTGCTGCTGATGTTCGGCGCGGCCCTCGGCGACCGCTTCGGCCGCCGCCGGATCTTCCTGGTCGGCCTGGCGGTCTTCACCGCCGGCTCCGCCGCGGCCGCGCTCTCCCCGGGGATCGGCGAGCTGATCGCCGCCCGCGCCGTCCAGGGCACCGGCGCGGCGGTGATGATGCCGCTCACCCTCACCCTGCTCACCGCCGCGGTGCCCGCGGCCAAGCGGGGCATGGCCTTCGGCATCTGGTCGGGGGTCAGCGGCCTCGCCGTCGCCGCCGGCCCGCTGATCGGCGGCTCGCTGACCGAGCACTTCTCCTGGCAGTGGATCTTCTGGGTGAACGTCCCGGTCGGCCTCGTGCTGCTGCCGCTGGCCTTCCTGCGGCTGGGCGAGAGCCGGGGCCCGGGCCGGGCCCTGGACGTGCCCGGCACCCTGCTGGTCAGCCTGGGGATGTTCGGGGTCGTCCTCGGCCTGATCCGCGGCAACCCGGACGGCTGGACCAGCCCCCTGGTCCTCGGCGCCCTGGGCGCCGGCACCCTGCTGCTGGCCGCCTTCGTCCGGTACGAGCAGCGCGTCGCCGTCCATCCGATGTTGCCGATGCGGCTGTTCCGCAGCCGGGCCTTCTCCGCCGTCAACGCGGCCAGCCTGCTGATGTACCTGGGGATGTTCGGCTCGATCTTCCTGATCAGCCAGTACCTCCAGGGTGTCGGCGGCTTCAGCCCGCAGGAGGCGGGCGTCCGGATGCTGCCGTGGACGGCGATGCCGCTGCTGGTCTCGCCCGTCGCGGGAATCGTCTCCGACCGGATCGGCGGCCGGCCGATCGTGGTCGCCGGGCTGGCGCTCCAGGCCGTGGGCCTGGCGTGGTTCGGCCTGGTCGTGGCCGGGAGCACCGGTCTGGACTACGTCGCCCAGCTCCCGGCCATCGTGATCTGCGGGGTCGGCATGTCGCTGTACTTCGGGCCGACCGCCCAGCTGGTGATGGCCAGCGTCCGGCCGCAGGAGCAGGGGATCGCCTCCGGCGCCAACAACGCGCTGCGCGAGGTCGGCGGGGCGCTCGGGGTCGCCGTGCTGGCGGCGGTGTTCTCGGCCCAGGGCGGCTACCACTCGGCGCAGGCCTTCACGGACGGGCTGGTGCCCGCGCTGTACGTCGGCGCGGCCGCCGTCGGGCTCGGCGCGCTGGCCGCGGTGCTCATCCCGCGGCGCACGGCGCCGGCCGCGGGGACGGCGGGCCCGGAGCGGGAGCGGGCCGGGGCCCCGGGGGAGCCCACGCGGGTCTGACCGGCCGGGGTGGCGGGCGTGCCGGGCGGCACCCCCGCCACCCGTACGCTGGTGGGCGTGCTGGTAGAAAACGACGCCCCCCTCGCCCCGCTGACCACGCTCCGGCTCGGCGGCCCGGCCCGCCGCCTGGTGACCGCCCACACCGACGACGAGGTGATCGCCGCGGTCCGCGAGGCCGACGCGGCCGGCGAGCCGCTGCTCGTCCTCGGCGGCGGCTCCAACCTGGTGATCGGCGACGCCGGCTTCTCCGGCACCGTGCTGCGGATCGCCACCGAGGGCTTCGCCCTGGAGGGCACCGCGCTGGAGGTCGCGGCCGGCGAGACCTGGTCCGAGGTGGTCCGGCGGACGGTGCTGGACCACGAGCTGGCGGGCATCGAGTTCCTGGCCGGCATCCCCGGCTCGACGGGCGCCACGCCGGTGCAGAACGTGGGCGCGTACGGCCAGGAGGTCGCGCAGTCGATCACCGAGGTGGTCGCCTACGACCGCACCGCCGGCGAGGTGGTCGTGCTCTCGAACGCCGAGTGCGCGTTCTCCTACCGGCACAGCCGCTTCAAGGCCGAGCCGGACCGCTACGTGGTGCTGCGGGTGCGGTTCCGCCTGGAGGACGGGGGCGGGCTCTCCACCCCCGTCCGCTACGCCGAGACCGCCCGCCACCTGGGCGTCGAGCAGGGCGAGCGGGTGGCGGTCGGCACGGCCTGGAACGCGGTGCTGCGGCTGCGCGCCGGCAAGGGCATGGTGCTGGACCCGGCCGACCACGACACCTGGTCGGCGGGCTCCTTCTTCACCAACCCGGTCCTCACGGCCGCGCAGTACGCGTCCTTCCGCACCCGCCCGGGCGCGGAGGACGCCCCCGCCTACCCGGCTCCGGAGGGCTGCACCAAGACCTCGGCGGCCTGGCTGATCGACCGCTCGGGCTTCGGCAAGGGCTACGGCAGCGGCCCGGCGACGCTCTCCACCAAGCACACCCTGGCGCTCACCAACCGCGGTTCGGCCACCGCCGAGGACCTGCTGGCCCTGGCCCGGGAGATCCGGGACGGGGTCCGCGAGGCCTTCGGGGTGGAGCTGGTGAACGAGCCGGTGATGGTGGGCGTCAAGCTCTAGCCGGGGCGGAGCCCGGCCGCCGCGCCCCCGGTACGGCCGTCAGGCGGGGACGGCGGCCGCCCGTGCGGGCGCGCGGTCGCCGGCCAGCCAGGCGTCGATGTCCGCCAGCAGCTCCTTGCGCACGGCCTCCGGCGCGAGGGAGCCGCGCACCGACTGCCGCGCCAGCTCGGCGAGCTCGGCGTCGGAGAAGCCCAGGACGTCCCGGACCAGCTCGTACTGGTCGGCGAGCCGGCTGCCGAACAGCAGCGGGTCGTCCGCCCCCAGGGCGAGCGGCACCCCGGCGTCGAAGAGCCGGCGCAGCGGGACCTCCTCGGGGCGCTCGTAGACGCCCAGCGAGACGTTGGAGGACGGGCAGACCTCGCAGGTGACCTGCCGGTCTGCCAGCCGCTCCATCAGCCGCGGGTCCTCGGCGGCCCGCACGCCGTGGCCGATCCGGCCGGCGCCGAGGTCGTCCAGGCAGTCCCGGACGGACTCCGGGCCGGACAGCTCGCCGCCGTGCGGGGCCGCCAGCAGCCCGCCCCGGCGCGCGATCGCGAAGGCCCGGTCGAAGTCGCGGGCCAGGCCCCGGCGCTCGTCGTTGGACAGGCCGAAGCCGACCACCCCGCGGTCGGCGTAGCGGACGGCCAGCCGGGCCAGCGTCCGGGCGTCCATCGGGGACTTCATCCGGTTGGCGGCGACCAGCACCCTCATGCCCACCCCGGTAGCCCCGGAGGCCTGCTCCACCGCGTCCAGGATCAGCTCCAGCGCGGGGATCAGCCCGCCCAGCCGGGGCGCGTACGAGGTCGGGTCGACCTGGATCTCCAGCCAGCGGGAGCCGTCCCGCCGCTCGTCCTCGGCGGTCTCCAGGACCAGCCGGCGGATGTCCTGCTCGTCCCGCAGCACCGAGCGGGCGGTGTCGTACAGCCGCTGGAAGCGGAACCAGCCCCGCTCGTCGGTGGCCCGCAGCCGGGGCGGTTCGCCGGAGCTGAGCGCGTCGGGGAGCCGGACGCCGTGCTTGTCGGCCAGTTCCAGGAGGGTGGCGGGCCGCATCGAGCCGGTGAAGTGCAGGTGCAGGTGGGCCTTCGGGAGGCCCCTGACGTCTCGCGGGTTCAACAGGCGTTCCATTCACCGATACTGCCGTATGCGGCCCCCGAACGGGAACCGCCCCCTTCACATCCCCCGAAGGGGTGAAAGAGGGCGGTGTGCCGGGTGAATCCCGGATGTCGGACTGACGGAAGGCGTCAGTCGCGGGCCTCGCCGAGCAGCTTCTGCACCCGGCTGACGCCCTCGACCAGGTCGGCGTCGCCGAGCGCGTAGGACAGCCGCAGGTAGCCGGGGGTGCCGAAGGCCTCGCCCGGGACGACCGCGACCTCGGCCTCGTCCAGGATCAGGGCGGCCAGCTCGCCGGAGGTCTGCGGGCGCCTGCCGCGGATCTCCTTGCCCAGCAGGCCCTTGACCGACGGGTAGGCGTAGAAGGCGCCCTCGGGCTCGGGGCAGAACACGCCCTCGATCTCGTTGAGCATCCGCACGATGGTCCGGCGGCGGCGGTCGAAGGCCTCGCGCATCTCGGCGACGGCGTCCAGGTCCCCGGCCACGGCGGCCAGGGCGGCGCGCTGGGCGACGTTGGAGACGTTCGAGGTGGCGTGCGACTGGAGGTTGGTCGCGGCCTTGACCACGTCCTTGGGGCCGATCACCCAGCCCACCCGCCAGCCGGTCATCGCGTAGGTCTTGGCGACACCGTTGACCACGATGCACTTGTCGGCCAGCTCGGGCAGCAGGGCCGGCAGCGAGGTGAAGGTCGCGTCGCCGTAGACCAGGTGCTCGTAGATCTCGTCGGTGAGCACCCACAGGCCGTGCTCCAGCGCCCAGCGGCCGATCGCCTCGGCCTCGGCCTCGGTGTACACCGCACCGGTCGGGTTGGACGGCGAGACGAACAGCACGACCTTGGTGTTCTCGGTGCGCGCCGTCTCCAGCTGCTCGACCGAGACCTTGTAGCCGGTGGTCTCGTCGGAGACGACCTCCACCGGGACGCCGCCGGCCAGCTGGACCGACTCCGGGTAGGTGGTCCAGTACGGGGCCGGGATGATGACCTCGTCGCCCGGGTCCAGGATCGCCGCGAAGGCCTCGTAGATCGCCTGCTTGCCGCCGTTGGTGACCAGCACCTGGGAGGCGTCCACCTCGTAGCCGGAGTCGCGCAGCGTCTTGGCGGCGATCGCGGCCTTCAGCTCGGGCAGGCCACCCGCCGGGGTGTAGCGGTGGTTCTTCGGGTCGCGGCAGGCCTCGACGGCCGCCTCGACGATGTAGTCCGGCGTCGGGAAGTCGGGCTCGCCGGCGCCGAACCCGATCACCGGACGGCCGGCGGCCTTGAGGGCCTTGGCCTTGGCGTCCACGGCGAGGGTCGCGGACTCGGCGATCGCGCCGATCCGGGCGGAGACCCGGCGGTCGGCGGGGCGGATGGACTGGTCGGGCTGCGGGGTGGAAGCGCTCATGCCTGCATCGTCCCAGAACCGGGACGTGACGGGCAGCGGCGTATCGGCATCCGTACGCCCCCGTCCGGATCGCGGCCACCGGCGGTCCGCCGCCGCAGGACGCCCCGGAGCCGGACGTCCGCCGTCCGTCCGGCCGCTCCGGAAGAAGAGGTTCGACCAAACACCCCTCGACCACGTACACTCGCTGATCGACGGCCCGCCGAGAAGACCGGAGCTTTCACCGCCTGTACAGACAGCGGGGGGAGATGCGGTAGGTTGGTCGCCACCGGAGCCGCGAGGCACCGTAGGGCAATAGCTCAATTGGTAGAGCACCGGTCTCCAAAACCGGCGGTTGGGGGTTCGAGTCCCTCTTGCCCTGCTGCTAGATCCGTTTTCCAGCCCGTTCGCTCCACAGGAGTGAGCGGGCTTGATGCGGAGATGGCACCGATCAGCACCGCTAGCCGACTGGTCGTGCCCAAACCGGGTGCGCGGCGAAGTTCGGCAGGACCCGGATTCAGGTGAGGACGAGTGACGGAGACCACGGGCTCCACCGCAACGCCTGAGAGCGGCAACCCCGAGGGTGCCGACGGCGCTGCCGAGACCACGTCGGCCGAGGGCGAGAAGAAGTCCGGCAAGCAGAAGAAGTCGGGCAAGCGCGGCAAGAAGGGCCTGTTCGCCCGGATCGCGCTGTTCTACCGCCAGATCATCGCGGAGCTGCGCAAGGTCGTCTGGCCCACCCGCGGCGAGCTCACCAACTACACCGCCGTCGTGGTCACCTTCGTGGTGGTCGTGATGGCCTTCGTGGCCGGCCTGGACTACGGCTTCTCCAAGCTGAGCCTCTTGGTCTTCGGCTGACCGCCGCCCCGCCTTCCCGTACAGCCTCCCGACCCGGGCCGATCCCTCGGCCCGGGTCGAGCTGTCGGCGCCGGACGTACGCGCGGTTACCGTGGACTCGGTACTGTTGAAGTCTCCGAGACCTTGCCTGGCGACCGCACGAGCGGCCGTACGCCGGGCCGGTCGAGGAGCGCGCCACCTTCACCATCTCCAGGAAAGAAGCCGCCACCGTGTCTGAGTCCCCCCTGTACGACGCCGACGAGACCGTCCGCGAGGCGGATGTCGCCGCCGAGCTGGACGCGGCAGAGCCGGCTGGCGACGCCGAGTCCGCCGAGCAGATCGTGGACGCCGCGGACAGCGACGAGGACGAGGTCGAGGCGTACGACGAGGCCGAGGCCGGCGAGCCCGCCGAGGATGCCGCGCTGCACGTGGAGGGCGACGCCGAGCTCGCCGCCGAGGAGTCCGCGCAGGACGCCGCCGAGGAGGAGCCGGCCGACGAGGTCGACCCGGTCGCCAAGTTCCGCGAGGACCTGCGCTTCATGCCCGGCGAGTGGTACGTGATCCACACCTACGCCGGCTACGAGAACCGGGTGAAGCAGAACCTGGAGCAGCGCGCCGTCTCGCTGAACGTCGAGGAGTACATCTTCCAGGCCGAGGTGCCGCAGGAGGAGGTCGTCCAGATCAAGAACGGCGACCGCAAGACCATCCGCCAGAACAAGCTCCCCGGCTACGTCCTGGTGCGCATGGACCTCACCCCCGAGTCCTGGGGCGTCGTGCGCAACACCCCGGGTGTCACCGGCTTCGTCGGCAACGCGTACGACCCGTACCCGCTGACCCTCGACGAGGTCGTCAAGATGCTCGCCCCCGACGTCGAGCGCCAGGCCGCCAAGGAGGCCGGCAAGCCGTCGCCGGTCAAGCCGAGCGAGATCCAGGTCCTGGACTTCGAGGTCGGCGACTCGGTCACCGTCACCGACGGCCCGTTCGCGACCCTCCAGGCGACCATCAACGAGATCAACCCGGACTCGAAGAAGGTCAAGGGCCTGGTCGAGATCTTCGGCCGGGAGACCCCGGTCGAGCTCTCCTTCGACCAGATCCAGAAGAACTAGTCACGGTCTTCGGATCCGGGGCGGGGCCGCGGCCCCGCCCCGGATCCGTTTTGGTCCAGCGGCGCGGACGCGTTAGCCTGGTCCGATGTGTGTGCTGGCGGCCGGGTGTCGCCCCGGTTCCGCACGCACCAGCAATCACCTCTCGGAAGGACCCGGAGAGACATGCCTCCCAAGAAGAAGAAGGTCACGGGGCTTATCAAGCTCCAGATCAACGCCGGTGCGGCCAACCCGGCGCCGCCGGTCGGCCCCGCGCTGGGCCAGCACGGCGTCAACATCATGGAGTTCTGCAAGGCCTACAACGCCGCGACCGAGTCGCAGCGCGGCATGATCGTGCCGGTGGAGATCACGGTCTACGAGGACCGCTCCTTCACCTTCATCACGAAGACGCCGCCGGCCGCGCGCCTCATCCTGAAGGCCGCCGGTATCGAGAAGGGCTCCAGCGAGCCGCACAAGACCAAGGTCGCGAAGCTCACCAGCGCCCAGGTCCGCGAGATCGCCACCACCAAGATGCCCGACCTGAACGCCAACGACCTGGACGCCGCGGAGAAGATCATCGCCGGCACCGCCCGGTCGATGGGCATCACCGTCGAGGGCTGATCACCCTTCTCGTCCCTGTGGTAGGGCCTGCGCGGGCCCGTCGACACCACAACTCCCATCACCATTCAGGAGCAGCCATGAAGCGCAGCAAGGCCCTGAAGGCCGCGGACGCCAAGGTCGACCGCGAGCGCCTTTACGCCCCCCTCGAGGCCGTCCGCCTCGCCAAGGCGACCAGCACCACCAAGTTCGACGGCACCGTTGAGGTCGCCATGCGTCTGGGCGTCGACCCGCGCAAGGCCGACCAGATGGTCCGCAGCACCGTGATCCTCCCGCACGGCACCGGTAAGACCGCTCGGGTCCTGGTCTTCGCGACCGGCGAGCGTGCCGAGGCCGCGCGTGCTGCGGGCGCCGACATCGTCGGTGCCGACGAGCTGATCGACGAGGTCGCGAAGGGCAAGCTGGACTTCGACGCCGTCGTCGCCACCCCGGACCTCATGGGCAAGGTCGGCCGCCTCGGCCGCGTGCTCGGCCCCCGTGGTCTGATGCCGAACCCGAAGACCGGCACCGTGACCCCGGACGTCGCCAAGGCTGTCAACGACATCAAGGGCGGCAAGATCGAGTTCCGCGTCGACAAGCACTCGAACCTGCACTTCATCATCGGTAAGGCCTCCTTCACCGACGAGCAGCTGGTCGAGAACTACGCCGCCGCGCTGGACGAGGTGCTCCGCGCCAAGCCGTCCGCCGCCAAGGGCCGGTACATCAAGAAGACCGCCTTCTCCACCACCATGGGCCCCGGCATCCAGGTGGACCCGAACCGCACCCGCAACCTCCTCGTCGAGGAGGACCCGGCCGCGGTCTGAGCCCCAGTGCTCTGAAGCAGTCCGTACGGCGGGCCCGCACCCCCTTCGCCGGGGGTGCGGGCCCGCCGTCGTTCCCGGGGGCGACCGCGGCCGGAACCGTTGCCGGACCGGGACGCCGGCGGATGGGAACGGCGGGCCGAACCGTCGTACGCTCTGCCGGTCAGACCTCGTGGAGAACCCGTGACCGCCGGAGTGTGCCGTGCCGCCCGCCCCTCGCCCCACCGTTCTCGCGGCGGCCGTGCTGCTGCTCGCCACCACCGGGTGCAGCCTGCTGGCCGCCCCGACCACCCGCACCCCCGGAGGGCCCGCGGCGGTCCCGCCCAAGCAGGTGGTGCTCGCGGCCGCGCAGGCGCTGGACGATACCGGCGGCGCCCGGATCGACGTGGTCCAGGAGGGCCCGGCCGGCCGGCGCACCGCGAGCGGCTCCCTGGTCTGGGGCGCCTCGGACGAGGCCGCGCTGGCCGTCACCGACGAGCTGGGCAGCGGACGGCTGACCGTGAAGGACGGCGCGCTCGACCTCGTCTACCAGGGCGGCGCGGCCAAGCACGCGCAGCGGAGCACCGCCGAGTCGGTCGACCCGGGGGCGGGCCCCGACCCGGAGGGCTTCGCGGGCGGCTGGACCACCGCGCTGGTCACCGGCCCGGGCGGCCGGGCGTACGAGGTCGCGCAGGGCGTCAAGCTCACCTCGCTCGGCGGCGAGCAGCTCGCCGGGGTGACCGCGGCGCATTACCAGGGCTCCGCCACGGTGGCCGAACTGTTCGCCAAGGACGACGAGTTGAGCCCCCGGCGGCGCGCGGCCACGCTGGACTGGTACCGGCAGCACGGGGTGGCGGCGATCGGCTACGACATCTGGGTCGGGCCCGGCATGCAGCTGCTGCGGCTGCGCGAGACGGTCCGGGGCAGCGCCGGGACGACGGTGACCACCACGGACGTCTCGCCCGCCGCGGCCGCGGACCAGGTGCCCGCCGCCGCGGGGTGACGGGGGAGGGGCCGCCGGCGCCCCGGCCCGCCGGCGGCCCGTCGGGGTCCGCCGGGCGGAGCAGGGGAGGAGCACGACCGGGCGCGCCGAGGGGGTCGCCACCGGGCGGAGCGGGGCGGGGTGGCAAGGTGGCCGGAACGAGGCCGCCGTCGGGCGGGCCGGGCGAGAGGGGAACGGGCGATGGCGGGACGGCAGCGGTGGGCAGCGGCGGCCGTCGTCGCCCTGCTGGCGAGCGGGCTGACCGGCTGCGGCGGGGGCGGCGGTACGTCCGCCGCGCCGTCCGGCAGCCCGAGCCCGGTCGGCGCCTCGCCGTCCTCCGCCTCCCCGAGCGCCCAGGCCAAGCCCACCGACCGCTCGCCGCACGGGGTGCTGCTCTCCGCCCAGCTGGCCATGCAGACCGCCCGCCGGGCCAAGGTCAGCTACCGGCTCGGCACGGACGCCGGCTCCGGCCCGCTGTTCTGGCAGCCCAAGACGGCGCTCCAGGTCAAGCGCTCCACCCCGGCCGAGGCCGAGCAGCTGATCGTCGTGGACACCGTCGCCTACCAGGGCGGGGACGCGGCCACCGCGGCCCGGCAGGGCGGCCGGCACTGGGAGCGGTTCACCGTCCCGCCGGACGCGGACGGCCACAAGGAGGTCCCGTACGCCGGGCTGATCGACCTGCTGAACCCGGTCGAGGCGCTGACCGCGGCCGTGGCCGAGGGGACGGACCCGCTCTTCGTCGGCGAGGAGAAGTTCGAGGACTCGACCGTCGAGCACTACCGGGTGGGCACCACCGCCGAGAGGTACGCGGCCGCCCAGACCCAGCTGACCCAGGCCCGCCGGGACGGCCTGCGGGCGGCGCTCGCGCCCGGCGGCTCGGCCGCGATCACCCTGGACCTCTGGCTCAACGACAAGGACCAGCTGGTGCGGCTCCAGCGCACCGGCAGCGGGGACGGCGGCCGGATGGACGACTCGGTGCTCTACACCGACCACGCCGGGGCGCTGCTCTCGGCGCAGGCGCCGGCCGAGACGGACACCGCGGACACCGGCGTCCGGACGGTCTCCCCGCTGGCCCGCTGAGCCGCCGTGCCCGCTGGGCCGCCGTGCCCGCCGTGCCCGCCGAGCCGCCGTGCCCGCTGGGCCGCGCCCGGCGACTGCTCCGTCCGAGGGCGATTTGCACCTCGCGAGCGGCTCCGGTTAGTCTTGCCGAAGCCAAAGACCGCTGGTTGTCGCCGCGCGCCCCTCGGGGAGCAGGTGGCCGAAGGATCTGCGCTTCGTCGCAGGCAGCCCGCGCAGGTGTGTCTGGAGCTTCGACTTCCGGGTACCGCGTCCGCGCGGCCGCCCGTCGAGGTCGTTCCGAGCCCCGTGCCCCTGCGCACCGGGGCTCGTTGCGTTTCCGCAGGAGCTTTCCTTCCGTCCGGTCGGTCCACGGCGACCCAGGTCGACTTTCGCGGTCGGCCCGACTTCGACATCACGGAAGGAGGCGTAAGCCTATGGCCAGGCCCGACAAGGCTGCTGCCGTCGCCGAGATCACGGACAAGTTCCGTGGCTCCTCCGCGGCACTGCTCACCGAGTACCGCGGTCTCTCGGTGAAGCAGGTCAAGACCCTGCGTCGCTCGCTCGGCGACAACGCCGAGTACGCCGTGGTGAAGAACACGCTGACCAAGATCGCGGCCAATGAGGTCGGGATCACCGAGCTGGACGACCTTTTCAACGGTCCGACGGCTGTCGCCTTCGTCACCGGTGACCCGGTGGAGTCGGCGAAGGCTCTGCGTGACTTCGCCAAGGAGAACCCCGCTCTCATCATCAAGGGCGGTGTCCTTGACGGCAAGGCGCTGTCCGCCGATGAGATCAAGAAGCTCGCGGACCTCGAGTCCCGCGAGGTGCTGCTCGCCAAGCTGGCGGGTGCCCTGAAGGCCAAGCAGTCCCAGGCTGCCGCGCTCTTCCAGGCCCTGCCGTCGAAGCTCGTCCGCACTGTGGACGCGCTGCGCGACAAGGTCGAGCAGGGCGGTGCCGGTACGCCGGCTCCCGCCGCCGAGGACGCCGCCGCCGAGTAGTCGGCAGGCTCACGCCTCGCTGCGGGCCCGTGCCCGCCCAACCCGTACATACGGCACCACCTGCCGATTTAGTGGAAGGACGCCATCATGGCGAAGCTGTCCCAGGACGAGCTGCTCGCGCAGTTCGAGGAGCTCACCCTCATCGAGCTGGCCGCCTTCGTGAAGGCCTTCGAGGAGAAGTTCGACGTCACCGCCGCCGCCCCGGCCGCCGCCGTCGTCGTTGCCGGCGGTGCCGGTGGCGCCGAGGCCGCTGCCGAGGAGCAGGACGAGTTCGACGTCATCCTCGAGGCCGCCGGCGACAAGAAGATCCAGGTCATCAAGGAGGTGCGCACCCTGACCTCCCTCGGCCTGAAGGAGGCCAAGGACCTCGTTGACACCGCTGGTGCCAAGGTCCTGGAGAAGGTTGCCAAGGACGTTGCCGAGAAGGCCAAGGCCGCCCTCGAGGGTGCCGGCGCCAAGGTCACCGTCAAGTGATCCCGCGCCCCCTCCGAGGGGGCGTACGGCCGGGCCGATCACCCTTGCGGGTGGTCGGCCCGGCCTTTTCGCGTTCCCGGGCCCGCCCCGGCACGGGCGGGCGCGCGTTCCCCCGGGTGGCCGCCGGGGCCCACCGGTGTGGCCGAAGGCCCACTCGGCACCGTCGGTGCCGGGGGGTAGGGTGATCAACGTCGTCGGGGCGGCCCCACCACGGCTTCTGTAACGCCGAGGGGGTCCGGGCCGATAGACGGGACGAGGCCCGCGCCGTCGGCGGGCCCTTGACGAACCCGGCGCGGCGCGCGATTCTCGAGGCGCGAGTCCGCCCGGTTGGTCCGCTGCTGGATGCATAACCAGCGGCTCCGGCGGGAAATGACTCCACGTGAGTTAGAGCAGTACCCGGCGGGCGTCCGCGCTCGCCGGCTACCGGGAGGAGTCTCCGATTCGGTCTCCGAATCAGAGCTGGACAGCAGTGTCGCCATTGGCTACACTGTCCCTTTGCGCTGCCTGTTAGCTGCTCCGTGACTCGTCGCCCGGAGTTTGCGTTGCCCTGAAGGGGTCTGGCATCGCCTCCGCAAAGCGGCTCTGACCAGGGATTCCACCCCGGCGGAGGCCAGCGGCGAGGGAGGCGGGACCAAGCCCAAGCAGGCCCGGCTGGTACGCGCGTAGTGAGCTCCGAGCCCTCGGAAGGACCCCCCTCTTGGCCGCGCCGCGCAACGCCTCGAACAATTCCGCCGCATCCACCGCCCCGCTCCGCGTCTCCTTCGCGAAGATCAAGGAGCCCCTCGAGGTCCCCAACCTCCTGGCCCTGCAGACCGAGAGCTTTGACTGGCTGCTCGGCAACGCGGCCTGGAAGGCCCGGGTCGAGGCGGCCCTGGAGAGTGGTCAGGACGTCCCCACGAAGTCCGGTCTGGAGGAGATCTTCGAGGAGATCTCCCCGATCGAGGACTTCAGCGGGTCGATGTCGCTGACCTTCCGCGACCACCGTTTCGAGCCGCCGAAGAACTCCATTGACGAGTGCAAGGACCGCGACTTCACGTACGCGGCCCCGCTCTTCGTCACGGCCGAGTTCACCAACAACGAGACCGGTGAGATCAAGTCTCAGACGGTCTTCATGGGCGACTTCCCGCTCATGACCCACAAGGGCACGTTCGTGATCAACGGCACCGAGCGTGTCGTCGTCTCGCAGCTGGTCCGCTCCCCGGGTGTGTACTTCGACTCCACCCTGGACAAGGTGTCCGACAAGGACATCTACTCCTGCAAGGTCATCCCCTCGCGTGGTGCCTGGCTGGAGATGGAGATCGACAAGCGCGACATGGTCGGCGTCCGCATCGACCGCAAGCGCAAGCAGTCCGTCACCGTGCTGCTCAAGGCGCTCGGCTGGACCAACGAGATGATTCTCGAGGAGTTCGGCGAGTACGAGTCGATGCGCGCCACCCTGGAGAAGGACCACACCCAGGGCCAGGACGACGCGCTGCTGGACATCTACCGCAAGCTGCGCCCGGGCGAGCCGCCCACGCGCGAGGCCGCGCAGACGCTTCTGGAGAACCTCTACTTCAACCCGAAGCGCTACGACCTCGCCAAGGTCGGCCGTTACAAGGTCAACCGCAAGCTCGGCAACGCCGAGTCGCTGGACTCCGGCGTGCTCACCGAGCCCGACATCATCGGTGCGATCAAGTACCTGGTGAAGCTGCACGCGGGCGAGACCGAGTGGCGTGACGACGAGGGCCGCGACATCGTGGTCGAGGTCGACGACATCGACCACTTCGGCAACCGCCGCCTGCGCAACGTCGGCGAGCTCATCCAGAACCAGGTCCGTACGGGTCTCGCCCGTATGGAGCGCGTCGTGCGCGAGCGCATGACCACCCAGGACGTCGAGGCGATCACGCCGCAGACCCTGATCAACATCCGGCCGGTCGTCGCCTCCATCAAGGAGTTCTTCGGCACCAGCCAGCTGTCGCAGTTCATGGACCAGACGAACCCGCTGTCGGGCCTGACCCACAAGCGCCGTCTGTCCGCGCTCGGCCCCGGCGGTCTCTCCCGTGAGCGCGCCGGCTTCGAGGTCCGTGACGTGCACCCCTCGCACTACGGCCGCATGTGTCCGATCGAGACGCCCGAAGGCCCGAACATCGGTCTGATCGGCTCGCTGGCCTCGTACGGCCGGGTCAACGCGTTCGGCTTCATCGAGACCCCGTACCGCAAGGTCGTCGACGGTGTGGTCACCGAGCAGGTGGACTACCTCACCGCCGACGAGGAGGACCGCTACGTCATCGCCCAGGCGAACGCGCCGCTGACCGCGGACCTGCACTTCGCCGAGCCGCGCGTCCTGGTCCGCCGCCGCGGCGGCGAGATCGACTACATCCCGGGCACCGAGATCGACTACATGGACGTCTCGCCGCGCCAGATGGTGTCGGTCGCGACCGCCATGATCCCGTTCCTGGAGCACGACGACGCCAACCGCGCGCTCATGGGCTCGAACATGATGCGCCAGGCGGTGCCGCTGCTGAAGAGCGAGGCTCCGCTGGTCGGTACCGGCATGGAGTACCGCTGCGCCGTCGACGCCGCGGACGTCATCACCGCCGAGAAGGCCGGTGTCGTCCAGGAGGTCTCGGCCGACTACGTCACCGTCGCCAACGACGACGGCACGTACACCACGTACCGCGCCGCCAAGTTCACCCGCTCCAACCAGGGCACCTCCTTCAACCAGAAGGTGCTCGTGGACGAGGGCGCCCGGGTCGAGGCCGGCCAGGTGCTGGCCGACGGCCCGTGCACCGACGAGGGCGAGATGGCCCTCGGCAAGAACCTGCTCGTGGCGTTCATGTCGTGGGAGGGCCACAACTACGAGGACGCGATCATCCTGTCGCAGCGCCTCGTGCAGGACGACGTCCTCTCCTCGATCCACATCGAGGAGCACGAGGTCGACGCCCGTGACACCAAGCTCGGCCCCGAGGAGATCACCCGGGACATCCCGAACGTCTCCGAGGAGGTCCTGGCCGACCTCGACGAGCGCGGCATCATCCGCATCGGCGCCGACGTCGTCACCGGCGACATCCTGGTCGGCAAGGTCACCCCGAAGGGTGAGACCGAGCTGACCCCCGAGGAGCGCCTGCTCCGCGCGATCTTCGGCGAGAAGGCCCGTGAGGTCCGCGACACCTCGCTGAAGGTCCCGCACGGTGAGTCCGGCAAGGTCATCGGCGTGCGCGTGTTCGACCGCGAGGAGGGCGACGAGCTCCCCCCGGGTGTCAACCAGCTGGTCCGCGTCTACGTGGCCCAGAAGCGCAAGATCACCAACGGTGACAAGCTCGCCGGCCGCCACGGCAACAAGGGTGTCATCTCCAAGATCCTCCCGGTCGAGGACATGCCCTTCCTCGCCGACGGCACCCCGGTCGACATCATCCTCAACCCGCTGGGTGTCCCGTCCCGAATGAACCCGGGACAGGTCCTGGAGATCCACCTCGGGTGGCTCGCCAAGCAGGGCTGGGACGTCTCCGGCCTCGCCGACGAGTGGGCCCAGCGCCTCCAGGCGATCGGCGCCGACACCGTCGAGGGCGGCACCAACCTGGCCACCCCGGTCTTCGACGGCGCCCGCGAGGACGAGATCACCGGCCTGCTGGACAACACCACCCTCACCCGTGACGGTGAGCGCCTGGTGAACTCCACCGGCAAGGCCCAGCTGTTCGACGGCCGCTCCGGCGAGCCGTTCCCGATGCCGATCTCGGTCGGCTACATGTACATCCTCAAGCTGCACCACCTGGTCGACGACAAGCTGCACGCCCGGTCGACCGGTCCGTACTCGATGATCACCCAGCAGCCGCTCGGTGGTAAGGCGCAGTTCGGTGGTCAGCGCTTCGGTGAGATGGAGGTGTGGGCCCTGGAGGCGTACGGCGCGGCCTACGCGCTCCAGGAGCTGCTCACCATCAAGTCCGACGACGTCCTCGGCCGTGTCAAGGTCTACGAGGCCATCGTCAAGGGCGAGAACATCCCCGAGCCCGGCATTCCCGAGTCCTTCAAGGTCCTCATCAAGGAAATGCAGTCGCTCTGCCTCAACGTGGAGGTGCTGTCCTCGGACGGCCAGTCCATCGAGATGCGGGACTCCGACGAGGACGTCTTCCGCGCCGCCGAGGAGCTCGGCATCGACCTGTCCCGGCGCGAGCCGAGCAGCGTCGAAGAGGTCTGACGGAGGTGGGGCCGGCCGCGGCAGCGGCCGGCCCGCCCCCAGGCCCCCCTCAGACCACATGAACGACTCTCGACTTACGAAAGAGGGCTTGACGACCAGTGCTTGACGTCAACTTCTTCGACGAGCTCCGCATCGGCCTGGCCACCGCCGACGACATCCGCCAGTGGTCCCACGGCGAGGTCAAGAAGCCGGAGACCATCAACTACCGCACCCTGAAGCCCGAAAAGGACGGCCTCTTCTGCGAGAAGATCTTCGGCCCCACCCGGGACTGGGAGTGCTACTGCGGTAAGTACAAGCGCGTCCGCTTCAAGGGCATCATCTGCGAGCGCTGCGGCGTCGAGGTGACCCGCGCCAAGGTGCGCCGCGAGCGGATGGGCCACATCGAGCTGGCCGCCCCGGTCACCCACATCTGGTACTTCAAGGGCGTGCCCTCCCGCCTGGGCTACCTGCTGGACCTGGCGCCGAAGGACCTCGAGAAGGTCATCTACTTCGCCGCCTACATGATCACCTGGGTCGACGACGAGCGCCGCCAGCGCGACCTGCCGTCCCTGGAGGCGCACGTCTCGGTCGAGCGCCAGCAGATCGAGAACCGCCGCGACTCCGACCTCGAGGCCCGCGCCAAGAAGGCCGAGACCGACCTGGCCGAGCTGGAGGCCGAGGGCGCCAAGGCCGACGTGCGCCGCAAGGTGCGCGAGGGCGCCGAGCGCGAGATGAAGCAGCTGCGCGACCGCGCGCAGCGCGAGCTCGACCGCCTCGACGAGGTGTGGGCCCGCTTCAAGAACCTCAAGGTCCAGGACCTGGAGGGCGACGAGCTGCTCTACCGCGAGCTGCGCGACCGCTTCGGCACCTACTTCTCCGGCTCGATGGGCGCGGCGGCCCTCAAGGACCGCCTGGAGACCTTCGACCTGGCGGAGGAGTCCGAGCGCCTGCGCGAGATCATCCGCACCGGCAAGGGCCAGAAGAAGACCCGTGCGCTCAAGCGCCTCAAGGTCGTCTCCGCGTTCCTGCAGACCACCAACAAGCCCAACGGCATGGTGCTGGACTGCGTCCCGGTCATCCCGCCGGACCTGCGTCCGATGGTGCAGCTGGACGGTGGCCGCTTCGCGACCTCCGACCTGAACGACCTGTACCGCCGCGTGATCAACCGCAACAACCGCCTGAAGCGCCTCCTCGACCTCGGTGCCCCCGAGATCATCGTGAACAACGAGAAGCGCATGCTCCAGGAGGCCGTCGACGCGCTGTTCGACAACGGCCGCCGCGGCCGTCCGGTCACCGGCCCGGGCAACCGCCCGCTGAAGTCCCTCAGCGACATGCTGAAGGGCAAGCAGGGTCGTTTCCGCCAGAACCTGCTCGGCAAGCGAGTCGACTACTCGGCCCGTTCGGTCATCGTCGTCGGCCCGCAGCTCAAGCTGCACCAGTGCGGTCTGCCGAAGGCCATGGCGCTGGAGCTCTTCAAGCCGTTCGTGATGAAGCGCCTGGTCGACCTGAACCACGCGCAGAACATCAAGTCGGCCAAGCGCATGGTCGAGCGCGCCCGTCCGGTCGTGTGGGACGTCCTCGAAGAGGTCATCGCCGAGCACCCGGTCCTGCTGAACCGTGCGCCCACCCTGCACCGCCTCGGCATCCAGGCCTTCGAGCCGCAGCTGGTCGAGGGCAAGGCCATCCAGATCCACCCGCTCGTCTGCACCGCGTTCAACGCGGACTTCGACGGTGACCAGATGGCCGTCCACCTGCCGCTCTCCGCGGAGGCGCAGGCCGAGGCCCGCATCCTGATGCTGTCCTCGAACAACATCCTGAAGCCGGCCGACGGTCGCCCCGTCACCATGCCGACCCAGGACATGGTGCTCGGTCTGTTCTTCCTGACCTCGGACCGCGAGAACGTGAAGGGCGCCGGCCGCACCTTCTCGTCGACCGCCGAGGCGATCATGGCCTTCGACGCCCGCGACCTGGACGTCCAGGCCCCGATCGAGCTGCGCCTGCCGGCCGGCACCGTCCCGCCGCGCGGCTGGACCCCGCCGGTGGACGAGGACGGCCAGTCGACCTGGTTCGACGGCGAGCCCTTCCGCCTGACCACGACCCTGGGCCGCGCGCTCTTCAACGAGCTGCTGCCCGAGGACTACCCGTTCGTCGACTACGAGGTGGGCAAGAAGCAGCTCTCCGCGATCGTCAACGACCTGGCGGAGCGCTACCCCAAGGTCGTCGTCGCGGCGACGCTGGACAACCTGAAGGCGGCCGGCTTCCACTGGTCGACCCGTTCGGGTGTCACCGTCTCGATCTCGGACGTCATCGTCCCGCCGAGCAAGCCCCAGATCCTGGAGGGCTTCGAGGCCAAGGCGGAGAAGGTCCAGAAGCAGTACGAGCGCGGTCTGATCACCAACGACGAGCGCAAGCAGGAGCTCGTCGGCATCTGGACCCAGGCGACCAACGAGGTCGCCGAGGCCATGTCTGCGAACTTCCCGAAGACGAACCCCATCTTCATGATGGTCGACTCGGGTGCCCGTGGAAACATGATGCAGATGCGCCAGATCGCCGGTATGCGCGGTCTGGTGTCGAACGCCAAGAACGAGACCATCCCGCGACCCATCAAGGCGTCGTTCCGTGAGGGTCTGTCCGTGCTGGAGTACTTCATCTCCACCCACGGTGCCCGTAAGGGTCTGGCCGACACCGCCCTCCGTACCGCCGACTCCGGCTACCTCACCCGTCGTCTGGTCGACGTCTCCCAGGACGTCATCATCCGCGAGGAGGACTGCGGCACCGAGCGCGGCCTGAAGCTGGCGATCGGCTCCGTGGGTGCGGACGGCGTGCTGCGCAAGGCCGACGACGTCGAGACCAGCGTCTACGCCCGCATGCTGGCCGAGGACATCACCGTCGACGGCAAGCTGCTGGCCACCGCCAACACGGACCTCGGCGACGTCCTGATCGACGAGCTGATCCGCCACGGCATCAGCGAGGTCAAGACCCGCTCGATCCTGACCTGTGAGTCGGCCGTCGGCACCTGCGCCATGTGCTACGGGCGCTCGCTGGCCACCGGCAAGCTGGTCGACATCGGTGAGGCGGTCGGCATCATCGCCGCCCAGTCCATCGGTGAGCCCGGTACCCAGCTGACCATGCGTACCTTCCACACCGGTGGTGTGGCCGGTGACGACATCACCCAGGGTCTGCCGCGTGTCGTCGAGCTGTTCGAGGCCCGTACCCCGAAGGGTGTGGCTCCGATCTCGGAGGCCGCCGGCCGGGTCCGGATCGAGGACACCGAGAAGACCCGCAAGCTGGTCGTCACCCCGGACGACGGCAGCGACGAGATCGCCTACCCGGTCTCGAAGCGCGTGAAGCTGCTGGTCAGCGAGGGCGAGGCGGTCGAGGTCGGCCAGAAGCTGACCATGGGTGCCACCAACCCGCACGACGTCCTGCGCATCATGGGCCAGCGTGCCGTCCAGGTCCACCTGGTCGCCGAGGTCCAGAAGGTCTACAACTCGCAGGGCGTGTCGATCCACGACAAGCACATCGAGATCATCATCCGGCAGATGCTCCGCCGCGTGACGATCATCGAGTCGGGCGACGCCGAGCTGCTCCCGGGCGAGCTCGTCGAGCGCGGCCGCTTCGAGCAGGAGAACCGCCGCGTCGTCGCCGAGGGCGGTCACCCCGCCTCCGGCCGCCCGCAGCTGATGGGTATCACCAAGGCCTCGCTGGCCACCGAGTCCTGGCTGTCGGCCGCCTCCTTCCAGGAGACGACCCGGGTCCTCACCGACGCGGCGATCCACGCCAAGTCGGACCCGCTGCTGGGCCTCAAGGAGAACGTCATCCTCGGTAAGCTCATCCCGGCCGGTACGGGCCTGCCCCGCTACCGCAACATCCGGGTCGAGCCGACCGAGGAGGCCAAGGCCGCGATGTACTCGGCCGTCGGCTACGACGACTACGACCTGTCGCCCTTCGGCGCCGGCTCCGGCCAGGCCGTCCCGCTGGACGACTACGACTACGGCCCGTACACGGGCTGAGTCCGCCTCCCCGCCCGTCGGGCAGGGGGTCGAGGTCTCCGACCGCAGGGCGGTCACCCCTTCCGGGGTGGCCGCCCTGCGGCGTTCCCGGGGGCCGTCGGGGTGCGGCGGGATCCGATTAGGACATCCGGCCGAAGTCGCGTAAGGTCGTGTTCACCGACGCGGGGTGGAGCAGCTCGGTAGCTCGCTGGGCTCATAACCCAGAGGTCGCAGGTTCAAATCCTGTCCCCGCTACGAGAACGAAGGGCCCGGAGGCACCAAGCCTCCGGGCCCTTCGGCGTCCCCGGGCCGCCGGCTCCGTCGCGGGGGAGGGGCCGGAACCGCTGCGGACGGGCCGGATCGTGCCGGGCAGGCCCGCGGCCCCGGGCCGGCCACGATTTTCGGTGGCCCGGCCGGGGCCGCCGGCCGTACCGTCCCGGGTATGAACGCGAAGCGCCCCCTGATCGCCGTGCTCACCGGCGCGGGCATCTCGACGGACTCCGGCATCCCCGACTACCGCGGCCCGCAGGGCCTGTGGCAGCAGGACCCGTCGGCCGAGGAGACGGTCACCATCGGGCCGTACCGGGACGACCCGGCCGTGCGCCGGCGGGCCTGGCGGATGCGGCTGGAGACGGGCGCCCTGGCCGCCGAGCCGAACGCCGGGCACCGGGCGCTGGTCGAGCTGGAGCGCTCCGGACTGCCGCTGCGGGTGCTCACCCAGAACATCGACGGGCTGCACCAGAAGTCCGGGCTGAGCGCCCGCAAGGTGCTCGAACTGCACGGCACCGCCCGGGAGACCCAGTGCCTGCGCTGCCAGGCGGTCGGGTCGATGGCCCAGGCGCTGGCGCGGGTCGCGGCGGGGGAGGAGGACCCGGACTGCCGGGCCTGCGGCGGCGTCCTCAAGCCGCGCGTGGTGATGTTCGGCGAGAACCTGGACCCTGAGGTGCTCGGGCGGGCCGACGCGATCGCCCGGGCCTGCGACCTGTTCATCGCCGTTGGCACCAGCCTCCAGGTCTTCCCGGTGGCGGCGCTGCCGCTCGAAGCGGTGCGGTCCGGGGCGCGGCTGGTCATCGTGAACGGCGAGCCGACGCCGTACGACGAGGCCGCGAGCGAGGTGATCCGGGAGCCGATCTCCCGGGCGCTGCCGGAGCTGGTGCGCCGGCTCGTCCTGGAACGGGCCTGAGCAGGGCCGGAGGGGACATGGCCGCGGACGGACCGCGTCCGTAGCATGATCCTTCCGGCTCCCCCCTCTGGCCTGGAGTGATCGACCGATGACGACGACGGCGAAGTTCGACCCCTGGTCGGCGGCGTTCGTGGCCCACCCGTACGACGCGTACGCCGAGCTGCGCGAGCACGCGCCGGTGACGTACTTCGAGCCGACGGACCAGTGGCTCGTCTCGCGCCACGAGGACGTCAGCGCGCTGCTGCGCGACCGCCGGCTGGGCCGCACCTACACCCACCGCTTCAGCCACGCGGAGTTCGGCCGCCCCGAGCCCGACCCGGCGCACGAGCCGTTCCACACCCTGAACGACCACGGGCTGCTCGACCTGGAGGCGCCCGACCACACCCGGATCCGCCGGCTCGTCTCCAAGGCCTTCACCCCGCGCATGGTCGAGGGCCTGCGCCCCACCGTGCGCCGGCTGGCCGGCGGGCTCGTCGACGACCTGGTCGCGGCCGGCGGCGGCGACCTGATCGCCACCGTCGCCGAGCCGCTGCCGGTCGCGGTGATCGCCGAGATGCTCGGCGTCCCGGAGGGCGACCGGCACCTGCTGCGGCCGTGGTCCGCCGACATCACCGGGATGTTCGAGCTCAACCCGAGCGAGGAGGCCGCCCGCCGGGCCGTCACCGCGAGCACCGAGTTCTCCGACTACCTGCGCGCCCTGATCCGCGAGCGCCGTGCCGCCCCCGGCACCGACCTGATCAGCGCGCTGATCCAGGCCCAGGAGGGCTCCGACGCGCTCAGCGAGCAGGAGATGGTCTCCACCTGCGTGCTGCTCCTCAACGCCGGCCACGAGGCCACCGTCAACACCACCGGCAACGGCTGGTGGGCGCTGTTCCGCAACCCCGGGGAGCTCGCCCGGCTGCGCGGCGCGGTGGACGGGCTGCTGCCCACCGCGATCGAGGAGCTGATGCGCTGGGACACCCCGCTGCAGATGTTCGAGCGCTGGGTCCTGGAGGACATCGAGGTCCGCGGCGTCACCATCCCGCGCGGCGCCGAGATCGCCCTGCTCTTCGGCTCCGCCAACCGCGACCCCGAGCGCTTCGCCGACCCGGACCGCCTCGACCTCGGCCGCACCGACAACCCGCACATCACCTTCGGCGCCGGAATCCACTTCTGTCTCGGCGCCCCGCTCGCCAGACTGGAGCTCACCGAGTCCTACGGCACCCTGCTGCGCCGGGCCCCGGGCCTGCGGCTGGTGCGCGAGCCCGAGTGGAACCCGGGCTACGTGATCCGCGGGCTCGGGGAACTGCTGGTCGAGGTGTAGGGGCCCGACCGCGCTCGCCGCCGGCGACCTCACCGCGTACGCCGTCCGCAGGCTCGCCGAGGGCGTCCCGCCCGCCGGGCTGCCCGCGGTGCTGCGGGCGTACGCGCTGGCGAGCCGCGAGCGGTACGACGGGTTCTGGCTCGGCGACCTCGCCGACCGCCGGCACGGCAGCTCCCCGCGGACGGCCATCGCCCGGGGGTGGGCGGACTGCCTCGCGGTGCTCGACCGACTGGAGGCCGCGCTCGCCGCCCGGAACCCGGACGCCGACCCCTGCCTGGCCACCGGCGAGGGCTGGCTCGCCGAGGAGGCCTTCGGCACCGGCCTGCTCTGCTTCCTGCTGCTGCCGGACGACCCGGTGGCCGCCGTCCGCCGGGCCGCCCACTCCAGCGGCGACTCCGACTCCCTGGCCTGCCTGGCCGGCGCCTTCGCGGGGGCCCACCACGGCTCGGCGGCCTGGCCGGCCGACTGGGTCGAGCGGATCGAGCACCGGGACGAACTGCTGGAGTTCGGCGCGCTCTGGGACTGACCGGGGCGCGGTGGGGCGGGCGGAACCGGGCGGTGCGGCGGCGCGTCGAAGGGCCATGACGAACCGCAGCACCGCACCCCGCCGCACCCTCCGCCGACCGGCGGCGCTGCTCCTCGCGGCCGCGCTCGCCACCCCGCTGCTCGCCGGCTGCGGCCGCCCCGGGCCCGCCGCGCCCGGGGAGCTGCGGGCGGCCGCGCCCGCGAGCCGCCCGGCCGTCGACCCGGCCCAGGTGGCCGCCACCGCGGCCGCCACCGAGGCCTTCGGCCTGGACCTCCTGCACGTGCTGACCGCCGCGCCGGACGCCGCCGGCGGCAACCTGGTGGTCTCCCCGTCCGGCCTGGCCACCCTGCTCGCCATGCTGCTGCCCGGCGCCCGCGGCGCCACCGCCGAGGAACTGGCCGGGGCCCTGCACACCGGGCTCGACCCACGGCAGTACGCCTACGCCACCGGCGCGCTGAACCGGCCCGTCCCGGCCACCGACCGGCTCACCCTGCGCCGCAGCGACGACGTCTGGACGCAGCGGGGCCAGGCCGTCGAGCCGGACTACCTGGCCACCCTGGCCGGCGCCTTCGACGCCGGGGTGCACCAGGCCGATTTCGCCAAGGACCCGGACGGTTCGCGCAGGACCGTCAACGCGGCCGTGGAGAAGGCCACCGACGGCCGGATCAAGGACCTGTTCGGCCCGGACGCGATCACCCCCTCCACCCGGCTGGCGCTCACCGACGCGCTGTACCTGAAGGCGAAGTGGGCCGCCGCCTTCAAGCCCTCGCACACCGCCGACCGCCCGTTCCACCGGCTCGACGGCTCCGCCCCGGCCGTCCCCACGATGGGGCAGAGCGGCGACTTCCGGTACGCCGAGGGCTCCGGCGGGATCGTCGGCGAGCCCTGGCAGGCCGTCGAACTGCCGTACGCGGACGGCGGGCTGGTGATGGACCTGGTCGTCCCCGCGCAGGGCGGCTTCGCCTCCTTCGTCAAGGGCCTGGACCAGCCCCAGCTGGACCGGATCCTCGGCGCCCTCGCCGAGCGCCCGGTCGACCTGCGGGTGCCGCGCTTCCGCTTCGGCACCACGAAGGAGCTCACCCCGGCGCTGCGCTCGCTCGGCGTGCGGGCGGCCTTCGACGCGGCCGACTTCGGCGGCATCGCCAAGGACCCGCTGGCCGTCGGCACGGTGGTGCAGAAGGCCACCGTCGAGGTCGACGAGGACGGTACGGTCGCGGCGGCCGGCAGCGGCGCCGGGATCGCCGCGGCGGTCGCGCCCAACGCCGACCGGCCGGTCGAGGTGCACCTCGACCGGCCGTTCCTGTTCCTGGTCCGGGACGCCCGGGGCGGGGCGCCGCTCTTCCTCGGCCAGGTCACCGACCCGCAGGCCGGGTGACCCGGACGGGGGACCGGGCGGCCGGGCTCACCAGGCCGGGTAGCGCCCGCCCAGCGCCGGATGCAGCGGGTCGCGGCTGCCGAACAGCACCAGCAGGTCGTCCGCGACCTGCCGCAGCTCGGCCCGCCCCTCCACCGCCCCGGCCCACTCGGCGGGCAGTGCCGAGGCGCCGTACGCGGCCCCGACCAGGTTGCCGCAGACCGCGCCGGCCGAGTCGCTGTCCCCGGAGTGGTTCACCGACAGCAGCAGCGCGGTGCGCACCGGGTCCGGGTCCAGGGTGGCGGCCAGCAGCGAGTACACCGCGATGGCCAGGCACTCCTCGGCGATCCAGCCGAGCCCGACCCGCTCCACCGTCTCCGCCGCCGGCTCGGCCTCCTGGGCGAGCCGCACCGCCCGGGCCAGCGCCTGGACGGTCTCCTTGGAGCCCGGCAGCTCGCGGATCTGCTCCACCGTCTCGCCGACCGCCGCCCACGGCTCGGTGCCGTCCGCGAGCCGCTCGACCAGCGCCGCGAAGGCGCCCGCCGCCAGGTAGCCGGTCGGGTGCCCGTGGGTGAGCTGGGCGCACTGCACCGCCAGCCCGAAGGACTGCTCGACGCCCAGCCGGGCCAGCCCGAACGGCGCCGAGCGCATCACCGTGCCGCAGCCCTTGGAGCCCGGGTTGACCGGCCCCGGCAGCCCGATCGCGGACGGCGCCTCGAACACCGGGTGCTCGGACACCCCGCTCAGGCAGGCGTTGCCGGGCGCCCGCTGGGCGTACAGGAACGGCCGGCCGAGCAGCCAGCCGTCGTACGGGCGGGGCTGCGGGGAGGTGTCCGGCGCGGCCTGGTACTGGGTCCGCAGCCAGCGCCGGTAGGCGCCGTGCACGGCCTCCGGCACCGAGCCGCCGCCGCCCGTCCAGCCGCGGACGAAGCCGCGGACCAGGCCCTCGGCGGTGAACAGCGTCATCTGGGTGTCGTCCGTCACCTCGACCGGGCCGGGCCCGGCCGGCAGCGAGGTCACGCCCTGCGGCCCGTACCGGTCCTGGATCTGGTGGAGCTGCTGGAACTCCACCGGCCAGCCCAGCGCATCACCGACCGCTCCGCCGAGCAGTGCTCCGCGCACCCGGTCCCGGTACCCCGACTCCGCCGCCGGCTCCGTCACGTCGAGTCCCCCTTCGTTCGTGGCGGACTACGTTCTATCAGGTCGGCGAGGGGGCGGTGCGGCTCTTGTGGATCTTGCGCGGGTCGGCCGGGGGAGCGGCGGGGACGGGCGGGCGGCCCCGCATCAGCGGCGGATCGCCCCGGCGCGCCCGTGCAGTGCGGCGCGGTCGGCGGCGGCGCGCCCGGCCGCCCAGCCCACGCCGTCGCTGACCCGCACCCGCTGCGAGACCAGCTTCGGGAACAGCCGGCCGATCTCCTCGTCCACCGCCTCGGAGCGGGCGGCGAGCGCCGGCAGCAGCCGCTCGTCGGGCAGCAGCTGCTCCTCGGTGCCGTCCTCGCGCAGGTGCCGGCCGGCCGCCGCGGCGCTGGTGGCACGCTCCGTCGCGGCGGTCAGCCGCTCGCGGATCCGGGCCGCGTACGCGACCAGGAAGGACTGCCGGAACGCCTTGCTGCGGGAGTCCTTGCGGGCGCCCGCCCGGTTGAGCGCGTGGGTGGCCTGCACCAGCAGCGAGGTGTAGAGCAGCTCGACGCCGTCCAGGTCGCCGTCGAAGCCGACCACGGTGCAGAAGCCGAACTCCTTCGCCCACACCACCCGGCACCGGTTGGCCGCCGCGACCGCGTCCAGCAGCATCGTCTTGGGGCCCTCGTACGGGTTGTCCACCCCGATCCGCAGCGCCGCCGGGGCGTCCCGGTCGGCCCCGGCCGCGGCCAGCAGCGCCTCGTCGATGCTGTGCTGCGCCATCAGCTGCTGGGCCTTGGCGGTCAGCGCCTCGGCCTCCTCCGGGTACTCGGTGGACTCCGCCTTGGCCAGCAGCGCCCGGATCCGCGCCAGCATCCGCGGCTCGCCGGCCGTCGGCGCCGGGCCCTGCGGCCGTACGGCCTGCCCGGGGGCGGGCCCCACCGGGGCGATCGGCGGCAGCCGCCCCCAGGTGCGCAGCAGCTCCAGGGCGGCGGTGGCGAGCGCGAAGCGGTCCAGCCGCTGCCGCTCGGCGAAGGCGCCGAGGTACCCGTCGTCGCCGGACCACCACACCTCGGCCTCCAGCTCGCGCAGCTGCTCGCGCCAGCGCCGGTCCAGGGCGGCCGCGGGGTGGCGGCGGGCCTCGGCGGCGATCAGGTCGACCGCGAGGGCCAGGTGGACGGGCTTCAGCTCGCGCCGCACCACCCGGGCCAGGTCGGCCGGCCGCCACCCCGCGGACCAGCAGCGGCCGACCGCGGTGTCCGCGTGGGCCAGCAGCGCCCGGCTGACCTCCGGCCACTGCCCGGCCGAGGCGGCCAGCAGCGAGGCCCCGGTGTCCAGGGCGAGGTCCAGCGACTCCTCCGGGGCCGTCAGCACCGCCCGCACCGCCTGCTCCAGCAGCGGCCCGGCGGTCCCGGCCTGCTGCGCGTGCTCGCCCACGGCGTGTCCCTGCTCTCCTCGACGGCCCGTTTCCTCCTGCCCATGATGCCGGAGCCGCGCCGGCGGCCGCCCGGAGGAGCTCAGGCCGCCGGCGGCCGCCCGGAGGAGCTCAGCGCTCGATGGCCTTGGCGAGGATCTCCGGGGCGCGCTCCAGGAGGCGGCCCGCCGCCACCCGGACGCCGAGCGCCGCGACCAGGGCCCCGTACAGCGGGCCGGCCGGCAGCACCGGCCAGCTCGGCCCGCCGGAGACCAGCGCCCAGGCGAGGTAGCCGACGACCGGCAGCGCCAGCACGGCGACGCCCACCATCGAGCCGAACTGGTTGAGCAGGATCAGCCCGCCCTGCCCCGGGGCGGCGTTGCGCATCGGGTTGCTGTCGGCCGGCATGGTGTACGGCGCCAGCACGCTGAACACCGCGCCCAGCGCGATCCCGCAGCCGAGCAGTGCCAGCGCCAGCCCGAGCGCGGCCGGCAGCTCGCCCCACCGGCCGGTGACGGCCGCCAGCACCAGCCCGAGCACCACCGTCACCGGGACCGCGTACGACAGCACCGCGTACGCCCGGCCGCGCAGCTCGGCGCGGGCGTCGGCGGGCGTGCGCAGCGTCGCGGCGACCATCCAGAACGCCGAGCCGTCCATGCCGAACAGGTTGAGCATCTGGAGCCCGAGGAACACCCCGGTCATCGCCAGCAGGTAGACGCTCGCCCAGCCCTGGACCATCGACAGCACGCAGACCACCAGCGTCATGCCGATGCTGGTGAACAGCGCGGCCTTGGCCCGCGGCTCGCGCCAGGCGTACCGCAGGTGCCGCTGCATCACCGCGCCCGTCCGGCCCGGGGGCAGGAAGCCCCAGCCGCGCGAGTTCTGCACCCCGCGGGCCACCTCCAGGGTCGAGGAGTCGGCGGTGACCATCAGCTCCTGGAGGCTCCGCCGCCACCAGCGCAGCAGCAGCGCCAGCAGCCCGGCGGCCGCGGTGAGCTGGAGCAGCGCCAGCCCGTACCGGCCCTCGCCGGCGGTGCGCGGCGCGTCCGCCGCGCTGATCGGCGGGATCCAGCGCAGCACCGAGGCGACCGGCTTCAGCGGGGTGAGGTCGATCGGCCCGCCGCGCCGGCCGAGGATGCTCTGCGAGCCGACGTTGGCGACCTGCACCAGGAGCGCGAAGGCCAGCCCGCCGAAGATCGCGAAGTCCTTGCCGCGCCGGCTGGAGAGCATCCGGGCGTTGCCCGCCGCGACCGCCCGGGAGAGGGTGACCAGGCAGAGCGCGGCGAGCGGCACGCCGAGCACGGCGAGCGCGGCCGAGGCCCCGCCGCGGGCGCCGGACAGCACCGCGGCCGTCACCAGCACCAGGGTGGTCAGCGGCCCCGGCCCGACCAGCGCGGCCAGCAGCGAGCCGCGCAGCAGCGGGCCGGGCCGCAGCGGCAGCATGGTCAGCCGGGTCGGGTCGGCGCTCTCGTCGCTGGAGAAGAGGAACAGCGGCAGCGCTGCCCAGCCCACGGTCAGCACGCCGAGCAGCATCACCCCGGCGTCCCCGGAGCCCGCGTAGCGCCCGTTCAGCGCGGCCATGGCGACGGCGACGCCGGCCGCGAGGGCCAGCCCCAGGACACCGCCGATCACGTAGACGGCCGTCCGGCCGGGGCTGCGCCGCAGCCCGTTGCGCAGCAGCCGCAGCTTGAGCGCCACCAGGGCGCGGACGACCGTCCGCCCGTCGGGCACCGGTGCGGACGCGGACGCGGGCGAGGACGAGGGGGCGGGCCCGGACACGGACGCGGGCCCGGACACGGCGCTCACTGCCCGCCGCCGAGCCAGCCGAGCGCCTGCCCGTCGTCCTCGCGGACGCCGATCAGCTCCAGGAAGGCCTCGTGCAGGCTGCGCCCGCCCCGGACGGAGTCCAGCGGGCCCTGGGCGATCACCCGGCCGGCGTTGACCACCGCGACCCAGTCGCAGAGCTGCTCGACCAGCTCCATCACGTGGCTGGAGAAGACCACCGTGGAACCGGCCGCCGCGTACCGCTTGAGCACGCCGCGGATGGTCTGGGCGGAGACCGGGTCGACGCCCTCGAAGGGCTCGTCCAGGAACAGCACGTCCGGGTTGTGCAGCAGTGCGGCGGCCAGGCCGATCTTCTTGCGCATGCCGGTGGAGTAGTCGGCGACCAGCTTGTCGGCGTCCCGGCCGAGGTCCAGGACGGCCAGCAGCTCCTCGGCCCGCCGGTCCACCTCGGCGCCGGGCAGGCCGCGCAGCCGCCCGGTGTACTGGAGCAGCTCGCGCCCGCTGAGCCGCTCGAACATCCGCAGGCCCTCGGGCAGGATGCCGATCCGGGCCTTGACGGCGACCGGGTCCGCCCAGACGTCGGCGCCGTGCACCAGGACGGTGCCCTGGTCGGGCCGGAGCAGCCCGGTGACCATCGACAGCGTGGTGGTCTTGCCGGCGCCGTTGGGCCCGACCAGGCCGATGAACGCCCCGGCCGGCAGCTCCAGGCTCAGCCCGGCCACCGCGGCCTGGGTGCCGAAGTGCTTCCAGAGCCCCTGGATGCTGACGGCGGACGGGGTTCCCGGCCCGGGGAGGCCGGGGGAGGGCGGCGCGGAGGCCTGCATGGGGGTCCTTCTCTGCTCGTGGTGGTGGCGGAGGTCGTGGCGGAGCGTCGCTCGGGAGTCAGCCTGTCATCGCCCGAACGGGTTGTCGTCCGAGTTGAGCATCCCCTGAGAGTGTCCGCCGAACGGGTGAGACGCGCCGCCCGGTCCGATCCTTCCCGCCGACGACTGGGCCGATTCGGCAACTACTCAGCTCGGCTGTTCGTCCTGCACTATGAGGGAGCAGTGACGTGCGCGGGGGTGCCGCGCTACCGGGAGGTGGCGGATGTCCGTACAACCATGGGGCGAGCCCGGGGCCGGCTACCCGCCCGGCAAGCAGCCGGCGGGGGGCTGGCCGCCCGCGCCCGTGCCCGCGGTGTCCTCACAGGCCGCGATGCGGGCGGGCCACGCCGACCGGGACCGCACGGTCGACGTGCTCAAGGCCGCGTTCGCCGAGGGGCGGCTCACCGTCCAGGAGTACGAGCAGCGCCACGAGGCGGTGGCCGCGGCGCAGACCTACGGTCAGCTGGCCGCGCTGGTGGCCGACCTGCCCTCCGGGCCGATGACGGCGCCGGCCGCCGTCACCCCCGTTCCGGCCACCTTCCTGGCCGTCCCGCCGCCCCCGGCCCGCCGCCAGACCAACGCGCTCGCCGTGGTCTCCCTGGTGGCCAGCCTGTTCTTCCTCTCCGCGCCCGCCGTGATCACCGGCCACATCGCCCGCGCGGAGATCCGCCGCCGCGACATGGACGGCGACTGGGCGGCCGTGCTCGGCCTGGTCTTCGGCTACCTGGGCTGCGCGTTCTGGACCCTGATGATCCTGCTCGGCGCCGCCTGAGGCCTGCCCGGCCCGGTGCCTCGCGGGGGGATCCGTCCGTCCGCCGATGGGGTCTTCCCCAGGCGGAGGACCTATGATGCCCGGGGCTGCCGTCGCGCGCCCGGGAAGCAGTACGTTCTCCGCCACCGGCCGACGCCGAAGGGCCGGGCGGGCCGCGCGAGAGACCACGAGCTGAGGACCGTACCAGTGACAGTCAGTGCCGAAGAGGCCTCCAGGATCCCGACGATCGGAGGGCGTTCGCTGGTCCGGGGATCGGCGGGCCGTTCCGTGGCTCGGCTCCGGAAGTCGGCCCCGGCGCTGCTCGCGGGCGAGGCGCTGGTCGCCTTCGGGGCGGCCCTGCTGCTCCCCGTGATGGCGAGCGGCTTCCACATGGACCCGCTGGACCGGATCGCCCAGGTGAGCGGCCTCGCCGCGCTCCAGCTGCGGTTCGCGGTCATCGGCTTCCTCCTGCTCGGCGCGGTCGTGCTCGCGATGCGCCTGCGCTCCGGCCGGCACTTCGGCCTGGTGGCCCGGTTCTCCGCGGCCGCCATCGCGGGCCTGGCCAGCGGCTTCGTGGCGGCCGGCGCGGTGATGGCGCTGCTCGGCACGCCCTGGCCGATGTTCGGCCTGAACGGCGACAGCGGACGCATCGTCGAGTGGGCCCACGCCGTGGCGAACGGCCAGCCCTCGGGCTCGCCGGTCTACCCGCCGGCGCCGCTCTACACCCTGGGCTACTACGCCGAGTGGTTCCGCGGCGGCAACACCGCGTACGCCTTCAAGGACCTCCAGATCCTCGGTGCCGCCGCGTTCGGCCCGCTGGTCTACCTCTCCTGGCGGATGCTGCTCAGCCCGGTCCGCGCGCTCGCCTTCGGCGTGCTGCCGGCCTTCGCGCTGATCGACGCCTACAAGCCGTACAGCCAGACCGTGCTGGTGGTCCTGGTGCCCGTCCTGGTCGCCGTGGTGGTCCACCTGCGGCGCAGCGGCACGGACGGCTGGCGGGCGCTGCTGGTGAAGGCGGCCTGCTTCGGCGCGCTGCTGGGCCTGCTGTTCCTCACCTACTCCGGCTGGTTCCTGTGGAGCGCCATCGGCGTGGTGGTCGCGGCGCTGATGTACTTCCCCTGGCACGACAACCGGCTCAAGGGCCTGGTCTACCTCGCCACCACCGTGGGCGCGTTCCTGCTGGTCTGCGGCGGCTACCTGGTGACCATGCTGACGGACGGCCAGGACACCAAGGACTCCAACTTCCGCTTCGACAACTTCACCGACCCGGCGTACTTCCTGATGTGGCGCACCGACATGCCGGGCAAGGTGGGCGACTGGCCCGTCCCCGGCGAGTTCGGCGGCATGGACCTGTTCGCCGTGGTGATGTTCGTCGCACTGGGCGCCGCGCTCTGGCTGGGCATCCGCAAGCCGGTGGTCGTCACCATCAGCTGCATGTTCGCGAGCGCCTGGGTGATGCGGATGTACATCGCCTCGCACATGTACGAGACGCAGACGGTCCAGCTCTACACCCGGACCAACAACCAGCTGCTGTACTGCGGCCTGCTGCTGTGCGCGCTGCTGGTCCACCTGGTGTCGCTGCGGCTGGCCGAGCGCCGACGGGCTCCGCAGGCCGCGGAGGCCGCCGGGACCGCCGGGAGCGGGGGACTCGCCGGTACGCCCCTGCCCGGCCCGCACGCCGCGGTCGTCGGTACGCTGTTCGCTCTCCTCTTCCTGTTCGGTACGGTCTCGTCGTCGATGTCGGACCGCTACCTGCCGGCGAAGGAGAACACCTACCGCATCCTGCCGTGGGTGTCGCACACCATGCAGAACCTCGACGGCACCTGCCCGAAGTTCGCGCCGGGTGGGCACTGTTCGAAGACCGGTGACCAGTCATGGCAGAGCATGATCAAGTAACCAGTTCCCGCCCACGAGCCCGAACTGACCCAAAGGCCCAATCCTGATGATGATCACCGCCGTCAAGAGCCTCGCCGACCGGCTCGTCTCCTCGCCGAGGCGACTGTGGGCCGTGGCGTTCGCGATCCTGTTCGCCCTGAGCGCGTCCTGGTCGATCGCCACCCCGGTCGGCGCCTCGCCGGACGAGCACGCCCACCTCATCCGGGCCGCCGCCGTCGCCCGCGGCCAGGTCGAGGGCCGCGAGGTCATGGTCCCGCACCTGGTGGGCGGCATCGAAGGCCAGTTCGCCGAGACCGGGGTCGAGCTCCCGCGGATCTACCAGGACCTCAAGGACGTCAACTCCTGCTACGTCTTCAGGTCCGAGACCCCGGCCTCCTGCGCGCCGCGGCTGATCGACCGGCCGGGGGAGACCCTGGTGACCACCGCGGCCGGCCGCTACCACCCGGCGTACTACTTCGCGGTGGGCTGGCCGAGCCTGCTGGTCCCCGGTGCGAAGGCCTTCTACCTGATGCGCCTGATGTCGGCGCTGATCTGCTCCGCCCTGGTGGCGAGCGCGGTGGTCTCGGCGGCGGAGTGGCGGCGGCGGTCCTTCACCCTGCTCGGGGTGGTCACCGCGGCCACGCCGATGGCGCTGTTCCTGTTCGGCATGGTCAACCCGAGCGGCCCGGAGATCGCGGCGGGCATCCTGGTCTGGAGCGCCGGGCTGCCGATGCTGATGAACCCGGACCCGTACCTGCTGAACCGCCGGCTGGCCCGGCTGGGGATCGGCGCCCTGGTGCTCATCAGCATCCGCCCGCTGGGCGTGATCTGGTTCGCCGGGGCCCTGTTCTTCGCGCTGCTGCTCAGCCAGAAGGGAGCCGTGCGCGAAGTGCTCCGCCGCAGGGTGACCTGGCTCTGGGGCGCCCTGGGCGCCGCGTCGGCGGTGGTGGCCCTGCTCTGGTCGTCGAGCCACCCGGACAACTCGGTCATCAACACCCCGAGCGACCTCACCCCGCTGGCCGCGGCCCGGAAGACCTTCGACTTCGGCCTGCTGTACATGAAGCAGATGATCGGCTACTTCGGCTGGCTGGACGCCGAGGCGCCGGCCGCGACGCTGCTGGTCTGGTGCGGGGTGGTGCTCGCGCTGGCGATGTTCGCGCTCTGCTACGCACGGTTCCGCGACGCCCTGGCGATCGTCGGGGTGATGCTCGGCATCGTCGTGATACCGATAGTCGCCCAGGCCATGCAGGCCCGTCAGCTGGGCATGATCTGGCAGGGCCGCTACCTGCTGCCGTTCGCCGTCGGCCTGCCGATCCTGTGCGCCGCGATCTGCCACGAGCGGCTGCCCTGGGGCGGCTTCGCCTGGCGCCGGCTGCTGGTGATCTCCGGCTTCTCGCTGTCCCTGGTCAACGCCGCGGCCTTCCTCTGGGCGCTGCGCCGCAACACGGTGGGCAGCACCGGCCCGCTGCTGATCAACCCGGCCCACTGGTCCCCGCCCGGCACCTGGATGCTGTGGCTGGCGGTGTACAGCCTGGCCGCGCTCGCCCTGGGGCTGTTCACGGCGGTGGCGGACAACCGGGACCGCCCGCTGCCGTCGTCGGCGGGGGCGGCCGGCGGCGACGCCAGCCAGGACCCGCCCCGGCTCGCCGGGGCCCACGCGGAGGCGTAGGGTCGCCGTGCGGGGGCTGCCCGGCTGTGGTAAGGAGCCCCGCGTCGGCCCGGTTCCCGGGCCGCTTCCGGCGCGAGCCCCGCGACCTGCGGCGTTGCATTTGTTTTGACCGCGCCCCATGCGCTAGGTACGCTCTGACCTTGTGCCTGGGGTGTCCCCGGGTCCTTGTGCGTGCATGCACACCGGTCGCCGCGCCGAGCCGGAGCGCTTCCCAGCGCGCCGCGCGTAGAGCGCCGTCGCTGTACATCAGCCATGGGATTCCGTGTCGTAACAAGCCCAACACACCCGACCGCGTGGGTCGATCACGGGGTCGTGTGCGAGGGAGACACCGCAGGTTAGTTCCACCAAGCCTTGGCACACAGAAAACGGAGAAACGGTGCCTACGATCCAGCAGCTGGTCCGAAAGGGCCGGCAGGACAAGGTCGAGAAGAACAAGACTCCCGCGCTGAAGGGCTCCCCGCAGCGCCGTGGGGTCTGCACGCGTGTGTACACGACCACCCCGAAGAAGCCGAACTCGGCTCTCCGCAAGGTCGCCCGTGTGCGCCTCACCAGCGGGATCGAGGTCACCGCTTACATCCCGGGCGAGGGCCACAACCTGCAGGAGCACTCCATCGTGCTGGTGCGCGGTGGTCGTGTGAAGGACCTTCCTGGTGTCCGCTACAAGATCATCCGCGGTTCGCTCGACACCCAGGGTGTCAAGAACCGCAAGCAGGCCCGCAGCCGCTACGGCGCCAAGAAGGAGAAGTAAGAATGCCTCGTAAGGGCCCCGCCCCGAAGCGCCCGGTCATCATCGACCCGGTTTACGGCTCCCCGGTCGTCACCCAGCTGGTCAACAAGATCCTGCTGCACGGCAAGCGCTCCACCGCCGAGCGGATCGTCTACGGCGCCCTCGAGGGCGTCCGTGAGAAGACCGGCTCGGACCCGGTCGTGACGCTGAAGCGCGCGCTGGAGAACGTCAAGCCGGCCCTCGAGGTCAAGTCCCGCCGTGTCGGTGGCGCGACCTACCAGGTTCCGGTCGAGGTCCGTCCGGGCCGCGCCAGCACCCTGGCGCTGCGCTGGATGGTCGGTTACTCCCGCGCCCGTCGCGAGAAGACCATGACCGAGCGCCTGATGAACGAGATCCTCGACGCCAGCAACGGCCTGGGCGCTTCCGTGAAGCGTCGCGAGGACACCCACAAGATGGCCGAGTCCAACAAGGCCTTCGCGCACTACCGCTGGTAGTCCGTACCCCGTCACTAGACAGAGAGAGAACGAGCCACCATGGCTGCAACCTCCCTTGACCTCGCCAGGGTCCGCAACATCGGGATCATGGCGCACATCGACGCGGGCAAGACCACCACCACCGAGCGGATCCTGTTCTACACCGGTGTCTCGTACAAGATCGGTGAGGTCCACGATGGCGCTGCCACCATGGACTGGATGGAGCAGGAGCAGGAGCGCGGCATCACGATCACGTCGGCCGCGACGACCTGTCACTGGACCGTCGACGGCGTCGACAACACCATCAACATCATCGACACCCCGGGTCACGTCGACTTCACCGTCGAGGTGGAGCGTTCGCTGCGCGTCCTCGACGGTGCCGTGACGGTGTTCGACGGTGTCGCCGGTGTCGAGCCCCAGTCCGAGACCGTGTGGCGGCAGGCTGACCGCTACGGCGTCCCGCGCATCTGCTTCATCAACAAGCTGGACCGCACGGGCGCGAACTTCTTCTTCTGCGTCCAGACCATCGTGGACCGCCTCGGCGCCACCCCGCTGGTCATGCAGCTCCCGATCGGTGCCGAGTCGGACTTCCAGGGCGTCGTCGACCTGGTCCGCATGAAGGCGCTGGTCTGGTCCGCCGAGGCCGCCAAGGGCGAGATGTACGACGTCGTCGACATCCCGGCCGAGCTGCAGGAGCAGGCCGACGAGTACCGCGAGGCGCTCATCGACACGGTCTCGAACGTCAGCGACGAGATCATGGAGCTCGCCCTGGAGGGCGAGGAGATCCCGGTCGAGCTGCTGCAGGACGCGATCCGCAAGGGCACCCTGAACTCGGACTTCACCCCGATCTTCTGCGGTACCGCCTTCAAGAACAAGGGCGTCCAGCCCCTGCTCGACGCCGTCGTCAAGTACCTGCCGTCCCCGCTGGACATCGAGTCCATCGAGGGCACCAAGCCGGGCGACGACACCGTCAAGATCTCCCGCAAGGCCTCGGACGACGAGCCGCTCGCCGCGCTCGCGTTCAAGATCATGTCGGACCCGCACCTCGGCAAGCTCACCTTCGTCCGGGTCTACTCGGGCCGCCTGGAGTCCGGCACCTCGGTGCTGAACGCCGTCAAGGGCAAGAAGGAGCGCATCGGCAAGATCTACCGCATGCACGCGAACAAGCGTGAGGAGATCGACTCGGTGGGCGCCGGCGACATCATCGCCGTCATGGGCCTGAAGCAGACCACCACCGGTGAGACGCTGTCCGACGAGAAGAACCCGGTCATCCTGGAGTCCATGGACTTCCCGGCCCCGGTCATCCGCGTCGCGATCGAGCCCAAGTCCAAGGGTGACCAGGAGAAGCTGGGTGTCGCCATCCAGCGTCTCGCCGAGGAGGACCCGTCCTTCCAGGTCAACACGGACGAGGAGACCGGCCAGACCATCATCGCGGGCATGGGCGAGCTGCACCTCGAGGTGCTGGTCGACCGCATGCGCCGTGAGTTCAAGGTCGAGGCCAACGTCGGCAAGCCGCAGGTCGCGTACCGCGAGACCATCCGCCAGGCGGTCGAGCGCATCGACTACACCCACAAGAAGCAGACCGGTGGTTCCGGTCAGTTCGCCAAGGTGCAGATCGCGATCGAGCCGCTCGAGCAGGCCGAGGGCTACGAGTTCGTCAACCTCGTCACCGGTGGTCGCGTTCCGCGCGAGTACATCCCGTCGGTCGACGCCGGTTGCCAGGAGGCCATGGAGTTCGGCATCCTCGCCGGCTACCCGCTGCAGGGTGTCCGCGTGAAGCTGCTGGACGGCCAGGCGCACGACGTCGACTCGTCCGAGCTCGCGTTCAAGATCGCCGGCTCGATGGCCTTCAAGGAAGGCGCGAAGAAGGCCAAGCCGGTCCTCCTCGAGCCGATGATGGCCGTCGAGGTCACGACGCCCGAGGACTACATGGGCGACGTGATCGGCGACATCAACTCTCGCCGTGGCCAGATCCGGTCCATGGACGAGCGTCACGGTGCCCGCGTCGTCACGGCGCTGGTGCCCCTCTCCGAGATGTTCGGCTACGTCGGTGACCTGCGCAGCAAGACCTCTGGTCGCGCGAGCTACTCGATGCAGTTCGACTCGTACGCCGAGGTTCCGAAGAACGTGGCGGACGACATCATCGCCAAGGCCAAGGGCGAGTGACGTCCCGATAATCGGGACGATAGCGAAGCCTTAGGCTATTAGGAGGCAACCCGGGTGGATCCGGTCGGATCCACCCGGGGAGCCTCCGGCCCCCCCACCAGCGGGACGGCACGGGATGTCCTCCGGACAACCCGCACCAAAACCGATCAAAGACCAACTGGCGTCAGCACGGCGTACAGGAACTGTCCTCAGGAGGACTCAGTGGCGAAGGCGAAGTTCGAGCGGACGAAGCCCCACGTCAACATCGGCACCATCGGTCACATCGACCACGGCAAGACCACGCTGACCGCGGCCATCACCAAGGTGCTGCACGACGCGTACCCGGACCTGAACCCCTTCACGCCGTTCGACCAGATCGACAAGGCCCCGGAGGAGCGGCAGCGCGGTATCACCATCTCGATCGCGCACGTCGAGTACCAGACCGAGGACCGTCACTACGCGCACGTCGACTGCCCGGGTCACGCTGACTACATCAAGAACATGATCACCGGTGCCGCCCAGATGGACGGCGCCATCCTGGTGGTCGCCGCCACCGACGGCCCGATGCCGCAGACCAAGGAGCACGTCCTCCTGGCCCGCCAGGTCGGCGTTCCGTACATCGTCGTCGCCCTGAACAAGGCCGACATGGTGGACGACGAGGAGATCCTGGAGCTCGTCGAGCTCGAGGTCCGCGAGCTGCTCTCCGAGTACGAGTTCCCGGGCGACGACCTGCCGGTCGTCCGCGTCTCCGCGCTGAAGGCCCTCGAGGGCGACGCCGAGTGGGGCCAGAAGCTCCTCGGCCTGATGAAGGCCGTCGACGAGAGCATCCCGACCCCGGCCCGCGCCGTGGACCAGCCGTTCCTGATGCCGATCGAGGACGTCTTCACGATCACCGGTCGTGGCACCGTCGTCACCGGTCGCATCGAGCGCGGCATCCTGAAGGTCAACGAGACTGTCGACATCATCGGCATCAAGGAGACCAAGACCACCACCACGGTCACCGGCATCGAGATGTTCCGCAAGCTGCTCGACGAGGGCCAGGCCGGCGAGAACGTCGGTCTGCTGCTCCGCGGCATCAAGCGCGAGGACGTCGAGCGCGGCCAGGTCATCATCAAGCCGGGCTCGGTCACCCCGCACACCGAGTTCGAGGCCCAGGCCTACATCCTGTCGAAGGACGAGGGTGGCCGCCACACCCCGTTCTTCAACAACTACCGCCCGCAGTTCTACTTCCGTACCACGGACGTGACCGGCGTCGTGACCCTCCCCGAGGGCACCGAGATGGTCATGCCGGGCGACAACACCGCCATGACCGTCGCGCTGATCCAGCCGATCGCCATGGAGGAGGGCCTCAAGTTCGCCATCCGTGAGGGTGGCCGCACCGTCGGCGCCGGCCAGGTCACCAAGATCCTGAAGTAATTCGGGTATCCGACCTGCCTGTCGTACAGGCTCGGTTCGAAGGGCTCCGCGCACCGTTCGGTGCGCGGGGCCCTTCGGCGTCCCACGGGCAGTTCACCGGAGCGGGCCGCCTCTCACCGGCAGCTCATCGCCGACTGTTATGGTCGGGCCACCAACCAGCCCCGCCGTCGCGGAAAGTGGGACCAACGCATGTCAACGGCACCGCTGTTGTCGGTCGTGATGCCTATCTACAACGAGCAGGAGGCGCTCCCGCTGACCGTCGAGCGGCTGCGGCCGATCCTCGACGGGCTCGGCGTGGCCTACGAGGTGGTCGGCGTCGACGACGGCAGCACCGACGTCACCCCGGTGCTGATGCAGAAGATCCGCCAGGACTGGCCGGAGTTCCGCATCGTGCGCTTCGCCCGCAACTCCGGGCACCAGGCCGCGCTCACCGCCGGCCTGCACCGCTCCTTCGGCGACTACGTGGTCTCCATCGACGCCGACCTCCAGGACCCGCCGGAGAAGATCCCGGAGATGCTGGAGCTCGCCCGCGAGCAGCGCCTGGACATCGTCTACGGCGTGCGCGGGGACCGCGGCACCGACACCTTCTTCAAGCGGCACACCGCCGGCGGCTACTACCGGCTGATGCGCAGGCTGGTCGGCCAGCGGATGCCCAACCAGGCCGGCGACTTCCGGCTGCTCTCCCGGGCCGCGGTGGACGCGCTCAAGGCGATGCCCGAGCACCAGCCGGTCTACCGCCTGCTCGTGCCCTGGCTGGGCTTCCCCAGCGGCGAGGTGGTCTACGTGCGCGAGGAGCGGGTCGCGGGCAGCAGCCACTACCCGCTCTCGAAGATGGTCCGGCTCGCGCTCGACAGCGTCACCAACTTCTCCGCCGCCCCGCTGCGGCTGGCCACCTGGCTCGGGCTGTTCAGCTTCCTGGTCTGCATCCTGCTGGCGCTCTACACCACCGTCGCGTACGCCGTCGGCTCCACCGTGCCGGGCTGGTCCTCGCTGTTCATAGGGATGCTCTTCATCGGCGCGGTGCAGCTGGTCTGCGTCGGCCTGCTGGGCGAGTACGTCGGCCGGATCTACTCGGCCGTCCAGGCCCGCCCGGCGTACTTCGTCGGCTACGACTCGGCGGAGGAGCCGGACCGGTACGGGGCGGGCGCGTGAACGGGGCCGTCTCCGCCGACCGGGACGGGGGCGACGAGGCCGCCGCGGCGGCGCGGCCGGTCCGCCGGCAGCTGCCGTCCTTCCTCGTCATCGGGGTGCTGAGCACCGTCTTCTGCCTGGCGCTGTTCGTGCTGCTGCGGCTGGTCGCCTCGCCGCAGGTGGCCAACCTGGTCGCGCTGGCGGTCAGCGCGGTGGCCAACACCGCGGCCAACCGCCGCTTCACCTTCGGCATCACCGGCTCCCAGGGCGCGGTGCGCCACCAGTTGCAGGGCGGGGTGGCGTTCCTGATCGGGCTGGGCCTGTCCAGCGGGGCCCTGGCGCTGCTGGACGTGGCGGTGCCGCAGGCCTCCCGGGCGGTCGAGGTGACGGGCCTGGTGGTGGCCAACGGCCTCGCCACGGTGGTCCGGTTCGTGCTGGCCAGGGTGTGGGTCTTCCGGGAGCACTGAGCCCGGGAACGCCGGAGGGGGCGCGTGCCGCAGCACGCGCCCCCTCCGGGTGGGCCGGGAACCGCTACTGCTTGCGCAGCGACTCCGTGTAGGCCTTGCAGGCCTGGTAGTCCGGCAGCAGGCCGCCGGCGAGGGCCTCCGCGAGGGTGGGCGCCACCGCGTCGCGGGCGGACAGCTGCGGGGCGTCGGTCGGCCACTCGATGCCCAGCTCCGGGTCCAGCGGGTGCACGCCGTGCTCGCCGGTCGGGTTGTACGTCGCCGAGCAGAGGTAGGTCAGCGTGGCGTCGTCGGTCAGCGCGCAGAAGCCGTGGCCGAGGCCCTCCGGGATGTAGACGGCCTTGCGCTCGGTGTCGTCCAGCCGGACGAACTCCCACTTCCCGAAGGACGGCGAGCCGACCCGCAGGTCCACGACGACGTCCAGCACCGCGCCGCGGGTGCAGGCCACGTACTTGGCCTGGCCGGGCGGGACGTCGGCGAAGTGGATGCCGCGCACGACGTCCTTGGCGGACAGCGACAGGTTGGCCTGGGCCAGGTCCAGCGGGTGGCCGACGACCTCGGAGAGGAGGTCGAAGCGGTACCACTCGGTGAAGTGGCCGCGGGAGTCGCCGTGCACCTGCGGGATGACCTCGAAGGCGCCCTCGATGGAGAGCTCGCGGAACTTCACTTGGCGGCCGCCTCTTCGAGCAGGCCCAGCAGGTACTGGCCGTAGCCGCTCTTCAGCAGCGGCTCGGCGAGCTCGCGCAGCTGGGCGTCGTCGATCAGCCCGGCCCGCCAGACCGCCTCCTCGATGCAGCCGATCTTGAAGCCCTGGCGCTCCTCGATGACCCGGACGAACTCCGAGGCCTGGACCATCGACACGAACGTGCCGGTGTCCAGCCAGGCGGTGCCGCGGTCGAGGATCGTCACGTGCAGGTCGCCGGTGCGCAGGTAGGCGTCGTTGACGGCGGTGATCTCCAGCTCGCCGCGGGCGCTCGGCTCCAGGGTGCGGGCGATCTCGACGACCCGGTTGTCGTAGAAGTACAGGCCGGGGACGGCGTACCGGGACTTGGGCTCGGCCGGCTTCTCCTCGATGGAGATGACCTGGCCGGTCTCGTCGAACTCGACCACGCCGTAGGCGGTCGGGTCGGCCACCGGGTACGCGAAGACCCGGCCGCCCTTGATGTCGGAGTGCTCGGTGAGCGCGGTGCCCAGGCCGGTGCCGTGGAAGATGTTGTCGCCGAGGATCAGGGCCACCGGCTCGTCGCCGATGAAGTCCGCGCCGAGCACGAAGGCCTGGGCGATGCCCTCGGGCTTCTCCTGGACGGCGTACTGGAGCTTCAGGCCGAACTGGGAACCGTCGCCCAGCAGCCGTTCGAACTGGTCCCGGTCGTTCGGGGTGGTGATGATCAGGATTTCGCTGATCCCGGCCATCACCAGGGTCGAGAGGGGGTAGTAGATCATCGGCTTGTCGAAGACCGGGAGGAGCTGCTTCGACACCGCACGGGTCAGGGGCCACAGCCGCGAGCCGGTGCCGCCGGCCAGGAGGATTCCACGCATGGGTGCACCCTATTCGAGATCCGTGAACGCGGGAGGGGCCGGGTCGGGAGGGCGTTCGGGCGGCGGTAGACTACGCGCATTATGCGCATCCTCGTGACCGGCGGCGCCGGATTCATCGGTTCGGAGTTCGTCCGTCAGCTCCTCGGAGCGGACGAGAACGCCCGTATCACGGTCTTTGACAAGCTCACCTACTCGGGCGTCCTGGAGAACCTCGCTCCGGTGGCCGACCACAAGGGCTACACCTTCGTCCAGGGCGACATCTGCGACGCGGACGCCGTCGACCAGGTCATGCCGGGCCACGACGTGGTGGTGCACTTCGCCGCCGAGTCGCACGTGGACCGCTCGATCGCCGGCGCGGGCCCGTTCGTGCTGACCAACGTCGTGGGCACCCAGGTCCTCCTGGACGCCGCCCGCAAGCACGGTGTCGGCCGCTTCGTCCACATCTCCACCGACGAGGTGTACGGCTCGATCAGCGAGGGCTCCTGGACGGAGACCTGGCCGCTGGAGCCCAACTCCCCGTACTCGGCCTCCAAGGCCTCCTCCGACCTGCTGGCGCTGGCGTACCACCGCACCCACGGCATGGACGTCGTGGTGACCCGCTGCTCCAACAACTACGGGCACTACCAGTTCCCGGAGAAGGTCATCCCGCTGTTCACCACCAACCTGATCGACGGCAAGAAGGTGCCGCTGTACGGCGACGGCGGCAACATCCGCGACTGGCTGCACGTCTCGGACCACTGCCGCGGCATCGAGCTGGTCATGCGCGGCGGCCGCGCGGGCGAGGTCTACAACATCGGCGGCGGCACCGAGGCCACCAACAAGGAGCTGACCGGCCTGCTGCTGGAGGCCGCCGGCGCCGGCTGGGACATGGTCGAGCACGTCGAGGACCGCAAGGGCCACGACCTCCGCTACTCCATCGACATCAGCAAGATCCGTGAGGAGCTCGGCTACGAGCCGCAGGTCCGCTTCGAGGACGGCCTTGCCGCGACCATCGCGTGGTACCGCGAGAACCGCGCCTGGTGGGAGCCGCTGAAGCAGAAGGCGGCCCTGGCCAAGTGACCGCGAACGCCGCCGCGCCCGTGCGCTGGTTGGTCACCGGCGCGGCCGGGATGCTCGGGCAGGACCTGCTGTCGGTGCTCGGCGCCGACGCGACCGCCGAGATCACCGCGCTGCGCCGGGCGGACCTCGACATCACCGACGCGGCGGCCGTCCGGGCCGCCGTCGAGGGCCACGACATCGTGGTCAACTGCGCCGCGTGGACGAACGTCGACGCGGCGGAGACCGAGGAGGACGCCGCCCTCGCCGTCAACGGCACCGGCGTGCGCCACCTGGCCGCGGCCTGCGCCGAGGCCGGCGCGCGGCTGCTGCACGTCTCCACGGACTACGTCCTGCCGGGCGACGCCACCGAGCCCTGCCCGGAGGACGCCCCGACCGCGCCGGTCAACGCCTACGGCCGCAGCAAGCTGGTGGGGGAGCAGGCGGTCGCCGAACTGCTCCCCGAGCACGGCTACGTGGTGCGCACCGCCTGGCTGTACGGCGAGCACGGCCCGAACTTCGTGGCCACCATGCTCAAGCTCGCCGCCCAGCGGGACACCCTGGACGTGGTGGACGACCAGCACGGCCAGCCGACCTGGACGTACGCGCTGGCCGGCCGCCTGGTCGAGCTCGGCCGGGCCGCGCTCGCCGGGCAGGCCCCGGCCGGGGTCTACCACGGCACCGCGAGCGGCCGGACCACCTGGTGCGGGCTGGCCCGCGAGACCTACGCGCTGAGCGGGCTGGACCCGGAGCGGATCCGCCCGACCACGTCGGAGGCCTTCGTCCGCCCGGCCGTCCGCCCGGCCTTCAGCGTGCTGGCCCACGACCGCTGGGCCGCCGCCGGACTGGCGCCGCTGCCCGAGTGGCGGGCCATGCTGGCCGAGGCGCTGGCCCGACCCGTCTTCGCCGAACTGGCCGTCACGGCCCGGACCACCGAGAGTGACAGACCTCAGTGAAGAAAGCGCTGACGAAGGTGGCTGCCGCGCTACCGCCGGGGACCCTGGCGGTGGCCGGCGGCACCGTCGTACTGGGTGCCGCCTCCTACATCCACCTCGGGGTGGCGGGGCACAGCCTGTCGGTCGACGACATGGCGAACGTCTCGCTGCTGTGGACGATCGTGATGTCCGTCGGCATCGGCGTCTTCTTCCCGATCGAGCAGGAGCTCACCCGGATCGTCGCGGCGCGCGCGGCGCTCGGCCACGGCGCCGCGCCGGTGCTGCGCCGGGCGACCCTGCTCACCGGCGGGATCCTCGGCGCGACCCTGCTGGCCCTGGGCGCCCTCTCCGGCCCGATCGCCCGGGCGATGTTCCACGGCGACCGCTCGCTGGTGCTGGCCCTCGGCGGAGCCTTCACCGGCATGGCCGTCTGCTACCTCACCCGCGGCGTGCTGGCCGGCCTCGGCCGCTTCGGCGCGTACGGCACCCAGCTCGGTCTGGACGGCGGCCTGCGGATCGGCCTGGCCTTCGCCTGCGGCATCGCCGGGGTGCACTCCGCGCTCGCCTTCAGCCTGATCCTGGCCGTCGCGCCGATCCTCGCCACGATCGTCACGCTGCCGCCGCTGCTGCGCGCGGTGAAGCCCGGTGAGCAGGTCGGCTGGTCCGAACTCTGCTCCGGGCTGGGCCTGTTGATCTGCTCGACGCTGCTCTCGCAGGTCGTGGTGAACGCGGCCGTGGTGAGCACCAAGCTGCTCGCGCCCACCGACTCCGCGCTGATCGCCGCGCTGCTCAACGCGCTGGTGCTGGCCCGGGTGCCGCTGTTCGTCTTCGGCTCGCTCCAGGCCTCGCTGCTGAACGGCCTCTCCGCGGCGATCGCGGTCGGGGACCGCGCCGCCTTCACCGGGATGCTCAAGAAGATCGGCGCCGTGGTGGGCGCGCTCGGCGTGCTCGGTGGCATCCCCGCCGTCGCGCTCGGGCCGTGGCTGATCCAGGTGCTGTTCGGCGCCAAGCCGGTGCTCGGCTGCCTCGACTTCTTCTGGATGTCCGCCGGCACCGTGGCGTACATGTTCGCGATGGTGCTCGGCCAGGCGCTGATGGTATTCAAGCGGCACAACCTTCAGCTGCTCTGCTGGGCGGTCGGTACGGCGGTCCTCGCCGGGATCACCTTCCTGCCGGGCGACGTGTCCACCCGCGTGGTCGTTGCGTACACGGCGGGTTCGGTGGCCACCGTCCTCGGTATGCTGGCGGTCCTGAGGCAGAGTTTCGCCCGTTCGACGACGAATTCCGCCGGCCCCGTCCAGCAGCCGGGGGATCCGGGCACCGCGGTGCTGAGCAGCCGGACGGCCGGTGACTGACCGTGTCCGCCCCCCATCTACAGATCGCCGCGCAGCAGCGCGGGCCAGACCCCATTCATGGAGCCTCCGTGTCCCAGTACGACGATGTTTGGCTGGTGATCCCGGCCTACAACGAGGGCCAGGTGATCGCCGACGTTGTGGAGGGGGCGCGAAAGACGTTCCCGAACATCGTGGTGGTCGATGACGGCAGCGGCGACGACTCGGCCAAGCACATCATGGCGACGGGCGCGCACCTGGTGCGCCACCCGGTCAACCTCGGCCAGGGCGCCGCCCTCCAGACCGGCCTCGCCTACGCCCTGGCCCAGCCGGACGCCAAGTACTTCGCCACCTTCGACGCGGACGGCCAGCACCAGACCGCCGACGTCGAGAAGATGGTCGCCCTGCTGCGGGAGGGCGAGACGGACGTCGTCCTCGGCTCGCGCTTCATCGAGCAGAACGGGCAGGTGCCGTGGATCAAGCGGGTCGTCCTGCGCACCGCGGCGACCGTCAGCCCGACCGCGCGCAAGCTCAAGCTGACCGACGCCCACAACGGTCTGCGCGTGCTCAACCGCGAGGCCGCCACCCGGCTGCGGATCACCATGAACGGCATGGCGCACGCGTCGGAGATCGTCAGCTTCCTCGCCGGCTCGGACCTCCGGGTCGCCGAGCTCCCGGTGGACATCCTGTACACCGACTACTCTCGCGCCAAGGGTCAGTCCCTGATCAACGGCGTCAACATCATCTTCGACATCTCGCTGCGGGAGCGTAGCCGCCGATGAAATTCTTCTGGATCCAGCTGGTTCTCATTCTCGGCTCGGTCACTCTCGCCTACATGTTCATCCGGCGCTGGGACCGTGCCAACACCCGCGCCTGGAAGCGGATCGCGTTCTCGGTCTTCGTGATCGTGAACATCTACGCGGTGCTGCGCCCCACCGACGTGACCTGGCTGGCCCACCAGCTCGGCGTCGGCCGCGGCACCGACCTGGTGCTGTACGGGATGGTGCTGGCGATGGGCTTCCTGACCCTGAACACCTTCCTGCGCTTCCGCTCGCTGGAGAAGAAGCTCACCGACCTGGCGCGCACCGTGGCGATCAACGAGGGTGCCCGCCTGAACGAGGAGCGCTTCGACCTGGACCTGCCGGTCTCGGCGCCGGTCGACCGCAGCAAGGCCTGATCCCGTGGCGACCTTCGAGTTCATGCTGCCGTACTACGGCGACGTGGCGCTGATGCAGGCCGCGGTGCGGAGCATCCTCGCGCAGACCGACCGGGACTTCCGGCTGACCGTCATCGACGACGGCAGGGAGCCGGACGTCCCGGGCTGGTTCGCCGAGCTCGGCGACGACCGGGTGAGCTACCTGCGCAACGAGCAGAACCTCGGCATCACCAAGAACTTCCAGAAGTGCGTGGAGCTGTCCACGGCCGACCACGTGGTCATCATGGGCTGCGACGACCTGCTGCACCCGCACTACCTGGAGACCGTCCGGGGCATCCTCAAGGCCAACCCGGACCTGGGCATGGTGCAGCCGGGCGTCGAGGTCATCGACGGCAACGGCGACGTCACCCGTTCCGGCCTGGCGGACAACGTCAAGGAGAAGATCTACGCCCCGACCGTCAAGGGCCGGCGGCTGATGGGCGGCGAGGAGCTGGCCGCGAGCGTGCTGCGCGGCAACTGGCTCTACTTCCCGTCGATCTGCTGGCGGGGCGAGGCGCTGCGCGCGGTGAACTTCCGCGACGAGTACTCGGTGATCCAGGACCTGGCCCTGGTCGTCGACCTGCTGGAGCGCGGCGAGCAGATGATGGTGGACAACACCACCGTCGTCTTCCAGTACCGCCGGCACGCCGTCAGCGAGTCCTCGGTGCAGGCCTTCTCCGGCACCCGGTTCACCGAGGCGGAGCGGTACTTCAACGCCGTGGCCGAGCGGATGGACGCCCGCGGCTGGCCGAAGGCCGCCCGGGCGGCGCGGTTCCGCAGCGCCTCCCGCCTGCACGCGCTGACCATGCTGCCGGGCGCCCTGAAGCGCGGCCAGCGGGCCGGCGCCAAGGTGCTGGTCCGCCACGCGCTGACCGGCGGGGAGCGGCACTGACCCCCCGTACGGCCTGAATCACGGCACTGGGCCGGTAGTCCGGGTTCGGACTACCGGCCCAGTGCCGTTCGCGGGCGCTGCCGCCGGGCTACTCGCCCCAGCCGGACGGGCCGAGCGGGTCGGGCTGCCGCGGCGGGTACGGGTCGACCTTCGGGCACATCAGCCTGCCGGTGTCGGGCACCGGCACCAGCAGGTCGCTGATGTCCCGGGGCTGCTTGCACTGGCCGTCGGGCGCGTAGCGCGAGCAGTGGCCCTCGAAGTCGGCGGTGCTCTGCGCGATCCAGGCCAGCGCGCCGGGGCCCCAGTGCGGGTCGGGCATGTACTTGCTGGCGGTGGCGGAGCCGGCCATGCCGAAGAGCAGGCCCAGCGCGCAGACGGCGCCGACGGCGACGCCGCGCGGGTTGAGCCGCAGCGGGAGCCGGCGGCCGGTGCCCTCGGCGGACTCGGCGGAGTCGGCGGCCGGGGCCGCGGCGGCGCCCTGGCGGCGGCGGACGACCAGGTAGCAGGCCAGGCCGACGAGGACCAGCAGGCAGTAGAGCAGCTGCGCGCTGGTACGCGGGTAGAGCATGACGGCCTGGTCGCGCTCCATGTGGGAGGCGTACCAGTAGCGCATCAGCAGGGCGCTGGCGGTGCAGGCGGCGGCGGTCAGGACGGTGGTCCGGCCGATTCCGAGGGCCAGGGCGACGCCCAGGCCGACCAGCAGCAGGATCGTGAAGAGGCCGACCCCGCCGATCTCGCCGGGGACCGGCCAGGTGCTCTGGCCGTCGGCACCGGGCAGGTCGTCGCGCCACATCGCGAAGTAGGTCGGCTCGGTGTACGTGTCGAAGTAGCAGTACCGGTCGATCGTGCTGCCGGCGGACCCGAGCAGCCGGACCAGGTAGACGCCGGAAACGAGCAGGAAGACCCCGCCGGCGGCGCTGATCGCGCTCAGGCCGTTGAGCAGCCCGGGCGTCCCGCCGGTGCGGCGGGCGCGCAGCAGCAGCACCGCGGTCAGCACCACCACGCCGGCGGCGGACCACACGAACCAGCCGGAGTAGAGGAGGAACAGCAGCCCGATCCCGAGGCCCAGCACGGCTCCGCGCACGGCGGCGGTGCGGCGCGGCAGCCCCGGGGCGCGCTGGAGCAGCTGCATCAGCTTCGCCAGCACCGGGAGGAAGGCGACGAGCACGAAGGTGGTGTACGGCTTGTACGGCTGCGCCATCGGCAGCGCGGCGGTCACGCCGATCCCGAGCGCCCACAGCGGCGGCAGCAGCAGCCGCCAGGACAGGTAGGCGAGCGGGCCGAGCATCGCGACGAACACCAGGTCGACGAGCTTGAGGGCGTAGCCGACCTGCCCGTGGGTGACGTGCTCGGCGACGAAGGCGACGATGTGCGGGAACATCGGCGGGTAGGCGCCGTCGAGCGACTTGCCGTCCATCAGTGCGCCGACCCAGGCCTGGAGGCTGCCGGAGTCGCCCTGCTGGGCGTAGAGCGGCCAGTTGGTGTCCCGCAGCGCGAGCGAGACGCCGGCGGCCAGGACGCCGGAGGACAGGCCGGCGACGGCCGCGGCGGCGAACCGCACCGGGACGTCCGCCCAGCGGCGCATCGCCGGGACGAGCACCAGGACGACGACGCCGATCAGCAGCAGGAGCCGGAGCTGGAGCGCGGCGAGGCCGCTGACCTGCCCGATCCTGGACATGGGGTTCAGCCGGACGGACCACGCCAGCCCGGTCATCAGCAGCGCCGCCGTGGCAGCGGTCAGGATCTCGGCGGTCCAGAGCACGGCGGGAAGGCGAAGAGCGGCTGCCCGTCTCCCCTGGCTGGGCGGTATGCCCTGTTGCCTGCCCGAGGCGGGGGCGGGCTCGACGCTGGTCGTCACTGGTGGGTCCTTCTGCTCCCGCGGCGGTGGTGGTGCGCGGGCGGTGTGTGGTTTCGGTGGCCGGACACCGCGATTCTGCCAGCCCCGCGGTCGGGGGTTCAGCGCGGGCCGAACCCCCGTGCCCGTGCGGGACGTTGTCGTCCAGGGGGGTGGAGCGCGTTGGCTCCGGCCGATCGCCGCGTGGCACACTGCCGATGCGCTTCGACGAGCGGTGCGGGAACCGCGGGCGCCCCGTCCGGGGCCGGCCATGACGAGGTCGTCCACTCATACAAGTAGGGAAGTGTCTCGGTGCAGCCGCTGATCGACTCTGCCCACACGTCCGACGGGCCGGGCCGGGGTGAGGGCGGCGGCACGAACGCGCCCGGCACCGCGGGCCCGGCCGTGCCGGCCCGGCTGCGGGCGCTGGCCGCCCACCGCTGGTCCTGGCCGCTGGCCCTGCTGCTGGGGTACGGCGCCCAGGTGGCGTTCCGCCTGGTGCTGTCGGTCCACAACTACTTCCCCTCGGTGCACGCCGACGAGGACTCCTACCTGGTGATCGCGCGGGTGCTGGCCGGCCGGCCGACCACCGAGATGCCGGTCGGGGTGGTGATCCCCGGGGGGTACCCGCTGCTGATCTCGCCGGCGCTGCGGATCGCCGACAGCCCGGCCGCCGCGTACCACCTGGTGATGGGCATCAACGCGGTGCTCAACGCGCTGGTGTTCCCGCTCGCCGTGGCGGCGGCGCGCCGGGCGGGCCTGTCCCGCCCGCAGGCGTACCTGGTGGGCACCGCCGCGGCCGTGGTGCCGCCGGTGGTCTTCTACTCCCAGTTCGCCATGTCGGACACCGTGCTCCCGGTGCTGCTGCTGGCCTGGGCGATCGCGATGCACGGCTGGCTGTCGCCCGGCCCGCTGCGCCGCCGGGCGCTGTACGCGGCGGGGACGGGCCTGGCGGCCGGCTACGCGATGGCCACCCACGACCGCGGCGGGGTGGTGGTCGCGCTGACGGCGCTGGTCCTGCTGGTGGTGCTGGCCGCCGGCTGGGCGCCGCGGCTCGCCTCGCTGGCCGGCCTCGGCGGGCTCGGGGTCTCGTACCTGGGCGCGAAGCTGCTGGAGCGCTTCGTCGAGGGCCAGTTCAAGGACGTGCCGCCGAGCACGGTCGGCAACAAGGTCTTCGAGAACCTGGAGGACAGCAGGTACATCGGCACGATCGTCGCCCGCACCTTCGGGCAGCTGTGGTACTTCATGACCTCCACCTACGGCTTCGGGGCGGTCGCCCTGGTGCTGTGCGTCGCGGTGGTCTTCCGGCGGCGGTACCCGGTGGCCGACCGGGTGGTGGCCTTCGCCCTGGTGGCGATGCTGTTCGGCACCGCGCTGGCCGCCGCGGCCGGCCTGGCGGACAACGACCGGACCGACAACTGGGTGTACGCCCGGTACTGCGCGGTGCTGGTGCCGCTGTTCCTGGTGGTCGGGCTGGCCGCGCTGTTCCGGGCCGGGGCCCGGGCCCTGCTGTGGGCGGCGCTGGCCGGGACGGCGGCGATCGGGATCATCCAGCTGTCGGTCGGCGCGTACGCCGGGTCGGCGCTCAAGCTGTGGATCAGCCCGTGGACGGTGCCGGACGCGATGTTCCTGGCCTCGACCTGGGACGGCCTGCACATGGTCCGCACCAGCTTCGGCGCGCTGGCGGTGCTGGCCGCCTGCCTGCTGCTGCGGGTGGCCGGCGGGCGCCGGGTGGTGGCCGCGGTGGTGGGCTGCGTGGCGCTGTTCGCCGTCTACGCGACGGTCGCCGTCACCGACAACGTCTCCGAGCCGCACGCCAAGTTCCGCAAGTACCAGGCGGTCGGGGTGGCCAAGGAGGCGGGCCTGCGCAAGGGCGACAACGTCGTCCTGGACATGGACCTCGACTGGGACACCCGGATGGCGATGGCCTACGAGGTCTACTGGGGCCGGGTCTGGTCGGACGACCTGAAGGACGGCTCCAACCCGCCGGAGAGGGCCACCGCGTACCTGGCGGCGACGTCCTCCCGCAAGGACGCCCCGCCGGAGGCCAGCTGGCCGTACCCGAAGCCGGGCTGGCACATCGCGAAGTACAACAAGGACCGCGGCTGGGTGCTCTGGCGCCGGGACTGACCGGGGCCGTCACCCCTCCGGGGCCGGTGAGGAGCGCCTCACCGGCCCCGATTGGCATCCGGACTGCTCCATGTGGCAGTATGTCCAAGTTGCTCGGTTGAGTGCCGATGCTGCGCGCCTCCCGCCGGGAGGACCGGAAGCGAGTCCCATGTACTCGTCGTTCCCGTGATGGCCGTCAAGCGTGAGTTCTACGCCACGGCAGCTGCGGGGCGAAAGTACGGGAATCTTCCGGGAAGCGTGTGCGGGGCCTCGACCCGGCCGCCCCCACCCCGAAAGTTTGAAACCGACGAAGCACTTCGCCGGTTTTTTGCAAGCGCGAGTGCGACACGCCCGAGCGCGGGGGTCGGAGGGGAAGTCGTGCAGTAACTAAGGACAAAGGACTACTGAGTAGCCATGGCGGGACAGAAGATCCGCATCCGGCTCAAGGCCTACGACCACGAGGTCATCGACTCCTCGGCGAAGAAGATCGTCGAGACGGTGATCCGTACTGGTGCGCAGGTCGCGGGCCCGGTGCCGCTGCCCACTGAGAAGAACGTGTACTGCGTCATCCGCTCGCCGCACAAGTACAAGGACTCGCGCGAGCACTTCGAGATGCGTACTCACAAGCGTCTGATCGACATCCTCGACCCCACGCCGAAGACGGTTGACTCGCTGATGCGTCTCGACCTGCCGGCCGGCGTCGACATCGAGATCAAGCTCTGAGAGGCGCACCGAAGATGGCTAAGCAGATTAAGGGCATCCTGGGCGAGAAGCTCGGCATGACCCAGGTCTGGGACGAGAACAACCGGGTCGTCCCGGTGACCGTCGTCAAGGCCGGGCCGAATGTCGTGACCCAGGTCCACACCGCCGACAGCCCGGCCGGCTACGACGCCGTGCAGATCGGCTTCGGCGAGATCGACCCCCGCAAGGTGAACAAGCCCCTCGCGGGCCACTTCGCCAAGGCCGGTGTCACCCCGCGCCGCCACCTGGTCGAGCTGCGTACCTCGGACGCCTCCGAGTACACCCTGGGCCAGGAGATCACCGCGGAGCTGTTCGAGGCGGGTGTCAAGGTCGACGTGACCGGCACCTCCAAGGGCAAGGGCTTCGCCGGTGTCATGAAGCGTCACAACTTCAAGGGCCTCGGCGCCGGTCACGGCACCCAGCGCAAGCACCGCTCGCCCGGTTCCATCGGTGGCTGCGCCACCCCGGGCCGTGTGTTCAAGGGCCTGCGCATGGCCGGTCGGATGGGCCACGAGCGTGTGACCACCCAGAACCTGACCGTGCACGCGGTCGACGCGGAGAAGGGTCTGCTGCTCATCAAGGGCGCCGTCCCGGGCCCGAACGGCGGCCTCGTCCTCGTCCGCACCGCGGCGAAGGGGCTGTGAAGGATATGAGCACCATTGACATCCTGTCGCCGGCTGGCGACAAGACCGGCAGCATCGAGCTGCCGGCCGAGATCTTCGACGCGAAGGTCAGCGTTCCGCTGATGCACCAGGTCGTCGTGGCGCAGCTCGCTGCGGCCCGTCAGGGCACCCACAAGACCAAGACTCGTGGCGAGGTCCGCGGTGGCGGCAAGAAGCCGTACCGCCAGAAGGGCACCGGCCGCGCCCGCCAGGGCTCGACCCGTGCGCCGCAGTTCGCCGGCGGTGGCGTCGTGCACGGTCCCGTGCCGCGCGACTACTCGCAGCGGACCCCGAAGAAGATGATCGCCGCCGCCCTGCGCGGTGCGCTCACCGACCGGGCCCGCCACAACCGCATTCACGTCGTCACCGGCGTGACCGCGACCGAGGCGCCGTCGACCAAGGCCGCCAAGAGCCTGTTCGGCAAGATCACCGAGCGCAAGAACGTCCTCCTGGTCGTCGAGCGCGAGGACGAGCTGGGCCTGAAGTCCGCTCGCAACCTGCCGCACGTGCACATCCTGGACGCCGGTCAGCTGAACACCTACGACGTGCTCGTCTCCGACGATGTGGTCTTCACCCAGGCCGCCTTCGAGCGTTTCGTGGCCGGTCCGGTCGCGTCCGCCAAGGCCGTTGCCGCTGAGGGCGAGCTCGAAGGGAGCGCCGCCTGATGAGCGACGTTACGAGCAAGACGTTCACGGACCCCCGTGACGTCCTGGTGAAGCCGGTCATCTCGGAGAAGAGCTACTCGCTCCTCGACGAGAACAAGTACACGTTCATCGTGTCGCCGGGCGCCAACAAGACCCAGATCAAGCAGGCCGTCGAGGCGGTCTTCTCGGTCAAGGTCGAGGCTGTCAACACGATCAACCGTCAGGGCAAGCGCAAGCGCTCCAAGACGGGCTTTGGCAAGCGCAAGGACACCAAGCGCGCCATCGTGACGCTGGCCGAGGGCAACCGCATCGACATCTTCGGTGGTCCGGTCTCCTGAACCAGGAGATCGTGATCGTCGATTAGGACGAGGACGAGAGAGCCAAATGGGCATCCGCAAGTACAAGCCGACTACGCCGGGCCGTCGCGGCTCCAGCGTGGCCGACTTCGTAGAAATCACGCGGTCCACCCCGGAGAAGTCGCTGGTTCGCCCGCTGCACAGCAAGGGCGGCCGCAACAACGCCGGTCGTGTCACCGCTCGCCACCAGGGTGGCGGTCACAAGCGCGCCTACCGCGTGATCGACTTCCGTCGTCACGACAAGGACGGCGTGCCGGCCAAGGTCGCTCACATCGAGTACGACCCGAACCGCACCGCGCGCATCGCGCTCCTGCACTACGCGGACGGCGAGAAGCGCTACATCATCGCGCCGCGCGGCATCGCGCAGGGTGACCGGATCGAGAACGGCGCTGGCGCCGACATCAAGCCGGGCAACAACCTGCCGCTGCGCAACATCCCGGTCGGTACCACCATCCACGCGGTGGAGCTGCGTCCCGGCGGCGGTGCCAAGCTGGCCCGCTCGGCCGGCTCCGGCATCCAGCTGCTGGCGCGTGAGGGCAAGATGGCGCACCTGCGCATGCCCTCCGGTGAGATCCGCCTGGTCGACGCGCGCTGCCGTGCCACCGTCGGCGAGGTCGGCAACGCCGAGCAGTCGAACATCAACTGGGGCAAGGCCGGCCGTATGCGCTGGAAGGGCGTCCGCCCGACCGTGCGTGGTGTGGCCATGAACCCGATCGACCACCCGCACGGTGGTGGTGAGGGTAAGACCTCCGGTGGTCGCCACCCGGTCTCGCCGTGGGGTAAGCCCGAGGGCCGTACCCGTCGCCCGAACAAGGCGTCGGACAAGCTCATCGTGCGCCGCCGCAAGACCAACAAGAAGCGCTAGGAGCAGGTCAGATGCCGCGCAGTCTCAAGAAGGGCCCCTTCATCGACGGCCACCTCATCAAGAAGGTGGACGCTCAGAACGAGGCGGGTACCCAGAACGTCATCAAGACCTGGTCCCGTCGTTCCGTGATCTCCCCGAGCATGCTCGGCCACACGATCGCGGTTCACGATGGCCGTAAGCACGTCCCGGTGTTCGTCACCGAGTCGATGGTCGGCCACAAGCTCGGCGAGTTCGCTCCGACCCGCACCTTCCGTGGCCACGTGAAGGAAGACCGGAAGTCGAAGCGTCGCTAAGCCAGAGCTTGCGCGCCAAAAAGACTCAATGACTTACTCCATTAAGGGGACAACCATGGAAGCCAGGGCTCAGGCGCGGTACATCCGCGTGACGCCCATGAAGGCCCGCCGCGTGGTGGACCTCATCCGTGGCATGAATGCCACGGAGGCCCAGGCCGTCCTGCGTTTCGCTCCGCAGGCCGCCACCGTGCCGGTCGGCAAGGTGCTCGACAGCGCCATCGCCAACGCCGCGCACAACTACAACCACTCCAACGTGGACGACCTCTACATCTCCGAGGCGTACGTTGACGAGGGCCCGACCCTGAAGCGGTTCCGTCCGCGCGCCCAGGGCCGCGCCTACCGGATCCGCAAGCGGACCAGCCACATCACCGTGGTCGTCAGCAGCAAGGAAGGGACCCGGTAATGGGCCAGAAGGTTAACCCGCACGGGTTCCGCCTCGGCATCAGCACGGACTTCAAGTCCCGCTGGTACGCCGACAAGCTGTACAAGGACTACGTCAAGGAAGACGTCGCCATTCGTCGCATGATGACGAAGGGCATGGAGCGCGCCGGCATCTCCAAGGTCGAGATCGAGCGCACCCGCGACCGCGTCCGCGTCGACATCCACACCGCCCGCCCCGGCATCGTCATCGGTCGCCGTGGCACGGAGGCCGACCGCATCCGCGGCGACCTGGAGAAGCTGACCGGCAAGCAGGTCCAGCTGAACATCCTCGAGGTCAAGAACCCCGAGCTGGACGCCCAGCTCGTGGCCCAGGGCGTCGCGGAGCAGCTGTCCTCCCGCGTCTCCTTCCGCCGTGCCATGCGCAAGTCGATGCAGGGCACCATGAAGTCCGGCGCCAAGGGCATCAAGGTCCAGTGCTCCGGTCGTCTCGGCGGCGCCGAGATGAGCCGTTCGGAGTTCTACCGCGAGGGTCGCGTGCCGCTGCACACCCTGCGGGCGAACGTCGACTACGGCTTCTTCGAGGCCAAGACCACCTTCGGCCGCATCGGCGTGAAGGTCTGGATCTACAAGGGCGACGTCAAGAACATCGCCGAGGTCCGCGCTGAGAACGCCGCTGCCCGCTCGGGCAACCGCCCGGCCCGTCCCGAGGGTGGTCGTCCCGCCCGCGGTGGCGACCGCCGTGGTGGCGAGCGCGGTGGCCGCGGCCGTCGTCCTGCCGCTGCCGAGGCCCCCGCGGCCGCTGCGGTGGAGGCTCCGGCTGCCGAGAACACCGGAACGGAGGCCTGACCGCAATGCTGATCCCCCGTCGGGTCAAGCACCGCAAGCAGCACCACCCGAAGCGCCGCGGCGCCTCGAAGGGTGGCACCGAGCTGGCGTTCGGCCAGTTCGGCATCCAGGCCGTGACCCCGGCCTACGTGACGAACCGTCAGATCGAGTCCGCTCGTATCGCGATCACCCGTCACATCCGCCGTGGCGGCAAGGTCTGGATCAACATCTACCCGGACCGTCCGCTCACCAAGAAGCCGGCCGAGACCCGCATGGGTTCCGGTAAGGGTTCGCCGGAGTGGTGGATCGCGAACGTGCACCCGGGTCGGGTCATGTTCGAGCTGTCGTACCCGAACGAGAAGGTTGCTCGCGAGGCGCTCACCCGTGCCGCGCACAAGCTGCCGATGAAGTGCCGGATCGTCCGGCGCGAGGACGGTGAGAGCTGATGTCGGCCGCTACCAAGGCTGCTGAGCTTCGTTCGCTGGACAACGAGGGTCTCGTTGCCAAGCTTCGCGAGGCCAAGGAGGAGCTGTTCAACCTCCGCTTCCAGGCGGCGACCGGGCAGCTCGACAACCACGGACGGCTCAAGCTCGTCCGCAAGGACATCGCGCGGATCTACACCCTGATGCGCGAGCGCGAGCTGGGCATCGAGACGGTGGAGAACGCCTGATGACTGAGAACACCAACGAGACGCGCGGTTTCCGCAAGACCCGTGAGGGTCTCGTCGTCAGCGACAAGATGGACAAGACCGTCGTCGTCGCCGTCGAGGACCGCGTCAAGCACGCTCTGTACGGCAAGGTCATCCGCCGTACGAACAAGCTGAAGGCGCACGACGAGCAGAACGCGTGCGGCGTGGGCGACCGGGTTCTCCTCGCGGAGACCCGCCCGCTGTCCGCGACGAAGCGCTGGCGCGTCGTCGAGATCCTCGAGAAGGCCAAGTAACGAAGCCGATGTGGTACGGCCGTATGTGCAGCGGGTCCCCCTGGGGCGCCGGTGTGAGCAGCGGCCGGCCCGTCGACTCTCGTTGACGATCAGGAGAAAGCTGTGATCCAGCAGGAGTCGCGACTGCGCGTCGCCGACAACACTGGTGCCAAGGAGATCCTTTGCATCCGTGTTCTCGGTGGCTCCGGTCGCCGCTACGCCGGTATCGGGGACGTCATCGTCGCGACCGTCAAGGACGCGATCCCCGGCGGTTCGGTGAAGAAGGGTGACGTCGTCAAGTGCGTCGTCGTCCGCACCGTCAAGGAGCGTCGTCGTCCGGATGGCTCGTACATCCGCTTCGACGAGAACGCTGCGGTCGTTCTGAAGAACACCGACGGTGACCCCCGTGGTACGCGCATCTTCGGCCCGGTGGGCCGCGAGCTGCGCGACAAGAAGTTCATGAAGATCATCTCGCTGGCGCCGGAGGTGCTCTGACCCATGGCGAACAGCATGAAGATCAAGAAGGGTGACCTGGTCCAGGTCATCACCGGCAAGGACAAGGGCAAGCAGGGCAAGGTCATCCAGGCCATGCCGGCTGAGAACAAGGTCCTCGTCGAGGGTGTCAACCGGGTCAAGAAGCACACCAAGCCGGGTCCGGGTACCCAGGGTGGCATCGTGACCGTCGAGGCCCCGGTGCACGTCTCCAACGTCCAGCTGGTCGTGGAGAAGGACGGCAAGAAGGTCGTCACCCGCGTCGGCTACCGCTTCGACGACCAGGGCAACAAGATCCGCGTTGCCAAGCGAACCGGTGAGGACATCTGATGTCTGAGACGTCTGTTGAGAAGGTGGCCCCGCGACTCAAGGAGCGTTACAACTCCGAGATCAAGGGCCAGCTGAACGAGCAGTTCCAGTACGAGAACGTCATGCTGATCCCCGGCCTGGTCAAGGTCGTGGTCAACATGGGCGTCGGCGAGGCTGCCCGTGACAGCAAGCTGATCGAGGGCGCGATCCGCGACCTGACCGCGATCACCGGTCAGAAGCCGGCCGTGACCAAGGCTCGCAAGTCCATCGCGCAGTTCAAGCTGCGCGAGGGCCAGCCGATCGGCACCCACGTCACCCTCCGTGGTGACCGCATGTGGGAGTTCCTGGACCGTCTGGTTTCGCTGGCCCTGCCGCGAATCCGCGACTTCCGCGGTCTCTCCCCGAAGCAGTTCGACGGCCGTGGCAACTACACCTTCGGTCTGACCGAGCAGGTTATGTTCCACGAGATCGACCAGGACAAGGTCGACCGTCAGCGCGGTATGGACATCACCGTCGTGACCACCGCTCAGACCGACGACGAGGGCCGGGCGCTGCTGCGCGCTCTGGGCTTCCCGTTCAAGGAGGCGTGAGCCAATGGCGAAGAAGTCCCTCATCGCGAAGTCCGAGCGCAAGCCGAAGTTCGGCGTCCGGGCCTACACCCGGTGCCAGCGCTGCGGCCGTCCGCACTCGGTGTACCGCAAGTTCGGCCTGTGCCGTGTCTGCCTCCGTGAGATGGCGCACCGCGGCGAGCTGCCGGGCGTGACCAAGAGCTCCTGGTAATCCAGGCGCCCTAGGCACACAGCGACGCAGAGGTGCCCGACCCCACCGGCCCGCCGATCTCACATTGCTGAGGTTTGGGCTGCCGTACGGATTCCCGTAAGGTAGTGGGGTCGGGCCCCCTGCCGCGGCTTCCCCATGGACGTCCGTGGCCCTTCTCGGAGGGCTCGCACCCAGTCTTACTACGTCGTAGGTCCCCTGCGCTTGTGCCCCTGACGAACTCGCGAGAGTGCGGAAGGGGGACCTGGCGCGGAGAAACCACGGCGAGAGAGGCCTGAGGCCATCATGACCATGACCGACCCCATCGCAGACATGCTCACGCGTCTGCGTAACGCGAACTCGGCGTACCACGACACCGTGGCGATGCCGGCCAGCAAGATCAAGGCGCACGTCGCCCAGATCCTGCAGCAGGAGGGGTACATCTCCTCCTACAAGGTTGAGGAGCCGGCTGAGGGCGAGGTCGGCAAGAAGCTGACCATCGAGCTCAAGTTCGGCCCCAACCGTGAGCGCTCCATCGCCGGCATCAAGCGCATCAGCAAGCCGGGTCTGCGCGTTTACGCAAAGTCCACCAACCTGCCGAAGGTTCTCGGCGGCCTGGGCGTGGCGATCATCTCCACGTCCTCCGGCCTCCTGACCGACAAGCAGGCCGCCAAGAAGGGCGTAGGCGGAGAAGTTCTCGCCTACGTCTGGTAATTCGGGAAACGGAGGTACAGCAATGTCGCGCATTGGACGGCTGCCCATCCAGGTCCCCGCTGGCGTGGACGTCACCATCGATGGCCAGGCGGTCTCGGTGAAGGGCCCGAAGGGCTCGCTCACCCACGTCGTCGCCGAGCCGATCGAGATCGGCAAGGGCGAGGACGGCACCGTGCTCGTCACCCGCCCCAACGACGAGCGTCGCTCGAAGGCCCTGCACGGCCTGACCCGCACGCTGGTGGCGAACATGATCACCGGCGTGACCCAGGGCTACCGCAAGTCGCTGGAGATCAGCGGTGTTGGTTACCGTGTGAACGCGAAGGGCTCCGACATGGAGTTCTCGCTCGGCTACAGCCACCCGATCCTGGTCTCCGCGCCGGAGGGCATCTCCTTCGTCGTCGAGTCGCCCACCAAGTTCCACGTGGACGGCATCGACAAGCAGAAGGTCGGCGAGGTCGCCGCGAACATCCGCAAGCTGCGCAAGCCCGACCCGTACAAGGCCAAGGGCGTCAAGTACGCGGGCGAGGTCATCCGCCGCAAGGTCGGAAAGAGTGGTAAGTAAGCGATGAGCGTCTCTGTCAAGATCGGCAAGGGCAACGCCTACAAGAGCGCCGCTCGCAAGCGCCGCGCGATCCGCGTTCGCAAGCGCGTCGTCGGCACCGAGGTGCGTCCGCGTCTCGTCGTGACGCGCTCGAACCGTCACATGGTCGCCCAGGTCATCGACGACGCCAAGGGTCACACCCTGGCGTCGGCGTCCACCCTCGACGTGTCCATCAAGGGCGCCGAGGGCGACAAGACCGAGCTGGCCAAGAAGGTCGGGAGCCTGGTCGCCGAGCGCGCCAAGGCCGCCGGCATCGAGTCGGTCGTCTTCGACCGCGCGGGCAACCGGTACGCCGGCCGCATCGCCGCCCTGGCGGACGCGGCCCGCGAGGCCGGGCTCGACTTCTAAGCCGCTCGTCGACTCTGTCGACGGACGTAAACGAGAGAGGTAATTCCAATGGCTGGACCCCAGCGCCGCGAAGGCGGCGCCGGTCGCGGCACGGGTGGCGAGCGGCGCGACCGTAAGCGTGATGGTCAGGGCAACGCCCCGGCTGTCGAGAAGACCGCTTACGTGGAGCGCGTCGTCGCGATCAACCGTGTCGCCAAGGTTGTCAAGGGTGGCCGTCGCTTCAGCTTCACCGCGCTCGTCGTGGTGGGCGATGGCGAGGGCACCGTGGGTGTCGGTTACGGCAAGGCGAAGGAGGTTCCGGCCGCCATCGCCAAGGGTGTTGAGGAGGCCAAGAAGAACTTCTTCAAGGTCCCCCGTATCCAGGGCACCATCCCCCACCCGATCCAGGGTGAGAAGGCCGCCGGCGTCGTGCTGCTGAAGCCCGCCGCCCCCGGTACCGGTGTTATCGCCGGTGGTCCGGTGCGTGCCGTCCTGGAGTGCGCCGGCATCCACGACATCCTGTCGAAGTCGCTCGGCTCGGACAACGCGATCAACATCGTGCACGCCACCGTGGTGGCTCTGAAGGGCCTCGTGCGCCCCGAGGAGATCGCCGCCCGTCGTGGCCTGCCGCTGGAGGACGTGGCCCCCGCCGCTCTGCTGCGGGCGCGTGCTGCTGGGGTGAGCGCCTGATGGCTCGCCTGAAGATCACGCAGACCAAGTCGTACATCGGCAGCAAGCAGAACCACCGTGACACCCTGCGTTCGCTTGGTCTCAAGCGCATGCACGACGTCGTGGTGAAGGAGGACCGTCCCGAGATCCGCGGGATGGCCCACACGGTCCGTCACCTGGTGACGGTTGAGGAGGTGGACTGATCATGGGCGACAACCCGATCAAGATCCACAACCTGCGTCCCGCCCCGGGTGCCAAGACCGACAAGATCCGTGTGGGTCGTGGTGAGGGCTCCAAGGGTAAGACCGCCGGTCGTGGTACCAAGGGCACCAAGGCCCGCTACCAGGTTCCGCAGCGCTTCGAGGGTGGCCAGATGCCGCTCCACATGCGCCTGCCGAAGCTGAAGGGCTTCAAGAACCCGTTCAAGATCACGTTCCAGGTGGTGAACCTGGACAAGCTGGCCGAGCTCTACCCGCAGGGTGGCGAGGTCACGGTCGAGGACCTGGTCGCGAAGGGCGCGGTTCGCAAGAACTCCCTCGTCAAGGTGCTCGGCACCGGCGAGGTCTCGGTCGCCCTCCAGGTGACGGTCGACGCCGTCTCCGGCTCGGCCGCCGAGAAGATCAAGGCCGTCGGCGGTACGGTCACCGAGCTCGTCTGAGCCCGCTGACGCCGTCGTCACGAGCCCCGCACCTCCTCCGGGAGGTGCGGGGCTCGCGCCGTGTCCGGACTTTCCGGCCGCGGCGGTGCTCGTTCTTTTGTGTGGCAAACCCGGGCATCCCGTACCCCGTGAGTGGGGGAGGGGCAGGACGTGCTTCTTCCGAGTGGCCGCGCACTGTTAGAGTCCGTGGAGTTCCCTTGTAGGCTGCGCGTAGGCTCGCCTGTGCCGTCTGTACGGGAGCCCGTACCGCCAAACTCCCCATTCAGGACCGACCCTCCCGCCGACGACGCGCGGGAGGCGCAGGAGGCACCGTGCTCAGTGCGTTCGCGCGGGCGTTCCAGACGCCCGACCTGCGCAAGAAGCTGCTGTTCACGCTGGGCATCATGGTGCTGTTCCGGCTGGGCTCGCACATTCCGATCCCGGGCGTGAGCTTCACGGCCGTGAACGAGTGCGTGAAGGAGACCAAGAACAGCGGGCTCTTCGGACTCGTCAACCTGTTCAGCGGGGGCGCGCTCCTCCAGCTGACGATCTTCGCCCTCGGCATCATGCCGTACATCACGGCGAGCATCATCCTCCAGCTCCTCACCGTCGTGATCCCGCGACTGGAGATGCTGAAGAAGGAGGGACAGGCCGGCCAGGCCAAGATCACCCAGTACACCCGCTACCTGACCATCGCGCTCGCCGTGCTCCAGGGCACCGGCATCGTCGCGACGGCCTCCAGCGGCGCGCTGTTCTCCGGCTGCCCGCTGGCGAACCAGATCGTCCCGGACACCGGCGTGTTCCGGATCGCCGTCATGGTGCTCACCATGACCGCCGGCACCACGGTCATCATGTGGCTCGGCGAGCTGATCACCGACCGCGGCATCGGCAACGGCATGTCGCTGCTGATCTTCACCTCGATCGCCGCCCAGTTCCCGTCCTCGATGTGGGCGATCAAGCAGTCCGGCACCATCGGCGACGGCTGGGTCGAGTTCCTCTCCGTGGTCGCCGTCGGCGTCATCGTCGTGATGCTGGTCATCTTCGTCGAGCAGGCCCAGCGCCGGATCCCGGTCCAGTACGCGAAGCGGATGATCGGCCGCCGGGCGTTCGGCGGGACCTCGACCTACATCCCGCTCAAGGTGAACCAGGCCGGTGTCATCCCGGTCATCTTTGCCTCGTCGCTGCTGTACATCCCCGCGCTGGTGGTCCAGCTGACCAACAGCCAGGCCGGTTGGGCCACGTGGATCCGGACGAACTTCGTCAAGGGTGACCACCCGATCTACATGGCCACCTACTTCCTGCTGATCGTCTTCTTCGCCTTCTTCTACGTCGCCATCTCCTTCAACCCCGAAGAAGTTGCCGACAACATGAAGAAGTATGGTGGGTTCATCCCGGGCATCCGGGCCGGCCGGCCGACGGCCGAGTACCTGAACTACGTGCTGACCCGAATCACGTGGCCGGGTTCGCTCTACCTGGGCCTGATCGCGTTGATCCCGATGATCGCCCTGGTCGCCTTCGGACAGCAGACCAACTTCCCGTTCGGCGGCACCAGCGTGCTCATCGTCGTCGGCGTCGGACTCGAAACTGTGAAGCAGATCGAGAGCCAGCTCCAGCAGCGCAATTACGAAGGGTTCCTCCGCTGATGCGTATCGTCCTCGTTGGTCCTCCCGGGGCCGGGAAGGGTACTCAGGCGCACCTGCTCGCCAAGACCCTGTCCATCCCCCACATCTCCACCGGTGACCTGTTCCGGGCGAACATCAGCCAGGGCACCCCGCTCGGGCTCGAGGCCAAGAGCTACATGGACGCCGGGCGCCTGGTGCCGGACGAGGTCACCATCGGGATGGCCAAGGACCGCATGCTCCAGGACGACGCCGCCAACGGCTTCCTGCTCGACGGCTTCCCCCGCAACCTGGGGCAGGCCAAGGCGCTGGACGAGTTCCTCGCCGAGCAGGGCATCCAGCTGGACGGTGTGCTGGACCTGGAGGTCCCCGAGGACGAGGTCGTCCGCCGGATCGCCGGCCGCCGCCTGTGCCGCAACGACGGTGGCCACGTCTTCCACGTGGACTACAACCCGCCGAAGGTCGACGGCGTCTGCGACGAGTGCGGCGGCGAGCTGTACCAGCGCTCGGACGACACCGAGGACAAGGTGCGCACGCGCCTGGAGGTCTACCACACGGAGACCGAGCCGATCATCGACTACTACGCCCAGCAGGGCCTGGTGGCGACGATCTCGGCCCTCGGCAAGGTGGAAGAGGTCACCGCCCGCTCGATCGAGGCGCTGAAGCAGGACCGCTGAGTTCCTCGGCGAAGGTACGACGGTACGGCCGGGTCGCCCGCCCACGCGGGTGGCCCGGCCGTTTCGGCGTCGTACGGTGGTAGCAGTGGCAATCCGGACTTGGAAGGCGTGACCAGATGGTGGAGATCAAGACCCCCGAGCAGATCGCGAAGATGCGAGCGGCCGGGCTGGTCGTCGCCGAGGCCCTGAAGGCCTGCCGCGAGGCGGTCGTGCCGGGGGTGACCACCCAGGAGCTCAACGACATCGCGGACAAGGTCATCACCGACCACGGCGCCACCTCGAACTTCCGGGCCCACCACGGCGGGCTCTGGTTCCCGGGCGTGATCTGCGCCTCGGTGAACGACGAGGTCGTGCACGGCATCCCCGGCGAGCGGGTGCTCCAGGAGGGCGACGTCATCTCGATCGACTGCGGCGCCATCCTGGACGGCTGGCACGGCGACTCGGCCATCACCGTCGCGGTGGGCGAGGTCCGCCCGGAGGTCGAGATGCTGAGCCGGGTCACCGAGGGCTCGATGTGGGCCGGCATCGCCCAGATGAAGAAGAACAACCGCCTGGTGGACGTCTCCAAGGCGATCGAGGGCTACATCCGCCGCCAGCCGCTGCCGCCCAAGGGCAAGTGGGGCATCACCGAGGGCTACGGCGGCCACGGCATCGGCACCGCGATGCACATGGAGCCGCACGTGCTGAACTACGTCGAGCGCGGCCGCGGCAAGGGCCCCAAGCTGGTGCCCGGCACCGTGCTGGCGATCGAGCCGATGGTCTCGCTCGGCACGCCGCACACCACCGTGCTGGAGGACGACTGGACGGTCGTCACCAACGACGGCACCTGGGCCTCGCACTGGGAGCACTCGGTGGCCGTCACCGAGCAGGGTCCGCTGGTGCTGACCGCCTTCGACGGCGGCAAGGCGGAGCTGGCCAAGCTGGGCGTCACCGCAGCTCCGGACCCCCTCGGGTAGTCGCCCCCGGCGCTCGGCGGCCGCTGCTGACACGGGATCAGGGCCCTGGAGGTTTGGACCTCCAGGGCTTTTGTCCTATTTTTATCCGCTGGCATGGTCCGCAGTGGCTTACGAGCGAGCAGGAGAGAGCACGTGCTCAAGGGATTCCGCGACTTCATGATGCGCGGCAACGTCGTCGACATGGCCGTCGGTGTGGTCATCGGCGCCGCGTTCACCGCGGTGGTGACCGGCTTCGTGTCCGCCTTCCTCACCCCGCTGGTGGGCGTGGTGGTCGGCGCGGCCGGCGACTTCAGCTCGTACAAGGCGACCGTCGCGGGCGTGACCTTCCCGTACGGGCAGTTCCTCAACGTCCTGATCGCGTTCCTGATGACCGCCGCGGTGCTGTACTTCTGCGTGGTGCTGCCGATCACCAAGGCGACCGCCCGCTACATGCCGAAGAAGCCGAAGGCGCCGATGCGGCCCTGCCCCGAGTGCCTCACCGAGATCCCCGCGGCCGCCCGCCGCTGCTCGGCCTGCACCGCCCACGTCGAGCCGCCGGCCGCCGTCGCCAAGGCCTGACGCGACGGGTGTGACGGCGACCGCTTTCCGGGGCCCCGGTTTTGGTCCACCGCACGCGCTGGCGTAGGATGGACCGTCGGCTCACTCGTAGCGTGCTTCAGCGCGCCCTCTTCCCTCCGGGGGAGGGGTGAACCCAGGTTCGCACGAGCGTTCCGCATACGGTAGCCGGTCCCGGAAGGTGGATCTCGCAGTTCATGGCTAAGAAGCAAGGCGCCATTGAGATCGAGGGCACCGTGATCGAGTCTCTTCCGAACGCGATGTTCAAGGTCGAGCTGCAGAACGGTCACAAGGTCCTCGCGCACATCAGTGGCAAGATGCGCATGCACTACATCCGCATCCTGCCGGACGACCGGGTCGTCGTGGAGCTCAGCCCCTACGACCTCACGCGCGGGCGGATCGTCTACCGCTACAAGTAAGAACGTCAGATCTAGACCCGGAGAACCTGAACATGAAGGTCAAGCCGAGCGTCAAGAAGATCTGCGACAAGTGCAAGGTGATCCGCCGCCACGGCCGGGTCATGGTGATCTGCGACAACCTGCGCCACAAGCAGCGCCAGGGCTGATCGCTCTCCAGCATTTCTCGTAGTACTTCGCGCGACGCGAAAACGTCATAAGCGGGCCACCCGATCCGTCCGTTCGCGGGCGGACTGCCGCCCCCGGTCAGAGGCCGGGGCTCCCTCGTCGAGAGGCGAAGGAGTAGGTGGCACGCAAGACCTCTGAAGAACCACAGGAGCCTTGAATGGCACGCCTCGCCGGCGTTGATCTCCCCCGTGAGAAGCGGATCGAGATCGCCCTCACCTACGTGTACGGCATCGGCCGTACCCGCGCCCAGCAGACCCTGGCCGAGACCGGTGTCAACCCGGATGTCCGCGTTCGCGACATCTCCGAGGAAGACCTCGTCAAGCTGAGCCAGTACATCGACGCCAACTACACGGTCGAGGGTGACCTCCGCCGTGAGGTGGCCGCCGACATCCGCCGCAAGGTCGAGATCGGCTGCTACGAGGGTCTGCGTCACCGCCGCGGCCTGCCGGTCCGCGGTCAGCGCACCCACACCAACGCGCGTACCCGCAAGGGCCCGCGTCGCGCGATCGCCGGCAAGAAGAAGCCGGGCAAGAAGTAGTCCGTCCCGTCACCGGACATCCCTCCGGCCCGCGGGTCAGCGGACCGACCACCTCAGTAGGAGAACAGACTTATGCCCCCCAAGGGTCGTCAGGCTGCCGGCGCGAAGAAGATCCGCCGCAAGGAAAAGAAGAACGTCGCTCACGGCCACGCGCACATCAAGAGCACGTTCAACAACACCATCGTTTCGATCACCGACCCCTCGGGCAACGTGATCTCCTGGGCCTCCGCCGGCCATGTCGGCTTCAAGGGCTCGCGCAAGTCCACCCCGTTCGCCGCGCAGATGGCCGCCGAGGCCGCTGCCCGTCGCGCGCAGGAGCACGGCATGCGCAAGGTCGACGTCTTCGTGAAGGGTCCGGGCTCCGGCCGCGAGACCGCGATCCGCTCGCTCCAGGCCACCGGCCTGGAGGTCGGCTCGATCCAGGACGTCACCCCCACCCCGCACAACGGCTGCCGTCCGCCGAAGCGCCGCCGCGTCTGACGCAGCGCCTTCGGGCACGCGGGTAATGCTTTGACCTGGTACGGGGTCCCGTCGTGTGCGGGACCCCGTACTCTTGGCATGAGGCCACCGCCTCGTGGCCATTCGTTCGGCGTCAAATAGTGGGCGCCGAAAACTGGAGGATCGAAACCCCATGCTTATCGCTCAGCGTCCTTCGCTGACCGAAGAGGTCGTCGACGAGTTCCGCTCCCGGTTCGTGATCGAGCCGCTGGAGCCGGGCTTCGGCTACACCCTCGGCAACTCCCTGCGCCGCACGCTCCTGTCGTCGATCCCGGGTGCCGCTGTCACCAGCATCCGCATCGACGGCGTCCTGCACGAGTTCACCACCGTGCCGGGCGTCAAGGAGGACGTGACCGACCTCATCCTCAACATCAAGCAGCTGGTCGTCTCCTCGGAGCACGACGAGCCGGTCGTGATGTACCTGCGCAAGCAGGGCCCGGGCGTCGTCACCGCCGCCGACATCGCCCCGCCGGCGGGTGTCGAGGTGCACAACCCCGAGCTGGTCCTCGCCACGCTGAACGGCAAGGGCAAGCTGGAGATGGAGCTGACCGTCGAGCGCGGTCGCGGCTACGTCTCCGCCGTCCAGAACAAGGCCTCCGGCCAGGAGATCGGCCGCATCCCGGTCGACTCGATCTACAGCCCCGTGCTGAAGGTCACCTACAAGGTCGAGGCCACCCGTGTCGAGCAGCGGACCGACTTCGACAAGCTGATCGTCGACGTCGAGACCAAGCCCGCCATGCGTCCGCGCGACGCCATGGCCTCGGCCGGCAAGACCCTGGTGGAGCTGTTCGGCCTCGCCCGCGAGCTGAACATCGACGCCGAGGGCATCGACATGGGCCCGTCCCCGACGGACGCCGCCCTGGCCGCCGACCTGGCGCTGCCGATCGAGGAGCTGGAGCTCACGGTCCGCTCCTACAACTGCCTCAAGCGCGAGGGCATCCACACCGTGGGTGAGCTCGTCGCCCGCTCCGAGGCCGACCTGCTCGACATCCGCAACTTCGGTGCGAAGTCGATCGACGAGGTCAAGGCGAAGCTGGCCGGCATGGGCCTGGCCCTCAAGGACAGCCCGCCCGGGTTCGACCCGACCGCCGCCGCCGACGCGTTCGGCGCCGACGACCTCGACGACTCGCACTTCGCCGAGACCGAGCAGTACTGAGAGATTCGGCCGCGGGGGCGGCCGCACGTCGGCCGCCCCCGTCGTCCTGAAAGCCGTACGGGCACCGTGCCCGTACGCCCGCTGCGGTACCTGGTACGGCCGCAGTCGGAGATTCGAGGAGTAATTCCATGCCGCGTCCCACCAAGGGTGCCCGTCTGGGCGGTGGCCCGCACCACGAGCCGCTGCTGCTCGCCGGTCTGGCCCGTGAGCTGTTCCAGTACGGCCGCATCACCACCACCGAGGCCAAGGCCCGCCGCCTGCGCCCGCTGGCGGAGAAGCTGATCACCAAGGCGAAGAAGGGCGACATCCACAACCGTCGCCTGGTGCGCAAGACCATCACCGACGTGTCGGTGCTGCACACCCTCTTCACCGAGATCGCGCCGCGCTACGAGAACCGCCCGGGTGGCTACACCCGCATCACCAAGATCGGTCCCCGTCGTGGCGACAACGCCCCGATGGCCGTGATCGAGCTGGTCGAGGCGCTGACCGTCGCGCAGACCGCCGTCGGCGAGGCCGAGGCCGCCACCAAGCGTGCCGTCAAGGAGGCCGACGCCAAGGTCGAGGCCACCGAGACCGAGGCCGCCGAGCAGGCCTGACACCGGTAGGTGTGTCGCGGGCCCGCTCTCCCATCCGTGGGGGAGCGGGCCCGTTCCTCGTGTCCAGGAGTGGAGAGCAGTGGTCAACGATTGCGCCGAGCAGCCGCCGGTGAAGGACGGCCCGGCCGACGGCCACGTCCGGGTCCGGCTCGACCTCGCCTACCAGGGCGCCGGGTTCTCCGGCTGGGCCCGCCAGAAGGGCGGCCGCCGGACGGTGCAGGAGGAGATCGAGACCGCGCTGCAGGTCGTCACCCGCAGCCGGGAGCTGTTCCCGCTGACCGTGGCCGGCCGCACCGACGCCGGGGTGCACGCGCGCGGCCAGGTCGCGCACGTCGACCTGCCGGCCGAGCTGTGGGAGGCGCACCGGGAGAAGCTGCTGCGCCGGCTGGCCGGCCGCCTCCCCGGGGACGTCCGGATCTACCGGGTCGGCGAGGCGCCGGCCGGGTTCGACGCCCGCTTCTCCGCGGTCTGGCGCCGGTACGCCTACCGGGTCGCCGACCACCCCGGCGGGGTGGACCCGCTGCTGCGCGGCCACGTGCTCTGGCACGACCGCCCGCTCGACCTGGACCGGATGAACGCCGCCGCGCGGCTGCTGCTGGGCGAGCACGACTTCGCCGCGTACTGCAAGAAGCGCGAGGGCGCCACCACCATCCGCACCCTGCTGGAGCTGCACTGGGACCGCGTCCCGGTGGACCCGTACGCGGCCCAGGAGGGCTCGCTCGCGGTCGCCACGGTGCGGGCCGACGCCTTCTGCCACAACATGGTCCGGGCGCTGGTCGGCGCGATGCTGCTGGTCGGTGACGGGCACCGGCCGGTGGAGTTCCCCGGTGAGGTGCTGGCCGGCGGGGTGCGCAACTCCGCCGTCAACGTGATCCGGCCGTACGGGCTCACGCTGGAGGAGGTCGGCTACCCGCCGGACGACCAGCTGGCCGAGCGCAACCGCGCCGCCCGCCGGATGCGCACCCTGCCCGGGCAGCAGCCGGCCGCCGGGTAATCCGTTTGGGCCCGGCGCGCCCGCTTGGGAGAATCGCTCCCATGGGACACGTCGAGATTTCGCACCTGGAGTACTACCTGCCGGACGGGCGCGTGTTGTTCGACGACGCGTCCTTCCGGGTGGGCGAGGGCGCCGCCGTCGCCCTGGTGGGCGCCAACGGCGCCGGCAAGACCACCCTGCTGCGCATGATCGCGGGGGACCTCCAGCCGCACGGCGGCTCGGTGACGATCAGCGGCGGGCTCGGCGTGATGCGCCAGTTCGTCGGGACGACCGGCCGCGAGGACCAGGAGTCCACCCCGGGCGCGCTGCCGGCCGACGCCTCGGTGCGCGACCTGCTGGTGTCCGTCGCCCCCGAGCGGATCGCCCGGGCCGCCCGCGCGGTGGACGCCGCCGAGCTGGCGATGATCGCCCAGGACGACGAGAAGACGCAGATGGCCTACGCCCAGTCGCTCTCCGACTGGGCCGACGCCGGCGGCTACGACTACGAGACCGACTGGGACGTCTGCACCATGGCGGCCCTCGGGGTGCCCTTCGAGAAGGCCCAGTGGCGGGGCCTGAACACCCTCTCCGGCGGCGAGCAGAAGCGGCTGGTGCTGGAGGCGCTGCTGCGCGGCCCCGAGGAGGTGCTGCTGCTCGACGAGCCCGACAACTACCTGGACGTCCCGGCCAAGCGCTGGCTGGAGGAGGCGATCAGGGCCACCTCGAAGACCGTCCTGTTCATCTCGCACGACCGCGAGCTGCTCTCCCGGACGGCCGACAAGATCATCGCCGTCGAGACCGGCGCCACCGGCAGCAGCGTCTGGGTGCACGGCGGCGGCTTCGACACCTTCCACGAGGCCCGCAAGGCCCGCTTCGAGCGCTTCGAGGAGCTGCGCCGCCGCTGGGACGAGGAGCACGCCAAGCTCAAGAAGCTGGTCGTCACCCTGCGCCAGGCCGCGGCCGTCAGCCACGAGATGGCCTCCCGCTACGCCGCCGCCCAGACCAGGCTGAAGAAGTTCGAGGACGCCGGCCCGCCGGAGACGCCGCCGCGCGAGCAGACCATCACCATGCGGCTCAAGGGCGGGCGCACCGGCGTGCGCGCCGTCACCCTGGAGCAGCTGGAGCTCACCGGCCTGATGCGCCCCTTCGACCTGGAGGTCTTCTACGGCGAGCGGGTCGCGGTGCTGGGCGCCAACGGCGCCGGCAAGTCGCACCTGCTGCGGCTGCTGGCCGGCGACACCACCGTCGAGCACACCGGGCAGTGGAAGCTCGGGGCGCGGGTGGTGCCCGGGCACTTCCGGCAGACCCACGCCCACCCGGAGCTGTTCGGCCGCACCGTGCGCTCGATCGTCGAGGAGGAGCACGCGCTCAGCCGCGGCGCCGCGATGGGCGCGCTGCGCCGGTACGAGCTGGACCGCCAGGAGGAGCAGAAGTTCGAGTCGCTGTCCGGCGGGCAGCAGGCCCGGCTGATGATCCTCAAGCTCGAACTCTCCGGCGTGACGGCCCTGTTGCTGGACGAGCCGACGGACAACCTGGACCTGGAGAGCGCCGAGGCGCTGCAGGCCGGCCTGGAGGCCTTCGAGGGCACCGTGCTGTGCGTCACCCACGACCGCTGGTTCGCCAGGAGCTTCGACCGCTTCCTGGTGTTCGGTGCGGACGGCCGGGTCTACGAGTCGCCCGAGCCGGTCTGGGACGTCAACCGGGTGGAGCGCGAACGCTGAGTGACGGCGGGGGCCGGTCCGGGGCGTTTTTGACCCGCTCCGGCCCTGCCGGTAACCTGGACGCTTGATGTGCGTATTGGCTCGCTCTATCTCACGTGAGAGGTCGGTACGCCGGAGACATCAGGTCGTCGACCAGCGGTCCCCCTTGAATTGCGTCCAAGGGGGATCAGGCTGCTCTTCCGTCCGGGTGCTCCTGTCAGGACTCACTCACTGAAAAGCGAAGGCTACGACCGTGCGTACGTACAGCCCCAAGCCCGGCGACGTCCAGCGTCAGTGGCACGTCATCGACGCGACCGACGTCGTGCTCGGCCGCCTGGCCTCCCAGGCCGCCAACCTCCTCCGGGGCAAGCACAAGGCGATCTACGCGCCGCACGTTGACACTGGTGACTTCGTCATCATCATCAACGCCGACAAGGTGCACCTGTCCGGCAACAAGAAGACCCAGAAGCTGGCCTACCGCCACTCGGGCTTCCCGGGCGGTCTGCGCTCGGTGCGCTACGACGACCTGCTGGCGAACAACCCGGAGAAGGCCGTCGAGAAGGCCATCAAGGGCATGATCCCCAAGAACAGCCTGGGCCGTCAGATGCTCTCGAAGCTGAAGGTCTACTCGGGCGACCAGCACCCCCACGCTGCCCAGCAGCCGGTGCCGTTCGAGATCACCCAGGTCGCGCAGTAATTCGGCCACCAAGCCCCCCAACACTGAAAAGAGCTGAGGAACACCGTGGCCGAGACCACTGAAACCCTTGAGGTCGACTTCGACGAGAACGTCGTCGAGGGCGAGTACACCTCCGAGGAGAGCTACACCTCCGAGTCCCTGGCCGGCCGCTTCGGCGAGGCCGTTCCGGGCGCGGGCCTGGGCCGCCGCAAGGAGGCGATCGCCCGCGTGCGCATCGTCCCCGGCACCGGCCAGTGGAAGATCAACGGTCGCACCCTCGAGGACTACTTCCCGAACAAGGTGCACCAGCAGACCGTGAACGAGCCCTTCAAGCTCCTTGAGCTGGACGGCCGTTACGACGTCGTCGCCCGCATCAGCGGTGGCGGCGTCTCCGGCCAGGCCTACGCGCTGCGCCTCGGTGTCGCCCGTGCCCTGAACGAGGCGGACGTGGACAACAACCGCGGCGCCCTCAAGAAGGCCGGCTTCCTGACCCGTGACGCCCGCGCCGTCGAGCGCAAGAAGGCCGGTCTGAAGAAGGCCCGCAAGGCGCCGCAGTACAGCAAGCGCTAATCGCCTCCCCGGGGGTGCGCTCCGCCCTGGCGGCGCACCCCCTGGATGTGCGAAACCGTCGCCCCGGAGTACCTCGTGTACTCCGGGGCGACGTGTTCCCCGGCTACTGTGCGGCGGCCGGGATCATCGGTTGGGTTCCGAGCAGTGGTGATGGAGGAACGGGACAGTGGGACGACTCTTCGGTACGGACGGCGTGCGCGGGGTGGCCAACGAGGGCCTGACGGCGGAGCTGGCGCTCGGCCTGTCGGTCGCGGCGGCCCATGTGCTCGGCGAGGCCGGCGCCTTCGACGGCCACCGGCCGGTCGCGGTGGTCGGCCGTGACCCGCGCGCCTCGGGCGAGTTCCTGGAGGCCGCCGTCATCGCCGGCCTGGCGAGCGCCGGCGTCGACGTCCTGCGGGTCGGCGTGCTGCCCACCCCGGCCGTGGCGTACCTCACCGGCGCGCTCGGCGCCGACTTCGGCGTGATGCTGTCCGCCAGCCACAACGCCATGCCGGACAACGGCATCAAGTTCCTCGCCCGCGGCGGCCACAAGCTGGACGACCGCATCGAGGACGCGATCGAGACCCACTACCGCAAGCACACGCTGGGCGACGAGGACTGGAACCGTCCGACCGGCGCGGCCGTCGGCCGGGTGCGCGAGTACACCGAGGGCTTCGACAAGTACGTCGCCCACCTGATCGGCGTGCTGCCCAACCGCCTGGACGGCATCAGGGTCGTCATCGACGGCGCCCACGGCGCGGCCGCCTACGTCGCCCCCGAGGCCTTCGCCCGGGCCGGCGCCGAGGTGGTCCACACCCTGGGGGCCGAGCCCACCGGCCTCAACATCAACGACGGCGTCGGCTCCACCCACCTGGACCGGCTGCGCGCCGCGATGAAGGAGCACCGGGCCGACCTGGGCATCGCCCTGGACGGCGACGCCGACCGCTGCCTGGCCGCCGACGCCGAGGGCAACGAGGTGGACGGCGACCAGATCATCGCCATCCTCGCGGTCGCCATGAAGGAGGCCGGCACCCTGCGCGGCAACACCGCGGTGGCCACCGTGATGTCCAACCTGGGCTTCAAGCTGGCGATGCAGCGCGAGGGCATCGAGCTGGTGGAGACCGCCGTCGGCGACCGCTACGTGCTGGAGGCGATGAAGGAGCACGGCTTCGCGCTGGGCGGCGAGCAGTCCGGCCACGTGATCCTGCTGGACCACGCCACCACCGGTGACGGCACCCTGACCGGGCTGATGCTGGGCGCCCGGCTGGCCGCCACCAAGCAGCCGCTGGCCGACCTCGCCGCCGTGATGACCCGGCTGCCGCAGGTGCTGATCAACGTCAAGGGCGTCGACAAGTCCCGGGTGCGGACCAGCACCGAGCTGGCCGCCGCGGTCGCCGAGGCCGAGGCGGAGCTGGGCTCCACCGGCCGGGTGCTGCTGCGCCCGTCGGGCACCGAGCCGCTGGTCCGGGTGATGGTCGAGGCCGCCGACCCGGCACAGGCCGAGACGGTCGGGCAGCGGCTGGCCGAGGCGGTGCGCACCCACCTGGGCTGACCCCGGGGACGGCGAAGGGCCCCCGCGGCGCGCGGGGGCCCTTCGCCGTCGTGCGGGCGCTCGCCCGGCGCCGTGCGGCGGTCGGCGCGCTCAGAGCTTGCGCAGCAGCGCCCGGCGGACCTTGTGGTCCGCGCCCTTCTGGAGGACCAGGGTGGCCCGGCCGCGGGTCGGCAGCACGTTCTCCAGCAGGTTGGGCTTGTTGATGGTGCGCCAGACCTGCCGGCCGTACTCCATCGCCTCCTCCTCCGGCACCTCGGTGAAGCGGCGGAAGTAGGAGTTCGGGTCCTGGAAGGCGGTCTGCCGCAGCTTGCGGAAGCGGTCCAGGTACCAGTGCTCGATGTCGTCGGTCCGGGCGTCGACGTAGATCGAGAAGTCGAAGTAGTCGGCCACCGCGAGGCGGGTGCGGCCGTCGGTGCCGGGCAGGGCCGGCTGGAGCACGTTCAGGCCTTCGACGATCAGGATGTCCGGGCGCTCCACCGTCAGCCGCTCGCCCTGCACGATGTCGTACACCAGGTGCGAGTAGACCGGCGCGCTGACCCGCTCCTTGCCGGCCTTCACGTCCGCGACGAAGCGCATCAGCGCCCGGCGGTCGTACGACTCCGGGAAGCCCTTGCGGGCCATCAGGCCGCGCCGGCGCAGCTCCGCGTTGGGGAGCAGGAAGCCGTCGGTGGTGACCAGCTCGACCCGGGGGTGCTCGGGCCAGCGGGCGAGCAGCGCCTGGAGCAGGCGGGCCGTGGTGGACTTGCCGACCGCGACGGAGCCGGCCACGCCGATGATGAACGGGGTGCGGGTGCGCTCGGTGTCCGGGGTGTCCAGGAAGGTGCCCAGCGTGCCGCGCAGCTCGTGCGTGGCGTGGATGTAGAGGTTCAGCAGGCGCGACAGCGGCAGGTAGACGTCGCGCACCTCGTCCAGGTCGAGGGCGGTGCCGAGCCCGCGCAGCCGTTCCACCTCCTCGGCGGTCAGCGGCATCGGCGTACGCTCGCGCAGCGCGCTCCACTCGGCCCGGCTGAGGTCCACGTAGGGCGACGGGGACGGGCCGGGCGCGGGGGCGCCCCGCGTACAGAGTTCGGTCAGCACATGCTCCATTGTGAGCGGTAGCGGCGTTCACGGTGGCTGTGGTGTCGGTCACGCAGTGTTCCCGCGCGGCGGGAAAACGGCCACAGAACCGCCCTTATGCTGGCACGCATGTGCGGAATTGTTGGATATGTGGGCGGTCAGTCCGCCCTTGACGTCGTCATCGCAGGCTTGCAGCGACTGGAGTACCGGGGCTACGACTCGGCCGGTGTCGCGGTGCAGGTCCAGGACTCCCAGGGGCAGTGGAGCCTGGCCACCGACAAGCGGGCGGGCAAGCTCGCCAACCTGGAGAAGTCGCTCGCCGAGTCCCCTCTGCCCGGCGGCACCACCGGCATCGGCCACACCCGCTGGGCCACCCACGGCGGCCCGACGGACGCCAATGCCCACCCCCACCTGGACGACCACCAGCGGGTCGCGGTGGTGCACAACGGCATCATCGAGAACTTCGCGCAGCTGCGCGCCGAGATCGCCGAGCGCGGCCACACGCTGCGCTCCGAGACCGACACCGAGGTCGTCGCCCACCTGCTGGGCGAGGCCTACGCGGGTGACCTCGCCGAGGCCATGCGGGTGGTCTGCCGTCAGCTGGAGGGCGCCTTCACCCTCGTCGCCGTGCACGCGGACGCGCCGGACGTGGTGGTCGGCGCCCGCCGCAACTCGCCGCTGGTGGTCGGCCGCGGCGAGGGCGAGAACTTCCTCGCCTCGGACGTCGCCGCCTTCATCGCCCACACCCGCGAGGCGGTCGAGCTGGGCCAGGACCAGGTCGTCGAGCTGCGCAGGGAGGGCGTGACCGTCACGAACTTCGACGGCACCCCGGCCGACGTGCGCGAGTACCACGTCGACTGGGACGCCTCGGCCGCCGAGAAGGGCGGCTACGACTACTTCATGCTCAAGGAGATCGCCGAGCAGCCGAAGGCCGTCGCCGACACCCTGCTCGGCCGGATCGGCACCGACGGCCGGCTGACCCTCGACGAGCTGCGGATCTCCGACGCCGACCTGCGCTCGGTCGACAAGGTCGTCATCGTGGCCTGCGGCACGGCCTTCCACGCGGGCATGATCGCCAAGTACGCGATCGAGCACTGGACCCGCATCCCCTGCGAGGTCGAGGTCGCCTCCGAGTTCCGCTACCGCGACCCGATCATGGGCCCGGGCACGCTGGTCATCGCGATCTCGCAGTCCGGCGAGACCATGGACACCCTGATGGCCCTGCGGCACGCCCGCGAGCAGGGTGCCAAGGTGCTGGCGATCTGCAACACCAACGGCTCCACCATCCCGCGCGAGTCGGACGCGGTGCTGTACACCCACGCCGGTCCGGAGGTCGCCGTCGCCTCCACCAAGGCGTTCCTGACCCAGCTGGTCGCCTGCTACCTCGTCGCCCTGTACCTGGGCCAGGTCCGCGGCACCAAGTGGGGCGACGAGATCTTCGCCGTCATCAAGGAGCTCGGCGACGCGCCGAAGCAGGTCGAGCAGGTCCTGGAGACCATGGAGCCGGTGCGCGAGCTGGCCCGCTCGCTGGCCGACGCCCGCTCGGTGCTGTTCCTCGGGCGCCACGTCGGCTTCCCGGTGGCCCTGGAGGGCGCGCTCAAGCTCAAGGAGCTGGCGTACATGCACGCCGAGGGCTTCGCGGCGGGCGAGCTCAAGCACGGCCCGATCGCGCTGATCGAGGAGGGGCTGCCGGTCGTGGTGGTCGTGCCCTCGCCGCGCGGCCGGTCGATCCTGCACGACAAGATCGTCTCCAACATCCAGGAGATCCGGGCCCGCGGTGCCCGCACGATCGTGATCGCCGAGGAGGGCGACGAGGCCGTCGTCCCGTACGCGGACCACCTGATCCGCATCCCGGCCACCCCGACCCTGCTGCAGCCGCTGGTCTCCACCGTCCCGCTGCAGGTCTTCGCCTGCGAGCTGGCCACGGCCAAGGGCCACGAGGTGGACCAGCCGCGCAACCTGGCCAAGTCGGTCACCGTCGAGTAGCGACGGCGCGGTGCCCCTGCGGTGGCTGCGTCCTACCGCAGGGGCGCCGTGTCGAGCCCTTCGGCTGCCTCCCGTGCCGCGGTACGGGCGGACCGGGCGACGACGCGCTCGTGCTCCCCGCCCTGACGAGGGGTCACGGTGCTCTCCTGCCCGCCCGGAGGAGTTCGATCCTGCGGGGACGCGCAGCCTCGGGAACGACTGAAGGGTGTCCACGGGTGGCACCGTAGGCGTACAGCCGGGTGTGGGCGGGGGACCGTCGTAGGGGTCACCCGAAAGTGCGCCCGGGCCCGGTACCGGCCGACTGCCGAAGGAGTTCTCCCCATGCGCCATGCACACCCTGTGGACACCGTCCGGGCCGCCGAGGCCGCGCTGATGGCGCGGCTGCCGGAGGGCGCGCTGATGCAGCGGGCGGCCGCCGGCCTGGCCGCGACCTGCGCGCGGCTGCTGACCGGGCGCCGGGGGCGGGTGTACGGCAGCCGGGTGACGGTGCTCGCGGGCAGCGGGGACAACGGGGGTGACGCCCTGTACGCGGGGGCCGCGCTGGCCCGGCGCGGGGCGCGGGTGACGGCGGTACTGCTGGCGCCGGACAAGGCGCACGGAGGCGGGCTGGCCGCACTGCGGGCCGCCCGCGGACGGGTGACGGTGGAGCAGGAAGTCGGCCTGGCCGACTTCTCGCGCGCGGACCTGGTGCTGGACGGCATCGTCGGCATCGGCGGCCGGGGCGGGCTGCGCCCCGAGGCGGTGCCGTACGCGCGGGCCGGGCGGTCCGGGACGGTGGTGGCGGTGGACCTGCCGAGCGGGGTGGACGCGGACACCGGCGAGGTGCCGGGCGTGGCGCTGCGCGCGGACGTCACGGTCTGCTTCGGCACGTACAAGCCCGGGCTGCTGGTCGACCCGGGGGCGTCCTACGCGGGCGCCGTGCAGCTGGTCGGCCTCGGGCTGGAGCTGCCCCGGCCGCGGGTGACGGCGCTCCAGCACGCGGACGTGGCGGCGCTGCTGCCGGTGCCGGACACGGAGAGCGACAAGTACCGGCGCGGGGTGGTCGGGGTGGCGGCCGGCTCGGCGACCTACCCGGGGGCGGCGCTGCTCGCGGTGGCCGGGGCGCTGCACGGCGGCGCGGGCGCCGTCCGGTACGTCGGCACGGCGGCCGAGGAGGTGGTGCGGCGCTTCCCGGAGGCGCTGGTCACCGAGGGCGGGCCGGCCGGGGCCGGGCGGGTGCAGGCCTGGGTGGTCGGGCCGGGCGGCGGCGAGGGCGCGCGGCAGGCGCTGACCGAGGCGCTGGCGGGCGACGTCCCGGTGCTGGTGGACGCGGACGGGCTGACCGAGCTGGGCCGGCTCGGCCCGGACGCGCTGGCCGGCCGCACCGCGCCCACCCTGCTCACCCCGCACACCGGCGAGGCCGCCCGGCTGCTCGCGGGCGCCGAGGGCGGCGCGCCGCCGGCCGCCGCCGACCTGGCCGCGGCCCGGCTGGCCACCGCCCGCCGGCTGGCGGCCGGCTACCGCGCGACGGTGCTGCTGAAGGGCTCCACCACGGTGGTCGCCGACCCGGGCGGGGACGTCCGGGTGAACCCCACCGGGACGTCCTGGCTGGCCACCGCCGGCAGCGGCGACGTCCTGGCCGGACTGGCGGGCTCGCTCCTCGCGGCCGGCCTCTCCCCGCTGGACGCCGCGTCGGCGGCCGCCTACCTGCACGGCCTGGCCGGCCGCGAGGCCGCGGGCGCCCCGGGCGCGCCGACGACGGCGCTCGCGGTGGCCGGGGCGCTCCCGGCGGTGTGGCGGGCGGTGCGGGCCGACTGACCGGGGGCCGGCCCGGGGCGGCGCAGGGGCCGGGAAGCGGAACCGGACGGCCCGTCGGACGCGTCCGTACCAGGGATGACGAGCGGTTCGCCGCAGGTCGGCGCGGTGCGCGCGGCCCGGGCGTCGGCCGCCGCGCCGACGGGCCGTTCGGCGAGGACTCCGGGACGTCTGGGAGACTGACCCTGATGACAACTGCGAACACGACCGGCACGGCCACCCTCACCGACGGCGCACGGGCCGAGGCGACCATCGATCTCGCCGCCCTGCGCGGCAACCTCGCCGCCCTGCGCGAGCGCGTCGGCAGCGCGGCCGTGATGCTCGCGGTCAAGGCGGACGCCTACGGCCACGGCGCGGTCGAGTGCGCCCGCGAGGCGGTCGCGAACGGCGTCGGCTGGCTCGGCTGCGCGACGCCGGACGAGGCGCTGGCGCTGCGGGCCGCGGGCATCCGCCCCGAGCAGGCCCGCGTCCTGTGCTGGCTGTGGACGCCGGGCGGGCCGTGGCGCGAGGCGCTGCGCGCGGACCTGGACATCTCGGTCAGCGGCCAGTGGGCGCTGGACGAGCTGCTGCCCGCCGTGCGCGAGACCGGCATCCCGGCCCGGGTGCACCTGAAGGCCGACACCGGCCTCGGCCGCAACGGCTGCCAGCCGCACGACTGGCCGCAGCTGGTGGCCGCCGCCCGCCGGGCCGAGGCGCAGGGGCTGCTGAAGGTCGTCGGCGTCTGGTCGCACTTCGCCGCGGCGGACGAGCCGGGCCACCCGTCGATCCGCGCCCAGCTGGACTCCTACCGGACCGCGCTGGCCGCGGCCGAGGCCGCCGGGCTGCGCCCCGAGGTCCGGCACCTGGCGAACTCCCCGGCCGCCCTGCTGCTGCCCGAGTCGCACTTCGACCTGGTCCGCACCGGCCTGGCCGCGTACGGGCTGTCGCCGGTGCCCGAGGTGGGCTCGCCGGCCGACTTCGGGCTGCGCCCGGTGATGGCGCTGACCGCGCGGCTGGCGCTGGTCAAGCACGTCCCCGGCGGGCACGGGGTCAGCTACGGCCACCACTACACGACGCCGGGCGCGACCACCCTGGGCCTGGTGCCCGTCGGCTACGGCGACGGCATCCCCCGGCACGCCAGCGGCACCGGCCCGGTGCTGGTCGACGGCAAGTGGCGCACGGTGGCCGGGCGGGTCGCGATGGACCAGTTCGTGGTGGACCTCGGCGGCGACACCCCGGCGATCGGCGACGAGGTGCTGCTGTTCGGCAACGGCGAGCGCGGCGAGCCCACCGCCGAGGACTGGGCCCGCGCCTGCGGCACCATCTCGTACGAGATCGTCACCCGGATCGGCGCCCGGGTGCCCCGCCGCCACGTGGGCGGCAGCCACGCCGGGGGTGCGTCGGCATGACCGACTCCCCGGCCGCGGGCGGTCCGGTCGCGGCCGGTCCGGTCGCGGCCGTCGCCAAGGCGGCCGACGCCGCGCGCGGGGTGAGCCGGGCGGGCGTGATCGGGATCTCGGTCGGCGTGCTGGCGGCCGGGGCGGCCGCGGGCGTCGCGATAGAGCGGCTGACCGTCGGCCGGGCGACCCGCCGCCGGGCCCGGGCCGAGCTGGACGCGAACGCCCCGTACGGCTCGCTGCGCGGCCGGCCGAGCACGGTGACCGCACCGGACGGCACCGAGCTGTACGTCGAACTGGACGGCACCGGCTGGGACGCGCCGGACGACGGCCGGACGGCCGACGGTGCCGAGCCGCTGACCGTGGTGTTCTGCCACGGCTACTGCCTCAACCAGGACAGCTGGCACTTCCAGCGCGCCGCGCTGCGCGAGGGCCTGCGGCTGGTCTTCTGGGACCAGCGCAGCCACGGGCGCTCCGAGCGCTCCCGCTCGTTCCTGGCGGGCGAGCCGGCCGGCATCGACCAGCTGGGCGGCGACCTCGGGGCGGTGGTCGACGCCGTCGCCCCGACCGGGCCGCTGGTGCTGGTCGGCCACTCGATGGGCGGCATGACGGTGATGGCGCTGGCCGACCAGCGCCCGGAGCTGTTCCGCGAGCGCGTCGCCGGGGTGGCGCTGGTCGGCACCCTCGCCGGGGGCTGGAACGACGTCAGCCTCGGCCTCCCGAAGGCCGGCGCGAAGCTGTTCAGGAGGGTCGCGCCGGGGGTGGTGAAGCTGCTGGGCCGCCAGGTCGACCTGGTGGAGGCGACCAGGCGGCTGGGTTCGGAGGTGGCCGCCGTGTTCTACCGGAGGTTCTCCTTCGGCGGCCGGGACGTCGACCCGGGCGTGCTGCGCTTCGCCGAGCAGCTGCTGGACGCCACGCCGATCGACGTGGTCGCCGAGTTCTACCCGGTGTTCGGCGCGCACGAGAAGTACGAGGCGCTGGCCGCCCTGCGCGGCCTGCCCGCACTGGTGCTGGCCGGCACGAAGGACCTGCTGACGCCCTCGTCGCACAGCGAGGCGATGGCCGAGCGGCTGCCCGGCGCGGAGCTGGTCCTGGTCGAGGGCGCCGGGCACCTGGTGATGCTGGAGCGCCCGGAGCTGGTCGACCACGAGCTGGCCCGGCTGCTGCGCCGGGCGGCCGGTTTCGCCGGGGCCGCGCCGCTGCCCGCGGCCGTCCTCGACCTGGCCGCCGCCGGGGAGCGGGGCGCGGAGGGCGTCGTCGACCCCGTGTGAGCCCCGGGTGCCCGCCGATGTGGCACCGTAGCGGTGGCGCCCGGCGGTCGGTGCGCCGGTACGGATCGAAGGGCAAGACACGCGCATGGGCTCGCACGCCACTCTCACCGTCCCCACCCCGGAGCGGATGGGCCGGCTCGGCCGGGAGCTGGCCGCGCTGCTGCGGCCGGGTGACCTGGTGCTGCTCTCCGGCGAGCTGGGGGCGGGGAAGACCACGCTGACCCGGGGGCTGGGGGAGGGGCTGGGCGTCCGCGGGGCGGTGACCTCGCCGACCTTCGTGATCGCCCGGGTGCACCCCTCGCTGGTCGGCGGCCCGGCGCTGGTGCACGTGGACGCGTACCGGCTGGGCGGGGACCTGGACGAGATGGAGGACCTCGACCTGGACGTCTCGCTGCCCGAGTCGGTGGTCGTGGTCGAGTGGGGCGAGGGCAAGGTCGAGCGGCTGTCCGAGGACCGGCTGGAGGTCCGGATCGAGCGCGCCATCGGCGGCACCGCCGAGGGGGACGACCAGGACCCGCGCCGGGTGGAGCTGACCGGCATCGGCCCGCGCTGGGCGAACGTGGCGCTGGCGGCGCTCGGGTAGCCGAGGGCGCCGCTGCCGGGCGGCCGCGGTCGGCGGCGGTCCGGGGCCGCGCCTGTGGCGAGCCGCCGCCGACATCGTTCCGACAGAGTGTCGGCAAGATGTTGCGGCGGGGGTGCCGGGCGTGGTGGGATGGGTGCTGCGGTTAGGTCTGCCTAACTAGGGAGGCGCCATGTCGAGCACCACCCCCGCCCCGCAGCGCGCGGTCCCCGCCGCCGGGGCCGGAGAGCCCGCCCGCCGTGCTCCGGGAGAGCCGATGCGGGCGCTGCTGGCCGCCTGCGCGGCCGCCGCGGCGGTGTCCACCCCGCCGGAACCGCGGCCCGGACACGAGGAAGAACGGCCCGGACACGACGAACGGCCCGAGGCGCTGACGCCCCGGGCCGCCTGAGGCCTGCCCGGCCCGTGGCCGCCCGGAGCACCCGGGCCGCCACGGCCGGTACGGATCAGGGGACCACGACCACCCTGGTCTCCTTGGGCGCGAAGTCCCAGAGCAGCTGCCCCTCGGCGCGGCCGCTGCGGATGCCGCCGGTCTTGACGCTCGGATCGGTGGTCGCCGTCGCGCCGTCCACCGCCGCGCTGAAGCCGAACACCACGCCGTTCAGCTGGGCGAAGCGCACCACGTGCTCGACCTGCTTGCCGTCCGTCCCGGTGGTGCTCGGGGTGCGGCTGGACACCGCGTAGTTGCCCGGCGCCGGCTCCACCGAGCCCGGGGTGACCGGGAAGGCGGCCGAGACCTGCGGGCTCTTCTTCGGGTCGACCAGCCAGACGTAGTGGTTGCCGATCGAGTAGACGACCCGGAGTCCGGTGCCGGAGTTGCCCGGCAGGGCGGGGACGGTCGGGGTGGCCGAGGCGGTCGGCGCCGCGGCGGTGGCCGTGCCGGTCGCCGTGGTGGTGGCGGTGGGCCTGGGGCCGCCGGCCCGGTCCTGGGCGCCGTTGGCCTGGAAGGCCAGCAGGCTCACCACCGCCAGGGCCCCCAGGGTCAACCCCGTGACCACCACTCCAGGACCCATCTTCGCCACGTCGCCGCTCCCGCCGCCGTCCCTTTACGTACGGCCCCATCGTGCCAGGTTCATCCGCGCGGGTCGCAGCGGCCGGACGTGTGTTCCCCGGTCGTACGCCCTGCCGATCGGCCGGTCGGCCCAACCTCGGTCTAACCTTGACCCGTGCTGCTGCTCGCGTTCGACACCGCTACCCCCGCCGTCACCGCCGCCGTCCACGACGGCACGGCCGTCCTCGCCGAGACCCACCAGGTCGACGCCAGGCGGCACGGCGAACTGCTGTTGCCCGCCATCGACGGGGTGCTGCGGGCCGCCGGCGTGGACAAGCACCGGCTGACCGGCATCGCGGTCGGCGTCGGCCCCGGCCCGTACACCGGCCTGCGGGTCGGCCTGGTGACCGCCGCGGCGCTCGGCCACGCCCTCGGGCTGCCGGTGCACGGCGTCTGCACCCTGGACGCGATCGCCTTCCAGGCCCGCGCCGAGGGCCTGGCCGGGCAGCCGTTCACGGTCGCCACCGACGCGCGCCGCAAGGAGGTCTACTGGGCCTCGTACGACGCCGAGGGCCGCCGCACCGAGGGCCCCGGCGTCGAGCGCCCGGCCGCGCTGGCCCCGCAGGAGCGCTCCGTCGGCGCCGGCGCGCTGCTCTACCCCGACGCCTTCCCGGGGGCGTGCGGCCCCGAGCACGTCTCGGCCGGCGCCCTGGCCGGCTTCGCCGCCGCCGAGCTGGCCGCCGGGCGCGAGCTGCTGCCGAACGTCCCGCTGTACCTGCGCCGCCCGGACGCCCAGGTCCCGGCGGGCTACAAGGCGGTGCTCCCGGCGTGAACCACGGCACCACCCTGCGCCCGATGCGCTGGTGGGACATCGAGCCGGTGCTGGAACTGGAGCTGCGGCTCTTCCCCGAGGACGCCTGGTCCGCCGGGATGTTCTGGTCCGAGCTCGCCGAGACCCACCCCGGCGGCACCCGCCACTACACCGTCGCGACCGCCCCGGACGGCACGGTCGTCGGCTACGCCGGACTGATGGCCGTCGCCGGCGAGGGGGACGTCCAGACCATCGCCGTCGACGGGCGCCACCAGGGCGCCGGCCTCGGCACGGCGCTGCTCACCGACCTGATCCGGGAGGCCGCCCGGCGCGAGTGCGCCGAGCTCCTGCTGGAGGTGCGGGTGGACAACCCGCGCGCCCAGCGGCTCTACGAGCGCCACGGCTTCGAACCGGTGGGCATCCGGCGCGGCTACTACCAGCCCGCCAACGTCGACGCGCTGGTGATGCGCCTCGACCACCCGAGTACGGACAGCACCGAACCGAAGGACATTGAGGACACCCGCCATGGCTGACGAACCGCTCGTCCTCGGCATCGAGACCTCCTGCGACGAGACCGGCGTCGGCATCGTGCGCGGCACGACGCTGCTGGCCGACGCGGTCGCCTCCAGCGTCAACGACCACGCCCGCTTCGGCGGCGTCGTCCCGGAGATCGCCAGCCGGGCGCACCTGGAGGCGATGGTCCCGACCATCCAGCGCGCCCTGGACACCGCCGGGGTCAAGGCGAGCGACCTGGACGGCATCGCCGTGACCGCCGGCCCCGGCCTGGCCGGGGCGCTGCTGGTCGGTGTCAGCGCCGCGAAGGCGTACGCCTGGGCGCTGGACAAGCCGCTCTACGGGGTCAACCACCTCGCCTCGCACATCTGCGTCGACCAGCTGGAGCACGGCCGGCTGCCCTCGCCGACGATGGCCCTGCTGGTCTCCGGCGGGCACTCCTCGCTGCTGCTCAGCGAGGACATCACCAGCGACGTCCGCCCGCTCGGCGCGACCATCGACGACGCGGCCGGCGAGGCCTTCGACAAGGTCGCCCGGGTGCTCGGCCTCGGCTTCCCCGGCGGCCCGGTCGTCGACCGCACGGCCCGCGAGGGCGACCCGCAGGCGATCGCCTTCCCGCGCGGCCTGACCGGCCGGAACGACCCGGAGTACGACTTCTCCTTCTCCGGCCTGAAGACCGCCGTCGCCCGCTGGGTGGAGGCCCGGCGCCGGGCCGGCGAGGAGGTGCCGGTCGCCGACGTGGCGGCGTCCTTCCAGGAGGCCGTCACCGACGTGCTCACCCGCAAGGCCGTCAAGGCGTGCAAGGACAACGGCGTCGACCACCTGATGATCGGCGGCGGCGTGGCGGCCAACTCGCGGCTGCGCGAGATGGCCCAGCAGCGCTGCGACCGGGCCGGCATCCGGCTGCGGGTGCCCCGGCCGGGCCTGTGCACCGACAACGGCGCGATGGTCGCGGCGCTGGGCTCCGAGATGGTCTGGCGCGACCGCGCGCCGTCCGCCTTCGACCTGTCGGCGGACTCCTCGCTGCCGGTGACCGAGGTGCACGTGCCGCACACCGACGTCCACGGCCAGGCCTACCAGGCCCTCGGCGGTGGCACGGCATGACCGTCGCCGCCATGTGGGAGGCCCGGGCCGCGGCCGGCCGTGGGGCCGAACTCGCCGCCTGGGTGCGGGAGTCGGTGCTGCCCGCGGTCCGCGGCTCGGCCGGTCTCGACCGCCTGGAACTGCTCTCCGCCCCGGGCGAGCGGGTGCTGCTGATCACCTGGTGGAACGGCGAGCCGGTGCCGGTCGCCGACCCGCCGGCCGAGCTGCTCGGCCGCCCGGTGCACCGCTGGTCCTTCACCAGCGAACACGTCGAGTAGCCCGAGGCCGGGAACCGCCGCGGCGGTCGGTACCGTGCATAGCCGAGAGAAGGCTGGACGGGAACCGGGAGCGCGCAGCGGTGATCAGGGACGGGCGGAGCAGGACCAGGACGTACGCGGCGGGAGCGCTGGCCCTGCTGGCCTTCGCCACCGCCTGCGGCGACAACGGGGGCGGTGGAAGCGCCGCGCCCGCCGCCACCGCGGCGCCCGCGCCCCGGCCGACCGGCGCCGCGCCGACCAGTGCGGCCGCGACCCCGTCGGCCGCCGGCGCCCCGGCGGGCGCGGACGCGGCGGCCTGGGCCAAGTGGGGCCTCACCCCGCTCGCGCCCGCCCCGGCGCCGCCCGCCGACAAGCCGGTCAAGCTCGAACGGACCGGCCCGGTGCCGGTGTTCAGCGAGGTGAAGACCAGCGACAAGGTCGTCTTCATCACCATCGACGACGGCGCCGAGAAGGACCCGAAGTTCGTCGAGATGCTGACCGACCTCAAGGTGCCGATCTCGATGTTCCTGACCCGGGACATCGTCAAGAACGACTACGGCTACTTCAAGCCGCTCCAGGCGCTGGGCAACCACGTCCAGAACCACACCGTGGACCACCCGGTGATGAGCAAGATCCCGGCGGAGAAGCAGAAGTCCGAGATCTGCGACGCCCAGTCCGCGCTCACCCAGCAGTACGGCACCGCCCCGCTGCTGTTCCGTCCGCCGTTCGGCGACGGCGCCAACACCGCGACGCTCAACACCTCGGTCCAGCAGTGCGGGCCGCGCGCGATCGTGCTGTGGCGCGAGTCGATGCAGATCCACGACATGCAGTACCAGGCGGCGGACAAGAAGCTGAGGCCCGGCGACATCGTCCTGGCGCACTTCCGCGGCCCCAAGGAGCTCAAGGGCGCCACGATGACCCAGATGTTCGGCGACCTGCTGGCCCGCATCCAGGAGCAGGGCTTCTCGGTGGCCCGGCTGGAGGACTACATCCAGGCGCCCGCCTCCTGACGCCGGCAGGCGCCTCCCCGGGCCCGCTAGGAGGCCGTGACCGGCTGCCCCAGCATCATCAGCGGCCCGTGGTCGGTGCGGCTGAGGATCACCGTGACGGAGTTCGGCCCGGAGGGCTTGAGCTGGCGGCGCAGCTCCTCCGGGGTGATCGCCATCCCGCGCTTCTTGATCACCACCGTGCCCACCGCCCGCTCGCGCAGCAGCGCCTTCAGCTTCCTGATGTGGAACGGCAGCACGTCGGTGAGCTCGAAGGCGTGCGCGTACGGGGTGGCGACCAGCCGGTCCGAGGTCAGGTAGGCGATCTTCGGGTCGATCAGCCGGCCGCCCACCTGCCCGGCCACCTCGGCCACCAGGTGGGCCCGGATCACCGCGCCGTCCGGCTCGTACAGGTAGCGCCCGACCGGGCCGGCCGGCGGGTCGGGCAGGTCGCCGCCGGTCAGGCTGGCGCCCAGCGGCAGCAGGGTGGCGCGGTGCGGGCCCGCGGCCCCCGTCCCGAACCAGAGCACCGCCTCCTTGACGTCGCCGTGGTCGGAGACCCACTCGGCCTCGGCGTCCCCGGGGACCGCCTCGTGCGGGACGCCCGGGGCGACCTTCAGCGCGCCGACCGGGGTCCGCCGGCCGGCCTCGACCGCCCAGGAGAGCGGCGGGGCGTACGCCTCCGGGTCGAACACCCGGCCGCGCGAGGTGCGCCGGGCCGGGTCGGTGAACACCGCGTCGTAGCCGGCGACGTCCACGTCGGCGACGTCCGCGCAGCGCACCTCGACCAGGTGGGCCAGGCCCAGCGCGGCGGCGTTGGCCGCGGTGGCGGCGCAGGCCGCCGGGTCCCGGTCGACGGCCAGCACCTCGATGCCGGCCCGGGCCAGCGCCAGCACGTCCCCGCCGATGCCGCAGCAGAGGTCCGCCAGCCGCCGGACGCCCAGGGCGGCGAACCGCCGGGCGCGCCACTCGGCCACGCTGCGCCGGGTGGACTGCTCGACCCCGTTGGGCGTGAAGTACATCAGGTCGGCGTCGGCGCCGAACTTCGCCCGCGCCCGCTGCCGCAGCCGGGCCTGCCCGAACGCGGCCGACACCAGCTCCGCCGGGTGCTCCCGCCGCAGGCGGGTCGCCAGCGCGAGCTCCTCCTCGGGGGTGAACTCGCGCAACTCGGCGAGCAGGGCCTGGCCCTCGGGCGTCAGCAGCGGCTGGAGGTTCTCGGTGTCCACGGGGCCATTCTCGCCGCTCGGCCGGGCGGGCGGGGCCGCGGCGCCCGCGGGCTCAGCGGCCGATGACGGGGGCGTCGGCGTTCAGCCAGAGCGCCACCGATACCAGCGGCGCCGCCGCCACCGCGGCGTACGGCGTCAGCCGGTACCCGAGCCGCCAGGCGCCCCAGGCGGCCAGCCCGAGCAGCGTCAGCGCGACCGCGACGCCGAGCACGTCCAGCGCCACCGACCAGGGGCCGTAGAAGGTGAAGAGCTTCAGCGTGCCGAGCAGCACCGAGCCGACCAGCGTCACCGGCACGGCCGCGGCGAGCACCACCGCGGCGAGCAGCAGGTCCGGCGCCCGGTTGATCCGCGGCCGCGCGGGCGGCCCGTTCTCCCTCGCCCGCCGGGGCGGGGCGGGCGGGAGCGCGGGAGCGGCGGCCCCGGGCCGGGGCGGGCCGGTGGGCACCGGGGCGGAGGTCATGGCGAGGAGTCTGCCCGCTCGCGGGGCCGTCGTACACGGGTTCGCCGCACACGGGTACGGCTGCTCGGCGTCGAGCCGGGGCCCCGAGGGCGCGTCGTTGGCACTCTGGTTGACTGAGTGCTAACACGGCCCTATGGTCGTCCTTGGCACTCCCCACCGGGTGAGTGCTAACGCGGCAACGCGTGCCTGACCCCCGCGACGGCAGGCCCGCAGGTTCGCCCCTACCCGTTAGAAAACCCCGTAATCTCCGAAGGGGAGCTCGGACGTGACCACCAGCAGCAAGGTTGCCATCAAGCCGCTCGAGGACCGCATCGTGGTCCAGCCGCTCGACGCCGAGACCACCACGGCCTCCGGCCTGGTTATCCCGGACACCGCCAAGGAGAAGCCCCAGGAGGGCGTCGTCCTGGCCGTCGGCCCGGGCCGCTTCGAGGACGGCCAGCGTCTGCCGCTCGACGTCGCCGTGGGTGACATCGTCCTGTACTCGAAGTACGGCGGCACCGAGGTGAAGTACCAGGGCGAGGAGTACCTGGTGCTCTCGGCCCGCGACGTCCTCGCGATCATCGAGAAGTAAGACGTCCCGCCCCGCCCCGGATCCGTGTCCCAAGTGACAGGGGCCCGGGGCGTGGTTGTTGGTTCACGTAGATCGGCGGCCGGTCGGCCGGCCGCAGCCCCGAGGGAATAGGGAACATGGCGAAGATCCTGCAGTTCGACGAGGACGCCCGCCGCTCGCTGGAGCGCGGTGTCAACAAGCTGGCCGACACCGTCAAGGTGACCATCGGCCCCAAGGGCCGCAACGTCGTCATCGACAAGAAGTTCGGCGCCCCGACCATCACCAACGACGGTGTCACCATCGCCCGCGAGGTCGAGCTGGACGACCCGTACGAGAACCTTGGCGCGCAGCTCGTCAAGGAGGTCGCCACCAAGACCAACGACGTCGCGGGTGACGGCACCACCACCGCCACCGTGCTGGCCCAGGCCCTGGTCAACGAGGGTCTGCGCAACGTCGCCGCCGGTGCCGGCCCGGCCGCCCTGAAGAAGGGCATCGACAAGGCCGTCGCCGCCGTCTCCGAGCACCTGCTGTCCGTCGCCCGCGAGATCGAGGGCAAGGACGACGTCGCCGCCGTCGCGTCCCTCTCCGCGCAGGACACCCAGGTCGGCGAGCTGATCGCCGAGGCGATCGACAAGGTCGGCAAGGACGGTGTCATCACCGTCGAGGAGTCGAACACCTTCGGCGTGGAGCTGGACTTCACCGAGGGCATGCAGTTCGACAAGGGCTACCTGTCGCCGTACTTCGTCACCGACGCGGAGCGTCAGGAGGCGGTCCTGGAGGACCCGTACATCCTGATCAACCAGGGCAAGATCTCGTCGATCCAGGAGCTGCTGCCGCTGCTGGAGAAGATCCTCCAGGGCGGTGGCTCCAAGCCGCTGCTGATCATCGCCGAGGACGTCGACGGCGAGGCGCTGTCGACCCTGGTCGTGAACAAGATCCGCGGCACCTTCAACGCCGTCGCCGTCAAGGCCCCGGGCTTCGGCGACCGCCGCAAGGCGATCCTCGGCGACCTGGCCGTCCTGACCGGTGGCCAGGTCATCTCCGAGGAGGTCGGCCTCAAGCTCGACCAGGTCGGCCTGGACGTGCTGGGCACCGCCCGCCGCGTGACCATCACCAAGGACGAGACCACGGTCGTCGACGGCGCCGGTGACGCCGAGGCCGTCGCCGGCCGCGTCGCCCAGATCAAGGGCGAGATCGCCGCGACCGACTCCGACTGGGACCGCGAGAAGCTGCAGGAGCGCCTGGCCAAGCTGGCCGGCGGCGTCTGCGTCATCAAGGTCGGCGCCGCCACCGAGGTGGAGCTGAAGGAGCGCAAGCACCGCCTGGAGGACGCCATCTCGGCGACCCGCGCCGCGGTCGAGGAGGGCATCGTCGCCGGTGGCGGCGCCTCCCTGGTCCACGCCGCCAAGGTGCTGGAGGACGGCCTGGGCCTGTCGGGCGACGAGGCCACCGGTGTCGCCGTGGTCCGCAAGGCGCTGCACGAGCCGCTGCGCTGGATCGCCCAGAACGCCGGCCTGGAGGGCTACGTCATCACCTCCAAGGTCGCCGAGCTGGAGAACGGCCAGGGCTACAACGCCGCCACCGGCGAGTACGGCGACCTGGTGAAGGCCGGCGTCATCGACCCGGTCAAGGTCACCCGCTCCGCCCTGGAGAACGCCGCCTCGATCGCCTCCCTGCTCCTCACCACCGAGACCCTCGTGGTGGAGAAGAAGGAGGAGGAGGCGGACAGCGCCGGCCACTCGCACGGCCACGGCCACTCGCACTGAGGCTCCGACGCCTGACCGGAGGCCCGGTCCGCTCCCCGCGAGGGGAGGCGGGCCGGGCCTCCGGCGTTCGCCGCTTCATGCTTCAACTATCAGTAGAATTTTGCAGAATGCAAAGATTGCCTTATAACTGAGGCATGATCGAGGCCCGCCATCTGCGCGTCCTGCGTGCCGTCGCCCGCACCGGCTCCTTCTCCGCCGCCGCCCGCGAGCTGGGGTGTACGCAGCCCGCCATCAGCCAGCAGATGAAGGCGCTGGAGAAGTCGGTGGACACCCCGCTGGTGGTCCGCTCGGGCCGCGGGATGCAGCTCAGTGAGGCCGGGCGGGTCCTGCTCAAGCATGCCACCGGGATCCTGGCCGGGCTCTCCGCGGCCGAGGAGGAGATCGCCGCGATCGCCGGGCTGCGGGCCGGCCGGGTGCGGCTGGTCTCCTTCCCGACCGCGAGCTCCACGCTGGTGCCGCCCGCGGTCGCCCGCCTGCGGGACGGCCATCCGGGGGTGCGCGTGTCGCTGGTCGAGGCCGAGCCGCCGGAGTCGCTGGCGATGCTGCGCGGCGGCGAGTGCGAGATCGCGCTGGCCTTCCGCTACCCGCAGTCCGACGGCGCCGCCGCGCTCCCGGCGCCCGTCCACGGCACGCCGCGCGAGGCGCGGGCCGAGGCCAACCTGGAGGCCCAGCAGCTGACCGCCGGGACGGACTGGTCCGATCTGGTGGTCACCCCGCTGCTGGACGACCCGCTGGTGGGCCTGCTGCCCGCCGGCCACCCGCTGGCCGGGCGGGGCGGGGCGGTGGGGCTGGCCGAGCTGGCGGGGGAGCAGTGGATCGCCGGCTGCCCGCAGTGCCGGGGGCACCTGGTGGAGCTGTGCGCGGGGGCGGGCTTCGAGCCCCGGATCGACTTCGCGACGGACGACTACCCGGCGGTGGTCGGCCTGGTGGCGGCCGGGCTGGGGGTCGCGGTGCTGCCCCGGCTGGCGCTGCGGTCGGTGCGCCCCGACGGCGTGTCGACGGTGCCGGTGCGGACGGCCTCCGGTGCGCCGGCGGTGCGCCAGGTGGTCGCGCTGACCCTGCCGGACCTGGCCGGGGTGCCGGCCGTGGCGCTGATGCTGGAGCGGCTGGCGGGGGCGGCCGCCGACCGCTGACGGTGCGTGACGGGGCTGCGGCGGCCCGGCACGTACGGTGAGCCGGGAGGCTGAAGCGCTCGGAAGAAACGTTTCTTCACGACGCCCGCGGCGCCGGGTCAGCGCCGGGCGACGGCCGGCGGCGCCAGCGGGACCTCGACCAGGCGGTGCCGGGAGCGCCCGAGCAGCTCCTCGCGCTCGTCCTCGGTCATCCCGCCCCAGACGCCGTAGGGCTCGCGGACGGCCAGTGCGTGCGCCGCGCACTCGGCGATCACCGGGCAGCGCATGCAGACCTCCTTGGCACTGGCCTCGCGCGAACTGCGCGCGGCGCCGCGCTCGCCCTCGGGGTGGAAGAAGAGCGAGCTGTCCACGCCACGGCAGGCTGCGGAGAGCTGCCAGTCCCAGAGGTCCGCGTTGGGGCCGGGGAGGCGGGAGAAATCTGCCATGGCTCATTCCCTTCAGAGGCTGTCGGCCGTCGGCCGGGCGTTCGGCGGCCCTGCTGTCGAACGGTGCGGCGGGCTTCCTGCGCTGGTGTGGACACCTGGAAATATGACTTAAGGCAACTCCATGGACAAGTCACCCACACACTGGCACAACAGTCAATGACCATACGAAAGCTATAAAAACGGGCATAGTGGGCATGGGCTCCCGCCGGGCGCGGGCGTGGCAATCGGGTGGCCGACGGGCGCGCGACGCGCCGGTCCGGTGTGCGGGTCGTACGCCGACCGCGCGCGAGCTGCGGAAAAGAGCGGCGTGTGCACCGCGATGCGGCTGATCGGTAATGGGTTGGCCACGTACAGTGGTGGAGATGGCCCCGAAGGCCGTAACTCATTCGAGTGACGGTCGTTGGAAGTGCGGAGGCGGTTAGCGGGTGTCGGACGTCGGGAACGATCGCGGACAGGTTGGGGCGATCTGCACGGAGTCCGTCGCCGATCGGCCGTGTCGTAGAGGTTCGTACCAGCCAGGAGGCTCAACGTGACGCGGATCAGCTGCGGAGGACGACGGTCATGACTTCCGTTCTCGTTTGCGACGATTCCCCGCTCGCCCGCGAGGCGCTTCGCCGCGCGGTCGCGACCGTACCCGGAGTGGACCGGGTCACCACCGCGACGAACGGGGAGGAGGTCCTCCGCCGCTGGGTGGCCGACCGCTCCGATCTCGTTCTGATGGACGTCCGGATGCCCGGCCTCGGCGGGGTCGAGACGGTCCGGCGGCTGCTGTCCGCCGACCCGGGCGCGCGGATCATCATGCTCACCGTCGCCGAGGACCTCGACGGTGTCGCGCTCGCGGTGGCCGCGGGCGCCCGCGGGTACCTGCACAAGGACGCCTCGCGCGCCGAGCTGCGGGCCACCGTCACCCAGGCCCTCGCCGACCCGACCTGGCGGCTCGCCCCGCGCCGGCTGCGCAGCCCCGACATGGGCGCGGCGCCCACCCTGACGGCGCGTGAGATCCAGGTGCTGGAGGGCATGAGCCACGGCCGCAGCAACGCCGAGATCGGCCGCGAGCTGTTCCTCTCCGAGGACACCGTCAAGACCCACGCCCGCCGGCTGTTCAAGAAGCTGGGGGCCTCCGACCGGGCGCACGCCGTGGCGCTGGGCTTCCGCTGGGGCCTGGTCCGCTGACCACGGGCGGCGCCGCCGGTTGCGGCGTGCCGCCGGAGGTTCCCGGAGCGGGCGCCGCACGGGCGTGTGACGTTACGGTCCCGAGGTTGCACCATGGAGGAGTGGAGCACCTCGGGGACCAGCGGACAGGCACTGCGGCGAACCACGCAGCCGCAGGACACTCGGCGGACGGCGCGACGGACGGGACCGCCGACGGCGGCGGGGCGGGAGGCGGCACGGTGCAGGAGGGGCCGGTGGTGCGCGGGGCGCCGTACGGTGCCGCAGCGCATAACGTTCCGGTGCACAACTCCGGACGCGGTGCCGCGTTTTCCCGCTCGACCAGGCACCATGGACCGATGCGCGACGACGTCGCCGGTGCGGCCGGCCAGGCGGACCCGGCGGAGGCCGAGCCCTCCGGTCCGGGCCACGATCCGTCGTACGCCGATCCCGGCGGCTCCGCGGCCGCGGTCGGGCCGGGCCGACCGCCGGTGCTCGGCACGGGCGGCTCGCCGCTGGTCGGCGAACTGGTCGCCGCCGCGGTGCGCGGCGAGGGCCCGGCGATCGACGCGCTGCTCGCGTACGTCCACCCGCTGGCGCTGCGGTACTGCCGCGCCCGGCTGGTCCGGCTGCCCGGCGGGGCGAGGCACCACGTGGACGACGTCGCCCAGGAGGTCTGCGTCGCGGTGCTCTGCGCGCTGCCCCGGTACAAGGACCAGGGGCGCCCGTTCGAGGCCTTCGTCTACGGGATCGCCGCGCACAAGATCGCCGATCTCCAGCGGGCCGCGATGCGCGGGCCCGGCTCGACCGTGGTGCCCCAGGACGACCTGCCGGAGGTGCCGGACGAGGCGCTCGGCCCGGAGGAGCAGGCGCTGCTGAGCAGCGACGCCGCCTGGGCGAAGGAGCTGCTGTCCAACCTGCCGGCCCGTCAGCGCGAGCTGGTGCTGCTGCGGGTGGCCGCCGGGCTGTCGGCGGAGGAGACCGGCGAGGTGCTGGGGATGTCCCCGGGGGCCGTCCGGGTGGCCCAGCACCGGGCGCTCAGCCGGCTGCGGGCGCTCGCTGAGGAGTCCTCCTGACCCGTGCCGTGCCAGGCGGCCACGGGGAATGAGCAACCGGGCCGGGGTGTTGTCAAGGGCACACGAGGACACATTCGCGGTGCCAGTACCATGGGGTATCGGCGCCTGGGCGGGTTGCCAGAGTTTGGCGGGTGCGCGCGGGGTCCTTTCGGAGGATCCTCCCATTGCACCCGGCTTCGGCTGTCCTGCGCGAGTGAGCGATGAATGCGCCCCCACCCTCAGGGCGTGAGCGGATTAGGCCGGCCACGGAAGGTACCCCCCAAATGTCTTACAACGCCGCAGGCGTACCCGAGAAGTTCGCGATGCTCGGGCTCACGTACGACGACGTGCTGCTGCTGCCCGGGGCCTCCGAGGTGCTGCCGAACCAGGTGGACACCTCCTCCCGGGTCTCCCGCAACGTGCGCGTCAACATCCCGCTGCTCTCCGCGGCGATGGACAAGGTCACCGAGTCGCGGATGGCGATCGCGATGGCCCGTCAGGGCGGCGTCGGCGTGCTGCACCGCAACCTGTCCGTCGAGGACCAGGTCAACCAGGTCGACCTGGTGAAGCGGTCCGAGTCCGGCATGGTCACCGACCCGATCACCGTCGGCCCGGAGACCACCCTGGCCGAGGCCGACGCGCTGTGCGCCAAGTTCCGCATCTCCGGCGTGCCGATCGCCGACGAGGCGGGCAAGCTGCTCGGCATCGTCACCAACCGTGACATGGCCTTCGAGTCGGACCGCAGCCGCCAGGTCCGCGAGATCATGACCCCGATGCCGCTGATCACCGGCAAGGTCGGCATCTCCGGCGTGGACGCGATGGCCCTGCTGCGCCGCCACAAGATCGAGAAGCTGCCGCTGGTCGACGACGAGGGCCGGATCAAGGGCCTGATCACCGTCAAGGACTTCGTCAAGGCCGAGCAGTACCCGAACGCCGCCAAGGACGCGGAGGGCCGCCTGCTGGTCGGCGCCGCCGTCGGTGCCAGCGCCGAGGCGTTCGACCGGGCCCAGGCCCTGGTCGAGGCCGGTGCGGACTTCCTGGTGGTGGACACCTCGCACGGCCACAGCCACAACGCGCTGGCCTGGATCGAGAAGATCAAGTCGGCCGTCGGGATCGACGTGGTCGGCGGCAACGTGGCCACCCGCGACGGCGCCCAGGCGCTGATCGACGCCGGCGTGGACGGCGTCAAGGTCGGCGTCGGCCCCGGCTCCATCTGCACCACCCGCGTCGTCGCCGGCATCGGCGTCCCGCAGGTCACCGCCATCTACGAGGCCGCCCAGGCCTGCCTGGCGGCCGGCGTGCCGGTCATCGGCGACGGCGGCCTCCAGTACTCGGGCGATATCGGCAAGGCGCTGGCCGCCGGCGCCGACACCGTGATGCTCGGCTCGCTGCTGGCCGGCTGCGAGGAGTCCCCGGGCGAGCTGCTGTTCATCAACGGCAAGCAGTTCAAGTCCTACCGCGGCATGGGCTCGCTGGGCGCCATGCAGTCCCGCGGCCAGGGCCGCTCGTACTCCAAGGACCGCTACTTCCAGGCCGAGGTCGCCTCGGACGACAAGCTCGTCCCCGAGGGCATCGAGGGCCAGGTGCCCTACCGCGGCCCGCTGTCGGCCGTGCTGCACCAGCTCGTCGGCGGCCTGCGCCAGACCATGGGCTACGTGGGCGCCGCCACCGTCGCCGAGATGGAGAGCAAGGGCCGCTTCGTCCGGATCACCTCGGCGGGCCTCAAGGAGAGCCACCCGCACGACATCCAGATGACCGTCGAGGCGCCGAACTACTCGGCCCGCTGACCGGCGTGGACCGCTGAGCCGACCGGCGTGAACCGCTGAGGGGCCCGCTGCCGCACCGCGGCGGCGGGCCCCTCGGGCGTTCCCGGACCCGGGCCGTCGGGGCGGGACCAGCGGCAGTACGGGATACTGGGGGGCGGCCGGGGTGACCCGGCGGGCATGAGCAACACAGCAGAAGGGCTCGAAGTGACTGAGATCGAGATCGGGCGAGGCAAGCGCGGCCGACGGGCGTACGCCTTCGACGACATCGCCGTCGTCCCCAGCCGTCGTACGCGTGACCCGAAGGAGGTCTCGATCGCCTGGCAGATCGACGCCTACCGCTTCGAGCTGCCGTTCCTGGCCGCCCCCATGGACAGCGTGGTCTCGCCGCAGCAGGCCATCGCGATCGGCCGCCTCGGCGGTCTGGGCGTGCTGAACCTCGAAGGCCTGTGGACCCGCTACGAGGACCCGCAGCCGCTGCTGGACGAGATCGCCGCGATCACCGACGCGTCCACCGCGACCCGCCGGCTCCAGGAGATCTACGCGGCGCCGATCCGCGCCGAGCTGATCAAGCAGCGGATCCAGGAGGTCCGCGAGTCCGGCGTGGTCACCGCCGCCGCGCTGTCCCCGCAGCGCACCGCCGAGTTCTCCAAGGCCGTGGTGGACGCCGGCGTCGACGTCTTCGTCATCCGCGGCACCACCGTCTCGGCCGAGCACGTCTCCGGCGCCGCCGAGCCGCTCAACCTCAAGCAGTTCATCTACGAGCTCGACGTGCCGGTGATCGTCGGCGGCTGCGCCACGTACACCGCGGCCCTGCACCTGATGCGGACCGGCGCCGCCGGTGTGCTGGTCGGCTTCGGCGGCGGCGCCGCCCACACCACGCGCAACGTCCTCGGCATCCAGGTGCCGATGGCCACCGCGGTGGCCGACGTGGCGGCGGCCCGCCGCGACTACATGGACGAGTCCGGCGGCCGCTACGTGCACGTGATCGCGGACGGCGGCGTCGGCTACAGCGGCGACATCCCGAAGGCCGTCGCCTGCGGCGCGGACGCGGTGATGATCGGTGCGGCGCTGGCGCGGGCGACCGACGCCCCGGGCAAGGGCTTCCACTGGGGCATGGAGGCCGTGCACGAGGAGCTGCCGCGCGGCAAGCGGATGGACCTCGGGACGGTCGGCAGCACCGAGGAGATCCTCACCGGGCCCTCGCACACCCCGGACGGCACGATGAACCTGTTCGGTGCGCTGCGGCGGGCGATGGCCACCACGGGGTACACGGAGCTCAAGGAGTTCCAGCGGGTCGAGGTGACGGTGAACCCGGCGCTCGACCTCCGCTGACGGGCGGTCCGGAAGGCCCCTGCCGGGAACGGCGGGGGCCTTCGGCGTTCCCGGGGAGGGGGGCGGGGCGGTCAGCTCCGGGTGGCGGTGCGGCGGGTGAGGAGGAAGCCGCCGACCAGGGCGATGGCGTAGAAGGCGGCGTCGAGGGGGCGCAGGTCGGCGCGCCAGCTGGTGAGGGCGCCGCGCACAGGGCCGTCGGGGGTGTCGGGGCCGAGGCGGCGGAGGTGTTCGATCAGCTGGCCGAGCAGGAGGGCGCCGGCCGCGAGGAGGGAGCCGAGCGGGGGGAGCAGGCGGGCCTGGCCGCCGAGGCGGCCGAGCGGGAGGGCGACCAGTGCGGCCGGGGCGATGGCCAGCCAGCCGAGGCTGTCGGCGGCGCGCAGCGGGGCGGCGCCGTAGGCGAGGCCGCCGAGGAGCATGGCGAGCAGGGCCAGGGCGACGGCCAGGGCGGTGCGGTGGCGGGGGACGGCGGGGCGGGCGGGCCCGGCGGGTTCGAAGCCGGCCACCGGGGCGCCGGGCATGCCGGGGGCGACGTAGCCCTCGGGGGCGGCCGGGGGCGGTGCGACCGAGTAGTGCGGGGCGGTGCGCGGCCGGGTCGATGGGCCGTCAGCGCCCGGTGCGGGTGCGGTCATGGGCGTCGAATCCCCCCGGAATACGATGAGCTGCCGAACGGTAGCAGCGGACCGGGCAGATCTTGGCGAGTTTTCGATCACAGATCGGGCACGGAGTGCCGCACCCGTTCCGGTTCGTCCCGGCTCGGGGCGGGGGGCGGGTGGTCGAGGGGCCCGCGGACAGGGGATGATGGAGGCTTGGGCGTCCGGGCCCCAGGTCGGGCCGACGCGCCGTCACCACGACCGCCAGCAGCACATGGGGGAACGTTCCGAATGACCCAGGCGCAGGGTTCCACCGGCCGCCTCCTGGCCGGCCGCTACCGCCTGAACGGCGTGCTCGGGCGCGGCGGCATGGGCACGGTCTGGCGCGCCGAGGACGAGATGCTGGGCCGGACCGTCGCGGTCAAGGAACTGCGGATGAACGCCAGCGTCGAGGAGGAGGAGAAGCACCGGCTGATCACCCGGACGCTGCGCGAGGCCAAGGCGACCGCGCGGATCCGGCACAACTCGGCGGTGACGGTCTTCGACGTGGTCGACGAGGACGACCGGCCGTGGATCGTCATGGAGCTGGTCGAGTCCCGCTCGCTGGCCGACGTGGTGCGCGAGGACGGGCCGCTGGAGCCCGCCCGGGCGGCGGAGATCGCGCTCGACGTGCTGGGCGTGCTCAGCGCGGCGCACGCGCTGGGGATCCTGCACCGGGACGTCAAGCCGTCCAACGTGCTGATCGGCGACGACGGCCGGGTGGTGCTCACCGACTTCGGCATCGCCAGCGTGGAGGGCGACGCCTCCGTCACCTCGACCGGGATGCTGGTCGGCGCGCCCTCGTACATCTCGCCGGAGCGGGCCCGCGGGCAGAAGCCCGGGCCGCCGGCGGACCTGTGGTCGCTGGGCGGCACGCTGTACGCGATGGTCGAGGGCCGCCCGCCCTACGACCGGGGCTCGGCGCTGGCCACGCTGACCGCGGTGATGACCGAGGACCTGGTCACGCCGGTGAACGCGGGCCCGCTGCTGCCGGTGATCGAGGGGCTGCTGGCGAAGGACCCGGCCGAGCGGCTGGACGCCTCGCAGACCCGGTCGATGCTCAAGCGGGTGGTCGCGGAGGCGACCGCGCGGGCCGAGTCGACCACCGAGCACGCGGTGCCGGTGGCCCCGCGCGCGCAGGCCGCGGGGACGGAGCCGTCGGACCGTCCGGAGCCGTCGGAGGCGTCGGAGGGCCCGGAGGCGTCGGAGCCGGAGCAGGCCGGGGACGGCCGCGGGCGGCCGGTGGGCGGACTGCTGGGGACGGTCCGGGTGGGGAGCCGGGCCCGGGATCCGCAGCCCGCCGGGAAGCCGTCCGGGGAGCCGGCGCCGGAGGCGATCCGGCCGGTGACCAGCGAGTGGACGATGGGGGCGACGCAGGCCGCCGGGGCCGATCCGCGCACCGGCCGGCGCCGGCTGGCCATCGCCACCGTGATCGTGGTGCTGCTGCTGATCGCCGGGGTGGTGGCGGTGGTCCGGATGGTCGGCGACGGGGACGGCGCCTCGAACGGCGCGGCCTCGCCCAGCCCGGGGGCCACCGCGCCGGTGGGGGCCGGCACGGAGCCGGCAGCGGCCTCGGCACCGGCCTCGGTACCGCCGTCGGCACCGGCAGCGACGGGCGAACCCGCGCCGGCGCCCGCCCCCGCCCAGCCGAGCAGCGACCCGGCCGCGGTGCCGGACGCGCCCGCGCAGTCCGCCGGCGCGCCCCAGGCCCCCGCGCAGCCCCCGGCAGCGGCGCCGCCCGCGGTGCCGGCCGGCTTCCACGAGTACAAGGACCCGAGCGGCTTCTCGGTCGTCCTGCCGGACGGGCTCCAGCCGAGCGGCTCGGACGCCAACCGGCGGATCTTCAAGAACACCGCCGACGGCAGCCAGCTGCGGATCGAGTGGACCACCTCGCCCGGGGCGAGCGCGGTCGCGGACTGGCAGGAGTCGGAGCCGAACGTCCGCGGTCAGGTCAGCAACTACCAGCGGCTCAACCTGGCGGCGATCACCTACCGGCAGTGGAGCAACGCGGCGGACTGGGAGTGGACCAACGGCACGCCCAGGATGCACTCGCTCAACCGGGGCTTCGTGACCGGGACCCCGCCCAAGTACGGGTACTCGATCTACTGGATCGTCCCGGACGCCGAGTGGGCCGCGCAGGCCCCGGTCCGGGACGTCGTCTTCAACACCTTCCAGCCCGCGCCGTAGGGCAGGCCCGGGCCTCAGCCGATCAGCCGCTGCTTGGCGCGGCTGAACTCCTCCTCGGTGAGCGCGCCGGCGGTGCGCAGGGCGGCCAGGCGCTCCAGCTGGCCGATCAGCTGCTCGCCGTCGGAGGCTTCGGCCGGGGCGGCGGCCAGGGTCTTCGGGGCGTTCCGGGCGGCCCGGGCGGCGGCCCGGACCTGCTCGGCGAAGAACTCGGCCTTGGCCACCTCCTCGAAGCGGTGCGAGCCGGTGAGCGCCACCACCAGGAGCACTTCGCCGTTGAGCTTGGTGCGGGTCACGGTGACGTCGCTGACGGCGTCGAGCGGAACCGGGACCGGAGGCTTCCCGTCCTTCAGGAAGAGCAGCCGATGGGTGGTCAGCACGAGCACTCCCTTGCGGAAGTGGTCCGGGTGGCGCCCGGCGGTGGACGCGACCGGTTTCTCGCCGTCGATGACCGTCCCCTGGACGGTGCGGACGGCCTCGGCGTGGTTGGCCTTGTTGTGGTTTCCGGCCGCCTCGAAGGCGGTGTCGATCAGATCGGTCCAGTCCATGGGATCGAGCCTAAGGGAGCCGCTCAGTAGGCTGCTCGGTGACGGAGAGGAACTGGCATGCGAGGTGGCCCGGGGCAGTTGCTGGCAGGGCGGTACCGGCTGACGGAGCGTCCGGGGCCGCTGCGCGCCCACGCGGTGGACGAGCGGACGGGCGAATCGGTCCTGCTGACCGCCCTGGAGCTGCCGGGGGTGCTGACGGCGGGCCGGGACCCGGAGGAGGCCGCCGCGGAGCAGGCGGACCGGCTGGTGCGGCGGGTGGCGGCGGTCGGCTCGGCCGCGCCGGTCGCGCACCCGCGGCTGCTGCGCGGGGTCGGCGCCTTCGTCGAGGACGAGCTGCTGTGGACGGTGGAGGAGCGGCCGCTCGGACGGACGGTGGCCGAGCTGCTCGCCGACGGGCCGCTGCCGCCGTACCGCGCGGCCGAGTTGACGGCGGACCTGGCCGGCGCGCTGCGGGCGCTGCACGCGGCCGGGCTGACCCACGGCGCGCTGACCGCGCAGTCGGTGCTGGTCTGCGAGGACGGCGCCGCGATGCTCGGCGGGCTGCTCGCCGGGGTGGCCGAGGAGGCGCTGGCCGAGGAGCTCGGCGGGCCGGGCGGGCGGCGGCGGTACGAGGTGCGGGCGGCCCTGGTCGGCCCGGTGGCGGAGCGCTGGCCGCTGGACGGCGGCCCGGCGGGCGACTGCTGGGCGCTCGGCGTGCTGGCGCACCGGCTGGTGACCGGCCGCGCGCCGTACCCGGAGCGGGACGTGCCGGAGCTGGTCACGGCCGTCCGGGACGGGCGGCGCGAGCCCTCGGCGGTGTGCGGGCCGCTCGCGCCGCTGGTGGAACGGCTGGTGCAGCCCGACCCGGTGCTGCGGCCGACGGCGGAGGCGGTGCGCGGGGACCTGGCGGTGCTGCTGGCGGGGGCGCCGGAGCCGGTGGACGAGCAGGAGCGCAGCCCGGTGCCGCAGCCCCAGGCGCCGCCGCTGCCGCGCGGGCGCGGCGCGAGGGCCGTGGCCGCCCGGGCGGGCAGGGCGGCGCGGAAGGGCGGCTCCGGCGGGGGTGCCGAGGCGGGGAACGGGGCGAAACCACCCCGGATACCCCCCGCGCTGCTGGGCCCGCTGCTGGTGGGCGGGGTGTTCGTGCTGCTGGCGCTGGGGGTCGCCGCGGTGGTGCTGTTCGCGGGCTGACGGCCCGCCGGGATTGCGGCCCGGCGGGCCGGCGGGCGGGTGTGATTACCGGGGGCGGCAAGGTGCGCCTAATGTGTGCGTGGGATTTGTTCGAACAGTGGTCTGCACCAGGTCCTCCGTCGCGGTGACGGCAGGCGGAATGTGTGGGGGAGCGGGCGCAGATGGGCGTGCAGGACCGGCCGGAGGCGGCCGAGGCGGAGCGTTTGCTGGCCGGGCGGTACGAGCTGGGCGAGCGGCTCGGCCGGGGCGGCATGGGCACCGTCTGGCGGGCCTGGGACCGGATGCTCGACCGTGAGGTCGCGGTCAAGGAACTGACCGTCAACCACCTGCCCGAGGAGGACCTCCAGATCCTGCACACCCGGATGAAGCGCGAGGCCAGCGCGGCCGCGCGGATCAAGCACCCCGGGGTGATCACCGTGCACGACGTGCTGGAGCAGGACGGCCGGCCGTGGATCGTGATGGAGCTGGTCGACGGCCGCTCGCTGGCCGATGTGATCAGCCAGGACGGCACCCTCCAGCCGCGTGCGGCCGCCGAGGTCGGCAGCCAGGTGCTGGCCGCGCTGCACCGCGGCCACCAGCTGGGGGTGCTGCACCGGGACGTGAAGCCGGCCAACGTGCTGCTGGAGCGCGGCACCGGGCGGGTGGTGCTGCTGGACTTCGGCATCGCGAAGTACGAGGGCTCGACCGAGCTGACCCGGCCGGGGGACCTGGTCGGCTCGCCGGACTACCTGGCGCCGGAGCGGGCCCAGGGCGAGCGGCCCGGGCCGGCCTCCGACCTGTGGGGCCTCGGGGCGACGCTGTACGCGGCGGTCGAGGGCCAGTCGCCGTTCCGGCGGGACTCGCCGATCACCACCCTCGCGGCGGTGGTCGACGAGCCGCTGCCGGAGTCGCGGCGGGCCGGACCGCTGGGGCCGGTGCTGGCCGCGCTGATGGCCAAGGACCCGGACGAGCGGCCCACCGCCGACGAGGCGGCCAGGATGCTGGCCGAGGTGCAGGCCGGGCACACGATCGGCCTGAAGTCGGTGGCGGCGGTGCGCATGCCGACCCAGTCGGTGCCGGTGGTGGACCGCCGCGACGCCCGGGGTGAGCCCGCGGCGGCGGAGCCGGTCGAGGGCTCCGAGGAGCCGACCGAGCCGAAGGCCGCCGCGACCGCCGTCCCGGCGCCGCCGGCCGTGCCCGTCCTCCCTGCCACGCCCGCCGCGCCCCTCGCGGCCCTCGCGCCCGTCCTCGCCGTCGAGCCGGACACCGCAGGGGGATCGCAGGCAGCGGCCGGGGCGCACACTCGGCCCGTCGCGCCGGTGCCGCACTCCGGTGCGCCCGTGCGCGGACCGGCCAAACGCCGCAACCTGCTGAAGATCGTCGGCGTCGCGGTGGCCGTCGGCCTGCTCGCCGCCGCCGGCACCTTCCTCGTCACCCGGCACGTGGTGGGCGGTGGCGGCGGCCCCGACGGCCCGACCCCGACCGCCGCCGAGACCACCGGGCCCGAGCCCACCAGCGACGCCTCCCCGGCGCTGGCGCCGCCCAGCGGCTACCACTGGGTGGACGACCCGGCCGGCTTCCGCTTCCCGCTGCCGAACGGGACGCCGTCCTGGCAGCGGATCAGCACCGGGGACAACCAGATCTACTACACCCCCGACAACAAGGTGCACTACCTCCAGTTCGCCGTCACCGTCGGCCAGTCGGTCAAGCCGCTGGAGCACATGCGGCAGATGGAGACCACCGTCGCCAAGTCCCTCAAGGACTACAAGCAGCACCGGATGGCCGGCACGGCGGTGAAGGGCCAGGAGGCGGCGGTCTGGGAGTTCAGCTACCTCGCCAAGGAGGGCGGCCGCCGGCGCGCCATCGAGACCGAGTTCATCAGCCCGGACGGCACCAGCTACGCGATCTACTCGTCCAGCCCCGACCGGGGCAACGAGTGGAACGAGGCCGAGCAGCGCTTCTACGCGGTGCTCAACAACTTCGCCGCCACCCACTGACCGGGGGCGGGCCCGGGCGCCCGCTGCCGCCCGGGTGCGGCAGATTCTTGTTACCGACGGGTACCGGACCGGCCGCCGAGCGCCTAGGCTGCGCCGTATGTCGGACCTCACAGCAGATGCAGTGGCCACCGAACAGCCCGGCGCCGGCAACCCGGCGGCTCCCGGCGGCGGCCGGACCGTCGCCTCCGCCGTGCCGCCGTCCCTGGTCGCCCGGCTGGCCGCCGGCGTCACCGCCACCGGCGAGCCGGACCTGGTGGAGACCGTCGCTCCGCTGACCGGCGAGCGGCTGGCCAGCCTGCCGCGGTCCACCCCGGCCGACGTCGAGGTCGCCTTCCAGCTGGCCCGCCGCGCCCAGGCCGCCTGGGCCGCGCTGCCGGTGCGCCGCCGGGCCGCCGTCCTGCTGCGCTTCCACGACCTGCTGCTCCGGCGGCAGGACGAGGTGCTGGACCTCGTCCAGGCGGAGACCGGCAAGGCCCGGCTGCACGCCTTCGAGGAGGTGCTGGCCGTCGCCATGGCCGCCCGGCACTACGGGCGGGCCGCGCACGGGTACCTCCGGGACCGGCGGCGCGGCGGCGCGCTGCCGGTGCTCACCCACGCCGTCGAGGCCCGCCGCCCCAAGGGCGTGGTCGGCCACATCTCGCCGTGGAACTACCCGCTGGAGCTGTCGATCGGCGACGCCCTGCCCGCCTTCGTGGCCGGCAACGCCGTCGTCAACAAGCCCGACACCCAGACCGCGCTGACCGCACTGTGGGCCCGGGAGCTGCTGGTCGAGGCCGGGCTGCCGGCCGACCTGTGGCAGATCGTGGTCGGCGACGGCCCGGTGATCGGCCCCGCCGTGGTGGAGCACGCCGACTACGTCTCGTTCACCGGCTCCACCCGCACCGGCCGCGACGTCGCCCAGCGCGCCGCCGCCCGGCTGGTCGGCGCCTCGCTCGAACTCGGCGGCAAGAACGCCATGCTGGTGCTCGCCGACGCCGACCTGGACGCGGCCGCCGCAGGGGCCGTCCGGGCCTGCTTCTCCTCCGCCGGGCAGCTGTGCATCTCCATCGAGCGGCTGCTGGTGCACCGCTCGGTGGCCGACGGGTTCCTGGAGCGCTTCGCCGCCCGCACCCGGGCGCTGCGGCTCGGCGGCGGCCTGGCGTACGGCGCGGACATGGGCTCGCTGGTCTCCGTCCGCCAGCTGGAGACCACCACCCGGCACGTGGAGGAGGCGGTCAAGGCGGGCGCCACCGTGGTGGCCGGCGGGCGCGCCCGGCCGGACCTGGGCCCGTTCTTCTTCGAGCCGACCGTCCTCGACGGCGTCACCCCGGAGATGGCGGTCTGCGCCGAGGAGACCTTCGGCCCGGTCGTCTCCGTCTACCGCTTCGACACCGAGGAGGAGGCGGTGGCCGCCGCCAACTCGACGCCGTACGGCCTGAACTCCAGCGTCTGGACGAGGGACCGGCGGCGCGGCCGGGCGGTCGCGGCCCGGCTGCGCACCGGCACCGTCAACGTCAACGAGGCGTACGCCGCCGCGTACGGCTCGGTCGGCTCGCCGATGGGCGGCATGGGCGACTCGGGGCTGGGCCGCCGGCACGGCGCCGAGGGCATCCTGCGCTTCACCGAGGCGCAGACCATCGCGACCCAGCGGCTGGTGCCGATCGCGCCCTCGTTCGGCCTGGACGACAGGCAGTTCGCCGCCCTGATGACGGGCGGCCTGCGGGCGCTCAAGGCGCTGCGCTTCAAGTAGGGCGGGTCCGTCGGCCCCCGGGGGCCGCGGCCGTGCCCGGGGCCCCGCCGACGGCGGCGGGGCCCGGTTCGCGGTACCCGCAAACAGGTTCACCCGGCGAGTTCATTCCGGCGAAGGAGCGGTGGCAGATGGAGCAGTCCGGCGGTGCGGCGCAGTACGACTACGACGTGGTGGTGGTCGGGTCGGGCTTCGGCGGTTCGGTCGCGGCGCTGCGGCTGACCGAGAAGGGCTACCGGGTCGCCGTGCTGGAGGCCGGCCGGCGCTTCGAGCGGGACGAACTGCCCCGGAACTCCTGGGACCTGCCGAACTACCTGTGGGCGCCGCGGCTGGGGCTGTACGGCATCCAGCGCATCCACCTGCTGGCCAACGTGCTGATCCTGGCCGGCGCCGGGGTCGGCGGCGGCTCGCTGAACTACGCCAACACCCTGTACGTGCCGCCGAAGGCGTTCTTCGAGGACCGCCAGTGGCGCCACATCACCGACTGGCAGCAGGAGTTGGCGCCGTTCTACGACCAGGCGCAGCGGATGCTCGGGGTCCGGCTCAACCCGACCCTCACCCCCTCCGACGTCCACCTCAGAGCGGCCGCCGAGCGGATGGGCGTCGGCGACACCTTCCACATGGCGCCGGTCGGGGTCTTCTTCGGCGACGGCCGCGACACCGACGGCACCGCCAAGGCGGCCCCCGGGAGCGAGGTCGCCGACCCGTACTTCGGCGGCGCGGGCCCGGCCCGCAGGGCCTGCGTGGAGTGCGGCGAGTGCATGACCGGCTGCCGGCACGGCGCCAAGAACATGCTCACCGAGAACTACCTGTACCTGGCGGAGAAGGGCGGGGCGCGGATCCACCCGCTCACCACGGTGGCCCGGATCCGGGAGACGGGCGACGGCGGGTACGCGGTGGACGTGCGCCGCACCGACGCGCGCTCCAGGACGGACCGGGTGAAGGCGGGCGCGCGGACGATCACCGCGGCCCGGGTGGTCGTCGCGGCCGGCACCTACGGCACCCAGTCGCTGCTGCACCGGATGCGGGACGCCGGCCACCTGCCCCGGATCTCGGCCCGGCTGGGCGAGCTGACCCGCACCAACTCCGAGGCGCTGGTGGGCGCGCAGACCACCGACCGGCGCTACGGCACCCGGGCGGACTTCACCAAGGGCGTGGCGATCACCTCCTCGATCCACCCGGACGCCAACACCCACATCGAGCCGGTCCGCTACGGCAAGGGCTCCAACGCGATGGGCGCGCTGTCCATCGCCCAGGTCAGGGGCGGCGGGGCGGTCCCGCGCTGGCTGCGCTACCTGGGCAACTCGGCGCTCCACCCGGTGACCTTCGCCCGCTCGATGAACCAGCGCCGCTGGTCCGAGAAGACGATCATCGGCCTGGTGATGCAGTCGCTGGACAACTCGATCACCGTCTCGCTGCGGAAGGGCCCGCTCGGCAAGGCCCGGCTCACCTCCGCGCAGGGCCACGGCGAGCCCAACCCGACCTGGATCCCGGCGGCCGAGCGGGGCGCCCAGGCGCTGGCCGACGAGATCAACGGCTTCCCGGGCAGCACCGTCGGCGAGATCTTCGACATCCCGATGACGGCGCACTTCCTGGGGGGCTGCCCGATCGGCGACACCCCGGAGACCGGTGTGGTGGACCCGTACCACCGGCTGTACGGCCACCCCGGGATCAGCGTCGTGGACGGCTCGGCCGTCTCCGCCAACCTGGGCGTCAACCCCTCGCTCACCATCACCGCGCAGGCCGAGCGCGCCCTGTCGATGTGGCCGAACAAGGGCGAGCCGGACCCGCGCCCGGCCCAGGGCGAGGGGTACCGGCGGGTGGCGGCGGTGGCGCCGGTCCGGCCGGCCGTGCCCGAGGGCGCGTTCGGCGCGCTGCGGCTGCCACTGCTGCCCGTGCCGGAGGTCCCGAAGAAGAGCGGCTGAGACCCGCTCGGCGGCCCAATCCGCCCGCCCCGGTTCCTGGTTGACATCGGTTCGGGTCCGATGGGATAAACGGGCTCCCTGGGGCGGCCAGGGCTCGTCGAGCGGGGGGAACGCGGTCCATGGCCAACTGCACAGCGTGCGGCGCGACGTCGGGGGAGGGGGAGCCCGCCTGCGGGTCGTGCGGTCGGCCGTTCGCGCCCCCGGCCCCGCCGTCTGCCGTGCCGTCCCCGCCGGATGCGCCGCCGTCCGTGCCGCCGTCCCCGCCGGATGCGCCGCCGTCCGGGTACGCGCCGCCGCCGGGGTACGGCCCGACCACCCCGGCGCCGCCGGCCCCGCCCGCGCTGGGCAGTTGGGGCGGCGGGCAGGTGTACGACCGGTCGCCCGCGTTCCGGCGGCTGCTGACGGCCGCGGACTGGCGCCCGGCGGTCCGGGCGGCCGTCGCGCCGACGCTCGTCCTGCTGGCCGCCGCGCTGGTCGCGGCGGTCCCGAGCGACTACCAGTACGAGTACCGGTTCCAGTCGGCCGGCTTCGGCGAGCGCTTCGGCTCGGCGCTGTCGATGGCCCTGAGCGCGCTCGGCGCGCCGTTCCGGCTCGGCTACCGGACACCGCTGGACCACGGCCGGACCGACGGGCTGGTGATCGCCCTGCGGGTGCTGCCGATGACCGTCACCGTGCTGTGGTGCCTGGCGCTCTGGCTCGGGCTGCGGGCCGCCCTGCGCCGGCGCAGGGCGGTGGAGGGCCAGCTCACCCGGGCCCAGGCCGCCGCCGAGGCGATCCGCACCGCGCTGGTCCTGGCGGCGGTGAGCGGCGTGCTCGGACTGCTCGGCAGCACCCGGTGGCACCCCGCGAGCCGCGGCGTGAAGCCCGACTACTTCGGCTCCGGCGGCCTGAAGCCCGACACCCGGCCGCTGATCACCGCGGACTCCGGCTGGCCGGAGGCCGTCGCCTGGACGGCGCTGCTCGCCGCCCTGCTGGCCTTCGTCGTCTACGGCACCGACGCGCTGCGCTGGGCCGCCTGGCGCAGCCGCTCGGTGCGGGGCTGGGCGGTGTCCGCGCTGGCCGCCGGCCGGGCGCTGGCGTTCACGCTGGGGCTCTCCTCGGTGGCGGCCTTCGTTCTGGTCGCGGCCACCAGCGACAGCGGGGCGCGGACCGGGATCGCGCTGGCCTTCCTGCCCAACCTCGGCCTCAACCTCCTCGGCTTCGGCTCGGGGGCGACCTTCCGGGCGCACACCGGCCTGTCCGGCGGCGACGGCCTGCGCGACGACACCGCCTGGGGGGACCGCAGCAGCGAGACCGGGTTCTCCCTCTTCGACCTGCACGGCGTGACCGGGGACTGGCGCTGGGCCGGCCTGCTCGCGCTCGTCTCGGCGGTGGTGCTCGGCGTGACGGCGTTCCGGCGGGGGCTGGACGCGGCCGACCGGCTGCGGCTGGCGGCCGGGTACACCGGGGCGCTCACCCTGCTGATGGCCGTCTCCGGCGTGCTGGTGACGCGCACCGTGTCCGCCACCGGCTGGACCAGCCCCGGGCGGATGGAGTTCTCCCAGGACGAGTCGGGCGGGCTGGTGTTCCTCACCGCGCTGGTGGCCAACGCGGTGTGGGCACTGGCCGGTGTGCTGCTGGTGCCGCCGGCGCTGGCGGCCGTGCGCGGCCGGGGCGCGGGCGCGCCGCAGGGTGCGGTGCCGTACGCCGAGTCCCCGTTCGCCCGGGACGCCGGGCCCTCGCCGGCGGGGGTGCCGCCGCAGGTGCCGTACGCGACGCCGGCGCACGGGGTGCCGGCCCAGGGGGTGTCGGTCGAGGGGACGCCGGTCGAGGGCACGCCGGCCCGGGCAGTCCCCGCCCAGGGGGCGCCGCCGCGGGCCGCCGGGCCGCCGGAGGCGCCGTTCGCCCCGGGGAGCGGGGTGAGCGAGGTGCTCGGTTCGCACGAGGCGCCGTCCGCCGCGGCCGGCGGGGCGCCGGTGCCGCCGCCTCCCGCCGAGGAGCCGGTCGACCCGCGGGTGTGGCGCGAGCACCCCTGAGGCCTCACCGGCGCCGGTGGGACGGGCAAAGGGCCCCGCGGGGGGACGGGGCCCTTTGTCGTCCGGCACCCGGCGTCAGGGCCGCGCCGGTGCCGGCGTGACGGCGCCGGGGGAGGAGCGCCGTCGTGTCGGTTGGCTTCGGGTGCGCCGTGCGGCTCCGGCGTGGGTGGCCGGCCGCGCGGGGCGCGCACGCCCCTGCGCGGTGGGGTGGCGCTGTGGTCTGCGCCGGTCCCACGCTTACGGAGCGTGAACTGCGGATCGCTGCCGCCTCCCTGCGGCGCGGCTGCGGAGAACGCCGTCGCGGGCCTCCCCGCCGCGCCGTGAGGCGCCGGGAGAACCGCTTACACCGAGCATCGTGCTGGACGGAGGGCTCGCTCTGCAACCGGTTCGGCACAGTTCGGTCCGGAGCATTTCCGGCCGGGACCGCGAGCGATGATCACGGTGCGTAGTGGGGTGGGTGGTGGCGATGCACGGGGACGCGCGTAGCGGCGCATAGCGGACGGGGGAGTGCGCCGGGCGTGCACCGGGCCGGACCGGGGTGCGACGGCCGGCCCGGGCGTCCCCGGACTCCGGCCGTCCCACCGCTCGGCCCAGTCGCGGCCGGGTTCGCTGTCCCCTGCTGGCCGGCCGCGGCACCCGCGCACGGTCCCACGGAACCGCGCCCGGCGGGCCGGGCCGCGGCACCACGTGCGCGGGCGGACTGGGTGGTACTCCACGCGTGGTCCTGCTGCCGTACGACGGTGCCCCCGCGGGGGCGGACGGCGCGTCTGGCGGGCGCGGCGCGGCCGTACGTTCGTCAGAAGCAACGAACCGGGGCCCCGCCCGGTCACGGCTGCCTGGACGGGCAGACGAGTGAAACCGGACAGCCCGGTAGAATCGGTGTCCAGACACCCCACACCGTCCGCCGCAGCCGCAACCCCCCGGGGCGCGGCCACGCGCGACACTCTCGATACCGCTGCCGGAAGGGCGTCCGTGTCCTCTGCAATTCCCGTCCAGTCCGTGCCGGACAACGACCCCGTCCTGGTGGTCGACTTCGGCGCCCAGTACGCCCAGCTCATCGCCCGTCGGGTGCGTGAGGCGCGGGTCTACAGCGAGATCGTGCCGAGCAGCATGCCGGTCGCCGAGATGCTCGCCAAGAACCCCAAGGCGATCATCCTCTCCGGCGGTCCGTCGTCGGTCTACGAAGAGGGCGCGCCGCAGATCGACCGTGCGATCTTCGAGGCCGGCGTCCCGGTCTTCGGCATGTGCTACGGCTTCCAGCTGATGGCCACGACGCTGGGCGGCACCGTCGACAACAACGGCGCCCGCGAGTACGGCCGCACCCCGCTGACCGTCTCCCGCGGCGGCTCCACCCTGTTCGAGGGCGTCCCGGCGCAGCACTCGGTGTGGATGTCGCACGGCGACGCCTGCTCCGCCGCTCCGGAGGGCTTCACCGTCACCGCCTCCACCGACCTGGTCCCGGTCGCGGCCTTCGAGAACGACGAGGCCCGCCTGTACGGCGTCCAGTACCACCCCGAGGTGCTGCACTCCGACCACGGCCAGCAGGTCCTGGAGCACTTCCTCTACCGCGGCGCCGGCATCGCCCCGACCTGGACCACCGGCAGCGTGGTCGAGGAGCAGATCGCCCTGATCCGCGAGCAGGTCGGCACCAAGCGCGCGATCTGCGGCCTGTCCGGCGGCGTGGACTCCGCGGTCGCGGCCGCCCTGGTCAACAAGGCCATCGGCGACCGTCTGACCTGCGTCTACGTCGACCACGGCCTGATGCGCAAGGGCGAGACCGAGCAGGTCGAGAAGGACTTCGTCGCCGCCACCGGTGTGCAGCTGAAGGTCGTCGACGCCTCCGAGCGCTTCCTGGACGCGCTGAAGGGGGTCACCGACCCCGAGGAGAAGCGCAAGATCATCGGCCGGGAGTTCATCCGGGTCTTCGAGCAGGCCCAGGCCGAGATCGTCGCCGAGGCCGGCGAGCAGGGCGAGTCGGTCGACTTCCTGGTCCAGGGCACCCTGTACCCGGACGTGGTGGAGTCCGGCGGCGGCGCCGGCACCGCGAACATCAAGTCCCACCACAACGTCGGCGGCCTGCCGGAGGACCTCCAGTTCCAGCTGGTGGAGCCGCTGCGCAAGCTGTTCAAGGACGAGGTCCGGATGGTCGGCCAGGAGCTGGGCCTGCCGGAGGAGATCGTCCAGCGCCAGCCGTTCCCGGGCCCGGGCCTGGGCATCCGGATCGTCGGCGAGGTCACCAGGGAGCGCCTGGACCTGCTCCGCGACGCCGACGCGATCGCCCGCGAGGAGCTGACCGCGGCCGGTCTGGACCGCGAGATCTGGCAGTGCCCGGTCGTGCTGCTCGCCGACGTCCGCAGCGTGGGCGTGCAGGGCGACGGCCGCACCTACGGCCACCCGATCGTGCTGCGCCCGGTGTCGTCCGAGGACGCCATGACGGCCGACTGGTCGCGCCTGCCGTACGACGTGCTGGCCCGGATCTCCACCCGGATCACCAACGAGGTCCGCGACGTGAACCGCGTCGTCGTCGACGTCACCAGCAAGCCGCCGGGCACCATCGAGTGGGAGTGACCGCTCCCACCGGCCGCCGGGACGCTTCTTCGTCCTGAGGCCGATGCCTGAACGGCCGCGCCGTCGTTCCCGTACTGGAGGGAGCGACGGCGCGGCCGTTTGCGGTGCGGGCGCCGCCCGCCGGGAGGGACCTCCCACCGAAAGCGGTCGGGAGCGGGCAGAATGCGGACCGGACCTGTCAGGCAGTGGCAGGCGGTGAGGGAAGGTGTACGGGATGTCGGAGGCCAGCAACTCGGTGCCGACCGGCGGGGGAGCGGCCGGCCGGACCGCCCGGGCGGCGCAGCGGCGGGCGTTCGCGTCCACCTACGCCCTGCTTCCCCTGCGGCTCTTCCTCGGCGTCACGTTCGTCTACGCCGCCCTCGACAAGCTCTCCGACGCCCACTTCCTGGCCGGGGCGGGCGACCCGGCGTCCTTCGTCTCGCAGACCCAGGCCGCCAAGGCGGGCGGCAGCCCGATCTCCTTCCTGCTCGGCCCCGCGCTCGACCACCCGACCCTCTTCGCGCTCGGCATCGCCTTCGGCGAGCTGGCGGTGGGCCTCGGCACCCTGCTCGGCCTCTGGGGCCGGGTCGCCGCGCTCGGCGGCGCGCTGCTCAACCTCAGCCTGTGGCTGACCGTCAGCTGGAGCGTCTCGCCGTACTACCTCGGCAACGACCTGGCCTACCTGATGGCCTGGACCCCGCTGCTGCTGGCCGGCACGCCGTACCTGTCGGTGGACGGCTACCTGGCCCGCCGGGCCGGGCGGGACCGCGCGCGGGGGCTGGGCGAGGACCACGTCAGGCGCCGGGCCCTGGTGGACGGCGGAATCGCGGCCGTCGCGATCGGCGGGGCCGGGCTGCTCACCGGCTCGCTGACCCGCACCTTCGGCCGGGACCGCTCCGCCGCGCCCAAGCAGTCCGCGGCCCCGGCCGCCACCGCCGCGGCCCCCTCCGCCGCCCCCGCGGTGCCCGCCGCGAGCGTACCGGTCGGCGGATCGGCCCAGGTCAAGGACCCGGCCACCGGGGACGCGGTCTACATCGTCCAGCCCAAGGCCGGCCAGTACTGCGCCTTCTCCGCGGTGTGCACCCACTCCGGCTGCGCCGTGGACGCGCCGAAGAACGGCCAGCTGTACTGCCCCTGCCACGGCTCCCGGTTCGACGCGGCGACCGGTGCGGTGGTCAACGGGCCGGCGGTCAAGCCGCTGCCCAGGTACGCCGTCAGCAAGGACGGGGACCGGCTGACGCTGGGCCCGCAGCAGGCCTAGCGGCCCCGGGCGGGCCCCGGGGTCACTCCTCGTGGTCGGGACGCCCCCGGCGGGCCACCGCGGCGACCGCGCCGGCCAGGCCGCCGACGCCGAGCACGATGAAGGTGACCGGGATGACGATCCGCCCGTTCACCGACTGGTCGTTGAGCGCCGCGACCAGGTAGAGCACGGCGATCACCGTGAACAGTGCGCCCGCGACCAGCGAGAACAGGTCGAGCCGATGCTTCCTCACCGCTGGACCACCTTGATGTTGCCGAGCCCGATTCCGAGTTCGAGACTGAGGCCGCCCTTGGCGGGCTGCCCGTTGACGGGGCCGATCAGGTAGGTGTGCCGCCCGGTGCTGTCGCCGTGCTCACCGGGGACGCTGACGTTGCCCAGGCCGACCCTGGTCACCAGGTTCACCGTCACGTCGTCCGGCACGGTGACGGTCATGTCGCCGGTGCCGAGGTCGACCTTGGTGGCGAGGGTGGTCCCGGCCGGGTCGATCCCGGAGAGGTCCAGCCTGATCTGCCCGGCGGCCAGGTTGTACCGGTCGCGCAGGTCGGTCGCGGAGGCGACGGTCCAGGCGCGGTCGCCGATCGCGTTGCGCATGGCGTCCGGCGAGTGGCCGACGAAGGCCAGCGCCAGGGTGAGCAGCAGACCGGTCACCGCCAGCCGGCGGGCCCGGCCGAACTTCGCGCCGACCAGCAGCGTCAGGCCCACCACCAGCAGCGCGGTGGCCAGCACCGAGGCGCCCACCACGCTCGACGCGTGGTGGCCGGAGGTGGCCGACCAGACCGCGGTGCCCGCGCCGACCGCCAGCAGGAAGCCGAAGAAGCCGAGCGCCGAGCGCTCCCGGGGGCGCCGTACGGCGGCGGGCTCGGGGCGGCGCCGCGCGCCCTCCTTGCGCAGCGGGTCGCCCTCCGGCAGGTCGGTGCGCTGCCACCAGGGCCGGCCCGGGCCGCCGAGGGGCGGCACCGGGGTCCCGAACGGCGGGGTGGGCGTGCCGTACGGCGGGGTCGGGGTGCCGTACGGCGGGGTGGGCGTGCCCGGGGCGGCGCCCCCGTACGGGTTGCGCTCCGGGTGGCGCGGGTCCCACAGGTAGCTGCCGGGGCCGGGCGCCGGGCTCTGCGCGGCGCCCCTCCCGGCGGCCCGGGCCGGCTCGTCCTGCTCCTGCCGGGGCCAGCGGTAGGCCCCGGCGCTCCCGCCGCCCGCGCCGTCCTCGGGGAAGTGGCGGTCGTACGGGCCGCCGCGCCGGCGCTGGCGCCCCCGGCCCCGGCGGCGCTCCGGGTCGTAGCGCACCGCCAGGAAGACCAGGGCGGCGAGCAGCAGCAGCGGGAACATCTGGTCCCCGTCGCCCATCGAGGAGAAGAACACCCCGGTGCCGATCACGGTGAGCAGCACCGCGCCGACCGACTGGCCGTCCACCCGCCCGGTGAGCACCCGCTGGAGCTCGGTGCGCCCGCCGCGGCCCTTGCTCTCGTCGTCGGTCGGCACGATCAGCCAGGCCAGGCCGTACAGGAACAGCCCGAGGCCGCCGGAGAGGCAGAGCACCACCGTGACGATCCGGAAGACCACCGGGTCGATGTCCAGGTGCCGGCCGAGGCCGCCGCAGACGCCGGCCACCACGCGGTGGCGCTCGGCCCGGGTCAGTGGCGGGCGGTCCGGTTCCGGCGGGGCGGCGGGCCCGGCCTCCTCGATGCGGGGGTCCTCGGTCATGGGCACCATCCTTCCGGCACAGGAGGGCCCGGCCCAACCGGGTCGGTCCCTGTCCGTACCCTGACTTGTCCCTGATACGGGATGGGGACACACCCTGATGCGCCCGCGGGCGCCCGCGTGGAACCATCGGTGGCGTGGCAGCCCCCGGTACCGATCCCCGAAGCACCGCCCCCGACAGCGCGCCGGCGGCCGGCGCCGACCCGAGCGCGCCCGACGACGGGCGGCCGCCCTACCGGCGGCTCTACCGCAGTCCGCAGGGCCGGATGCTGGGCGGGGTCGCGCACGGCCTGGCGGTGCACCTCGGGCTGCCGGTGCGGTGGGTGCGGATCGCCTTCGTCGTGCTGTTCTTCGCGCAGGGGATCGGCGCGCTGCTGTACGCCGCGTTCTGGTTCGTGGTGCCGATCGGCATCGGCGAGCCCTCGCAGCGCGGCGGGGCCCAGTGGGTGTACCTCAACGGGGCGTTCGTCCCGGCCTCGCCGGGGCTGCAGGGCGGCCTGCTGAACAAGCCCGGCCGGGCCGGCGGCTGGGTGGGCCGGACGCGCCGGCTGCTCCAGCACGCCCTCCAGGGCGAGCCGGTGGGCGCCCCCGCGGCGGGGGAGGAGGAGGCGCCGGCCGGCAAGGCCGGGCAGGGCGGCATCGGCCAGCTCGCAGCCCTGGTGATGACGGTGATCGGCCTGATCGCCCTGCTCAACGTGCTCGGCCTGCAGACCGCCAAGCCGTACACCTGGCCGCTGCTGGCGATCGGCGTCGGCGTGGCGCTGGTCTGGCGGCAGGCCGACGACTCGCGCTGGCAGCGCTGGTTCGGCATCGAGGAGGGCGAGAAGCGGCGCGGCGCCTACACCCGGGTCGGCGCGGGCGTGCTGCTCGCGGTGGCGGGCACCATCGCGCTGCTCGCCATGCAGGGCAGCGGCTCCACGCTGGGCTCGGTGATCGAGGCCTCGCTGGCGGTGCTGGCCGGCGTGCTGGTGCTGCTCGGCCCGTACGGCCTGCGGCTCTGGCAGGACCTCGGGGCCGAGCGCACCGCCCGCATCCGGGCCCAGGAGCGGGCCGAGATCGCCGCGCACATCCACGACTCCGTGCTGCACACCCTGACCCTGATCCAGCGCCGGGCCGAGGACCCCAAGGAGGTGCTGCGGCTGGCCCGCTCGCAGGAGCGCGAGCTGCGGCTGTGGCTGTACCGCCCGGAGGCCGCCGCCGAGGCCGCGCCGGACACCATGGCGGAGAGCCTGCGGGCCGCCGTCGCCGAGGTCGAGGACCGGCACGGCGTCCCCGTCGAGCTGGTGATCGTCGGCGACTGCCCGATGGACGAGCGGATCGCGGCACAGATGCAGGCCGCGAGGGAGGCGACCGTCAACGCGGCCAAGTACGGTGGCGGGGGACCGGTCCAGGTCTACGCCGAGGTGGAGGGGAGGACGGTGTCGGTGTTCGTCCGCGACCACGGCCCCGGCTTCGACCCCGACACGGTGCCCGGGGACCGGATGGGCGTACGGGAGTCGATCATCGGCCGGATGAAGCGCAACGGCGGCACCGCTCGGGTGCGGCCGGCGGCGGGCGGCGGCACGGAGGTCGAGCTGGAGATGGAGAGAACGGATGACTGAGGCAGCTCCGGAGCGCACGGCGAGGGTCGTGCTGGTGGACGACCACCGGATGTTCCGGACGGGGGTCAGGGCCGAGATCGGCCGTACCGAGGTGACCGGCATCGACGTGGTCGGCGAGGCCGACGACGTGGACTCGGCGGTCCGCGTGGTCGCCGAGACCAGGCCGGACGTGGTGCTGCTGGACGTCCACCTGCCCGGAGGCGGCGGCGTCGAGGTGCTGCGCCGCTCGGCCGGGGTGATGGGCGAGCAGGGCGGGGTGAAGTTCCTGGCCCTGTCGGTGTCGGACGCGGCCGAGGACGTCATCGGCGTCATCCGCGGCGGGGCGCGCGGCTACGTCACCAAGACCATCACCGGTACCGACCTGGTGAACGCGGTCTTCCGGATCGCCGACGGCGACGCGGTGTTCTCGCCCCGGCTGGCCGGCTTCGTGCTGGACGCCTTCGCCGCCACCGACACCCCGCCGGTGGACGAGGACCTGGACCGGCTCACCCAGCGCGAGCGCGAGGTCCTGCGGCTGATCGCCCGCGGCTACGCCTACAAGGAGATCGCCAAGCAGCTGTTCATCTCGGTGAAGACGGTCGAGAGCCACGTCTCCGCCGTCCTGCGCAAGCTCCAGCTGAGCAACCGGCACGAGCTCACCCGCTGGGCCACCGCCCGCCGCCTGGTCTGAGGCGCCGCGGCGCACCGGGGCGCCGGTCGAGGCCCGTCCGACCGGATCGTTCCGGGCGGGCGGGCTTGTCGGTGGGTGGCCATAGACTCGATGTGCCATGAGTAGCCTCTTTGACGACCTTCCGCTCCCCGGTTTCGAGGCAGCCGCCGCCGGGTCGAAGCAGCCCGACGCGCCCGTCGACGCGATCGACGAGGAGCCCCCGCCGTACGGGGAGGACGCCCCGTACGACGCGTACGAGGAGGCGATCCCGGACGGCCTGTTCCAGACCGACCACGCCGCCGAGGCGGAGCGGGACGCCTGGTACCGCAACGGCGGCGCGCGGACGGTGGTGGACCCGGCGCAGCTGCTGGAGGGGATGAACGACCCCCAGCGCGAGGCGGTGCTGCACGCGGGCTCGCCGCTGCTGATCGTGGCCGGCGCCGGCTCGGGCAAGACCCGGGTGCTCACCCACCGGATCGCCTACCTGCTGGGCGCCCGCGGGGTGCAGCCGGGGGAGATCCTGGCGATCACCTTCACCAACAAGGCGGCCGGCGAGATGCGCGAGCGCGTCGAGGCGCTGGTCGGCCCGCGCGCCCGGGCGATGTGGGTGTCCACCTTCCACAGCGCCTGCGTGCGCATCCTGCGCCGCGAGTCCAAGCAGCTGGGCTTCACCTCCAGCTTCTCGATCTACGACTCGGCCGACTCGCAGCGGCTGATGTCGCTGGTCTGCCGGGACCTCGACCTGGACCCGAAGCAGTTCCCGCCGAAGTCGTTCACCGCGAAGGTCAGCAACCTCAAGAACGAGCTGATCGACGAGGAGACCTTCGCCGACCAGGCCGCCAACCCGATGGAGAAGAAGCTCGCCGAGGCGTACGCGCTCTACCAGCGGCGGCTGCGCGAGGCCAACGCGCTGGACTTCGACGACATCATCATGACGACGGTGAACCTGCTCCAGGCCTTCCCCGACGTCGCCGAGCACTACCGGCGCCGGTTCCGGCACATCCTGGTCGACGAGTACCAGGACACCAACCACGCCCAGTACACCCTGGTGCGCGAGCTGACCGGCGGCTCGGTGGCGGACGCCCCCCGGCGCACCGTCGACGGGGACCTGGTCAACCCGGCGGCCGGGCGCCTGGCCGAGGTGCCGCCGGCCGAGCTGTGCGTCGTCGGTGACGCGGACCAGTCGATCTACGCCTTCCGCGGCGCGACCATCCGCAACATCCTCCAGTTCGAGGAGGACTACCCGAACGCGACCACGATCCTGCTGGAGCAGAACTACCGCTCCACCCAGACCATCCTGAGCGCCGCCAACGCCGTCATCGAGCGCAACGCCAACCGCCGCGAGAAGAAGCTGTGGACGGCCGGCGAGCACGGCGAGAAGGTCGTCGGCTACGTCGCGGACGACGAGCACGGCGAGGCCCAGTTCGTCGCCGACGAGATCGACCGGCTCACCGACCAGGGCGAGGCCAAGCCCGGCGACGTGGCGATCTTCTACCGGACCAACGCCCAGTCCCGCGTGTTCGAGGAGGTGTTCATCCGGGTCGGCCTGCCGTACAAGGTGGTCGGCGGGGTGCGCTTCTACGAGCGCAAGGAGGTCCGGGACGTCCTGGCGTACCTGCGGGTGCTCTCCAACCCGGAGGACACCGTGCCGCTGCGCCGGATCCTCAACGTGCCCAAGCGCGGCATCGGCGAGCGGGCCGAGGCGATGATCGACGCGCTGGCCGCGCGGGAGCGGATCTCCTTCGCCCAGGCGCTGGTGCGGGTCGACGAGGCGTACGGGATGGCCGCGCGCTCGGCCAACGCGGTGAAGAAGTTCAACACCCTGATGGCCGGGCTGCGCCAGGTGGTCGAGTCGGGCGCGGGCCCGGCGGCGGTGCTGGAGGCCGTCCTGGAGGAGACCGGCTACCTGGCCGAGCTCCAGGCCTCCACCGACCCGCAGGACGAGACCCGGGTGGAGAACCTCCAGGAGCTGGCCTCCGTCGCCCTGGAGTACGAGCAGGACCCGGGCGAGCGCCCGGACGCCGGCGAGGAGGGCGCGCCGCCGGTCGGCTCGCTGGCCGACTTCCTGGAGCGGGTCGCGCTGGTCGCCGACTCGGACCAGATCCCGGACGGGGACGAGGACGGGCAGGGCGTCATCACGATGATGACCCTGCACACCGCCAAGGGCCTGGAGTTCCCCGTCGTCTTCCTGACCGGCATGGAGGACGGGATCTTCCCGCACATGCGGGCGCTCAACCAGGTCAAGGAGCTGGAGGAGGAGCGCCGGCTCGCGTACGTCGGCCTCACCCGGGCCCGCGAGCGGCTGTACCTGACCCGCTCGGTGCTGCGCAGCGCCTGGGGGCAGCCGGCCTACAACCCGGCCTCGCGGTTCCTGGAGGAGATCCCGGAGACGCTGGTGGAGTGGAAGCGCACCGGGGCGGCGCAGGCGCCGGCCCAGCGCGGCTACTCCTCGGGCTCGTCCTGGGGGAAGTCCTCGTCCGGGGGCGGGAGTCCGCGTTCGTCCTCGTCCCCGTCGTCAGCGGCCAGGCCGAAGGCCGGCTGGGGGCAGTCGGCGCGGCGCGGCGGCCAGGCGGTGGAGCGCGAGGTCGTCTCGCTCGCGGTCGGCGACCGCGTCACCCACGACAGCTTCGGGCTGGGCACGGTGGTGGCCGTCACGGGCGTCGGGGACCGGGCGCAGGCCACCGTCGACTTCGGCACCGACGGGCGCAAGCAGCTGCTGCTGCGCTACGCGCCGGTGGAGAAGCTCTGACCTGACCGGACGCGCCTCAGCGCGGGTCCAGTCCGTTCGCGAGGAACCAGGGCAGCGGGTCGATCGGCCCGCTGCCCTGCGGCCGGATCTCGAAGTGCAGGTGCGGGCCGGTGCTGTTGCCGCTGCTGCCGACGAAGGCGACCACGTCGCCCTGCTTCACCGGGCCCTTGCGCACCTTGTACGCGCGCAGGTGGCAGTACCAGGCCTCGGTGCCGTCGGGCATCCTGAGGATCGTCATGTAGCCGTAGAACGGGTTCCACTGGGTGCGGATGACGCCGTCGGTCACCGCGTAGACCTCGGAGCCGCCGTCCACCGGGAAGTCGATGCCGGTGTGCCGGTTCGCCCAGTGGGTGCCGGCCTCGCCGAACAGCTCGCCCAGGCCGTGCCGGGCGACCGGCATGACCGCTCTGGGCCTGACCGGCTCGGGCGCCGGCTCGGCGGTGGGCGCCTCGGTGGGCTGGGTGCCGGCCAGCGGGCGGCGGGCGTCGCCGCGGGAGGCCTGGTCCGGTGCGCCCGCCGCGACCGCCTGGGCCGCGGCCTGCGCGGCCGCGGTGTCCTCCGCCGCGGTCTGCGGCGCCCGTCCGGAGGCCTGGGCGTGCTGCTGGTCCGCCTCCCCCTGCACGGTGACCGCCGCCGCCCCGGCGACCCCGAGCGCGGCCACCGACGGCAGCGCGACCCGCAGCAGGGCCGTGCGGGTGGCCGCCCTGGCGGCGCCGCGGCGCTGGGCGCGGGACTGCTCGCGGGCGGCGAGGCGCAGCTGCGCGCGGGTCGGACGGGCGGCTGCATCGGGAGCCATCGGGGGCTGCCTCCTCGGTGGGCCTCAGGCGTCGTCGGGCGGGGGAAGGGCGAGGGGACGACAGCCGTGACTGTAGCTCCCGGGCCGACGCCCCGGAAAAACCTCCGGATGTCAAGGGGTCGGCCGGGGGGTCTGTGCGGAGGTTGCGGGAAGGACGGGTATACCCGCTGGTAGCAAGGCCCGGAGCTGTGACTTTGCCCTCCTCTTCGGAGGCGGCGCGGCCAACCGTGCCGGGTGGCGCTAACCTCCCCTCAGGTTGGTTATTGACCGTTAACCGCGCCGGCGGCCCACGAGGCCCGGTCGGATGGTGGACGACGAGGTCCAGGAGGCAGTCATGAGTGTGTCGGGGCCGATCCGTGTGGTGGTCGCCAAGCCCGGGCTCGACGGTCACGACCGTGGTGCCAAGGTCATCGCGCGCGCCCTGCGCGACGCCGGTATGGAGGTCATCTACACCGGACTGCACCAGACGCCCGAGCAGGTCGTCGACACCGCGATCCAGGAGGACGCGGACGGCATCGGGCTGTCGATCCTCTCCGGTGCCCACATGACGCTGTGCGCACGGGTGCTGGAGCTGCTGAAGGAGCGCGACGCGGAGGACATCAAGGTCTTCTGCGGCGGGATCATCCCGGACGAGGACGTCGCCGAGCTCAAGGCGATGGGCGTCGCGGACATCTTCACCCCGGGCACGCCGACCCGGGACGTGGTCGCCTGGGTCGAGTCGAACCTGCGGGCCGGCTGACCGGCCGCACGTCGAGCGGGCCGGCCCCGGGAGGGCCGGCCCGCTCCGTCGTGCCGGGGCCGGGGCGGGCCGGCCTCAGCCCGCCAGCTCGGCGAGCATCGCCGCCCGGAACCGCAGGGTGCCGGCCAGCCGGGCGAAGGTCTCGGACCAGGCGGAGTCCGGCGCGGCCCCGGCGGCCAGCCCGTCCACCGCGTCGGCCGCGTCCGGGGCGAGCGCGCGCTCCGTCATCCCGAGCACGCCGCTGTGGCTCCACGGGTACGCCCCGGAGGCCGCCGCCCGGCCCAGGGCGTCCACCACGGCGGTGGACAGCGGCGGCGTCCACGGGGCGGTGCAGGCGCCGAGCAGCTGGAAGGCCTCGCCCAGCCCGTGCGCCGCGATGAACGCGGCCGTCCAGGCGGCCCGCTCCTGCGGCGGGAGGACGGCCAGCAGCTTGGCCGGGGCGCCGGTGGTGCGCGGGGTGCGGCCCCGGGCGCCGCGACCGGGGGCGGCGGGTGCCGGGCCGAGCAGCGCCCGGGCCCAGTCGGCGTCCTGCTGGCGCACGGCGGCCCGTGCCCAGGCCTCGCGCAGGTCGTCGGCCCAGCTGCTGCTGGTCTCGTCGATGCTGTCGCCGACCCGCAGGGCGAGCAGCTGCTCGGGCGTCAGCCCGGTGCTCTGCGGCCAGAGCGACAGCGGTGCGGCCGCCACCACCTCGCCGAACCACCAGGCCCGTTCACCGCGCCCGGTGGGCGACTTGGGCGCGATCCCGTCGCGCTGCATCTGCGCGTCGCACTCGGTGGGCGGGGTGACCAGCAGGTGGGTGCCGGCGCCGGCGAGCCGGACGGCGGCCCGCGCCCGCTCGGCCATCCGGCGGGCCAGGGCGGAGCCGGGCAGGGTGGAGAGCAGCTCGGCGGCGGTGGACCGGACGTTCTTGCTGCGGTCGCCGAGGGCGGCCTCCAGGAACGGCTCGTCGGCAAGGGAGAGGCCGTCCTGGAGGGCGTCCAGGAAGAGCAGGCGGTCCTCGGCGCGCTCGGTGGCCCAGGTGCCGCGCAGCAGTTCCAGCCCCGCGGCGGGATCGCGGCGGCGCACCTGGGTGAGGTGGGTGACGCGTTCGGCGAACAGGCCCTCGTGCCAGAGCCGGTCGTCGGCCGTCCGGCGCGGCGCCTCGGGGGCGGTGGTGCGCAGCACGAACCGCCAGTCGGGGTTCCGCTCGGCCAGCCAGCGGCCCAGCGGGCCGGCCAACGCCACGGCGTCGGGGCGCAGTTCGCTGCGGGCGCGGGCGGCGTCGAGCAGGCCGGGCACCAGTGCGGCGGGCGGGCGCAGGCCGCGCGCCCGGGCGGTGGCGAGCCACTGCGGCAGCAGCTCGGCCAGGTTGGCCGGGGTGCCGCCGCTGCCGCCCGGCCGCCCGGAGAGCAGGACGGCCAGCCTGCGGGCGGCCGGCTCGGGCAGCTCCGGGCGGGTGTCCTCGGCCGCGGGCGGGCCGGGCGGCTCGGCGGCGGGGGCGGGCAGGGCGCCGGCCCGGCGGCGCACGGCGGCCAGGGCGGCCAGCTCCAGCAGGGCGGTGGCCGGGTCGCCGCGGTCCACGGCGTCGGCGAGCGGCAGGGCGGTGGCCGGGAGCGGGCGGCGGTCGGTGCCGAGCAGGGCGGTGGTGTGCAGGGTCTTCCACGGGTCCTGGGCGGTCGTCATTCTCGGTGCTCCTAAGCGTTGGTGAGGCCGACCGGGTGCTGCCCGGCGGGCCAGGCCGTGACCGGGGCGAAGCCCTGGTGGCCGTACTCGCCGAAGACCGTCAGCGGCCGGCCGGTGGAGACCGCGGCCAGCCGCCACAGCGCGGCCTCCGGGACGGCCGAGGCCCGGACGGGCACGGTGTGGTGGCCGTCCGTCAGGTACCAGCCGTCCGGGGTGCGGACCGGGACGACCCCGGCGAGGACGGTGGGCCGGCTCTCCAGCCACGGGTCGTCGGCGACGGCGGTGCCGTAACCGGCCGCCGCCTCGGCGACGGTGAGCCCGGCGGGCGGCTCGGCGGGGCCGGGTTCGGGGGCGCCGTAGCGCCTGCCCAGCTCGGCGCGGAGCGGGTGGGCGCCGGGGAAGTAGGCGAGGTCGGCCTCGACCACCCGCCCGGTGGGCAGGGCGAGCGCGGGGGCCTGGCCCTGGCGGCCGAAGGCGAGCAGCAGGGCGGTGCGGCCGGTCTTGGCGCCGCGCAGCCAGACCCGGCGGGTGGTGAGCCGTTCGTCGGTGGTGTCCCGGGTGCCGAGCACCAGCCAGCGGTCGCGGACGGTGGGGTCGGTCGTGCCGGAGTCCGCGGGGAAGCCGACCCGGGTGCGGACGGTGGCGGCCAGGTCGGCCGGCAGTTCGTCGAACCGGGTGGCGGCGGTGGCGAGCAGGTGCAGCATGGCGTACTCCTCCAGCAGCCGCTCCTGCGGCAGCGCGTCCAGTTCGCGGACCCGGGCGGCCAGGCCGGGGGCCTTCGCGTCGACCATCCGGGCGGCGACCTCCTCCCAGGGGCCGGCGGTGGACTGGTCGGCCAGGCCGTGCCGGACCCGGTCGGCCAGCCGCAGCCGCAGCTCGGCGGCGCCGACCGCGACCTCCGCCTCGCGGCGGCGGACCGTCTGCGGGTCCGCCTGCCTCCCGGCGCTCTTCTCCAGCCGCGCCTGCGCGCGGTCCTCGCGGGACTTCAGCCACTCGGCCACCCAGCCGGCGGGCTCACCGGCCGGGACGGCCGCCGGGGTGCCGCTCCACAGCAGGAGGAGCCCGAGCGCGTGCTTGCACGGGAACTTCCGGCTGGGGCAGCTGCACTGGTAGGCGGGCGTGGCGAGTTCGACCGCGGTGCGGTACGGCGTGCGGCCGCTGCCCTTGCACTCGCCCCAGAGCGCGGTGCCGTCGGTGCCGGCGGCGGACCACGGCCCGGGCGCGGAGAGCTTGCCCGCGGCCTTGCGCGAGGCGGCGTCAGGGGCCAGGGACAGGACGTGTTCGGTGCTCCAGCGTTCCTCCATGCGACCGACCGTAGGAGGCGGCACTGACAGTCGCTGACGGGCCGTCCGGAGCCAGGGCCGGGTTGTCAGTGGTCCGGTGCAGGGTGGTTGCCACAGGCCGGGACGCCGACCTGGCTCCCCCCGATCACCCTGCCGCCCGGGCACCCGTGTGCCCGGCGGCCGACCCGAAGGAGCCCCCATGACCGACGTTCTGCGGCAGCACGCCGAGGACGCCTTCGCCGGCGAACTGGCCGCGCTGGCCGCGCGGGACGACCGTCCGCGCCCCGAGCGCTGGAAGCTCTCGCCGTGGGCCGTGGCGACGTACCTGCTCGGCGGCGAACTGTCCGACGGCACCCGGATCACCCCCAAGTACATCGGCCCGCGCCGGGTCGTCGAGGTCGCCGTGACGACCCTGGCGACGGACCGCGCGCTGCTGCTGCTCGGTGTGCCGGGCACCGCGAAGACGTGGGTGTCCGAGCACCTGGCCGCGGCGATCAGCGGCGACTCCACGAGGCTGGTGCAGGGCACCGCGGGCACCCCGGAGGAGGCCGTCCGGTACGGCTGGAACTACGCCCGGCTGCTCACCGAGGGCCCCAGCCGGGACGCCCTGGTGCCCTCGCCGCTGATGCGGGCGATGGCCGACGGCACGATCGCCCGGGTCGAGGAGCTCACCCGCATCCCGGCCGACGTGCAGGACAGTCTGATCACCATCCTGTCCGAGAAGACGCTGCCGATACCGGAGTTGGGCACCGAGACGCAGGCGGTGCGCGGCTTCAACGTGATCGCCACCGCCAACGACCGGGACCGCGGCGTCAACGAGCTGTCCAGCGCGCTGCGCCGCCGCTTCAACACCGTGGTGCTGCCGCTGCCGGGCTCGCTGGACGAGGAGGTCGACATCGTCACCCGGCGGGTCGGCCAGCTCGGCCGCTCCCTGGACCTGCCCGAACTGCCCGGCGGCGCCGAGGAGATCAGGCGTGTGGTGACCGTCTTCCGCGAGCTGCGGGCCGGGATCACGGTGGACGGCCGGACGAAGGTCAAGACCCCGAGCGGCACCCTCTCCACGGCCGAGGCGATCTCGGTGGTGACCAACGGGATGGCCCTGGCCGCGCACTTCGGCGACGGCGTGCTGCGCGCCGGGGACGTGACGGCCGGCATCGTCGGCGCCGTCGTCCGCGACCCGGTGGCGGACCGGGCGGTCTGGCGCGAGTACGTCGAAGGGGTGGTGCGCGAGCGCGACGGCTGGAAGGACTTCTACCGCGCCGCCCGCGAGGTGACGGCATGACCGACGGTGAGGTCGCCCTGCTGGGCATCCGCCACCACGGGCCCGGCTCGGCCCGGGCGGTGGCCGCCGCACTGGCGCAGTGGCGGCCGGACGCGGTGCTGATCGAGGGCCCGCCGGAGGCGGACGGCATCGTCCACCTGGCCGCCGGGAAGGACCTGGTCCCGCCGGTGGCCCTGCTCGCCCACGCGGTGGACGACCCGGCGAGGGCCGCCTTCTGGCCGTACGCCGAGTTCTCCCCGGAGTGGGTGGCGATCCGCCACGCCGTGGACCACGACCTGCCGGTCCGCTTCATCGACCTGCCCGCCGCCCACGGCCTCGCCCCGGCCGCGGAGGAGGCCGCGGCGCAGGAGGCGGAGGCACAGGAGGCGGAGGCCGGGCCGGGCGCCGACCCGCTGGCGCTGCTCGCCGAAGCGGCCGGGCACGACGACGCCGAGCGCTGGTGGGAGGACGTGGTCGAGCACCGCGCCCCCGGCGGCGACGCGCTGGCGCCGTTCGCCGCCGTCGCCGAGGCGATGGCCGCGCTGCGCGCCGAGGGCCTCGGCGAGTCCCGCCGGGACGGCCTGCGCGAGGCGTACATGCGCCAGCAAGTCCGCGCCGCCCGCCGCGCCGGGCACCGGCGGATCGCCGTGGTCTGCGGGGCCTTCCACGTCCCCGCGCTGGAGCGGATGCCCACCGTCGCCCACGACCGGGCGCTGCTCGCCGGGCTGCCGAAGAAGGTGCGGACGGAGATCACCTGGGTGCCGTGGACGCACCGCCGGCTCTCCCAGGCGGGCGGTTACAGGGCGGGCGTGCAGTCGCCCGGCTGGTACCACCACCTGTTCACCACCGACGGGGACCCGGTGCCGCGCTGGCTCACCCGGGCCGCCGAGCTGCTGCGCGCCGAGGACCACCCGGTCTCCTCCGCGCACGTGATCGAGGCGGTCCGGCTCGCCGAGACGCTGGCCGTGCTGCGCGGCCGCCCGCTCGCCGGGCTGACCGAGACCCTGGACGCCGTGCGCGCGGTGCTCTGCGAGGGCTCGGACGTCGCCCTGGAGCTGGTCCGGGACCGCCTGGTGGTCGGCGACGCGCTCGGCGAGGTGCCGGACGCGGCGCCCGCGGTGCCGCTCCAGCGCGACCTCGCCCGCCTGCAGCGCTCGCTGCGGTTCAGGCCCGAGGCCGCGCCGAAGGACGTCGACCTCGACCTGCGCAGGGAGACCGACGCGGCCCGCTCCCGGCTGCTGCACCGGCTGCGGCTGCTCGGCGTGGACTGGGGCGTGCCCGCCCGCTCCTCGGTGCACTCGACCGGGACGTTCCGGGAGAGCTGGCGGCTGTGCTGGCAGCCCGAGTTCGCCGTCCGGATCGCCGAGGCCGCGCAGTGGGGCACCACGGTCGAGGAGGCGGCGGCCAACAAGGCCGTCGGCACCGCCCGCGCCGCCGGGGAGCTCGCCGAGCTGACCGGCCTGGTGGAGACCTGCCTGCTGGCCGGGCTGTCCGGCGCGCTGCCCGCCGTGATGCGGGCGCTCGCCGACTGCGCGGCCCTGGACACCGACGTGGCGCACCTCGCGGGCGCACTGCCCGCACTGGTCCGCGCGCTGCGCTACGGCGACGTGCGCGGCACCGACCACGGCGCGCTCGCCGGGGCCGCCTCGGGCCTGGCCGAGCGGATCTGCGTCGGGCTGCCGCCCGCCTGCGTGGGCCTGGACGCCGAGAGCGCGGCGACGATGCGCGGCCGGCTCGACGAGGTGCACGGCGCGATCGGGCTGCTGACCGCCGGCGCCTGCGCGCAGGGCTCCGCCGACGAGGCCGCCCTGGCCGGCCTGGCCGACCGGTGGGCCGCCGCCCTGCGCTCGCTGGCCCGGCGCGAACCGGCCGGCGGCCCCGCCACCGGCGCCCCCGGGCTGCTGCGCGGCCGGGCCGTACGACTGCTGCTGGACGACGGCCGGCTCGACTCCGAGGAGGCCGGCCGACGGCTGCGGCTGGTGCTCTCCGTCGCCAACGCCCCGGCGGACGCGGCCGGTTGGGTCGAGGGCTTCCTGGCCGGCGGCGGCGCCCTGCTGCTGCACGACCCCCGGCTGCTGGCCTTGCTGGACGACTGGTTGACCGGTGTGGGCGAGGAGGTCTTCACCGACGTCCTGCCGCTGCTGCGCCGCACCTTCGCCGCTCTGGAGGCGGGGGTGCGAACCGGCGTGGGCGCCCGGGTCGCGGCCGGCCCGCTCGGCGAGGCCCCGGCCACCGCGGCCGCGGGCGGCGAGCTGGACCCGGCCCGTGCCGACGCCGCCGTCCCGGTGGTGGCCCTGCTGCTCGGGGTCCGCCCGAGGATCCCCCGGCAGGCCGCCGGCCGCGACACCTGACGGCGGCCATGGCCCCGGCACCCGCCGCGGCCCCGGCACCCGCCGCGGTGGCACGTACCGCACCGCACCGACCGCCTGCCCACCGCAGGACCCGCTGAAGGAGGAGGACGAGATGGCAGCGCCCACGACCGACGAACGGCTGCGCCGCTGGCGGCTGGTGCTCGGCGGCGAGGCCGACGGCACCGGCTGCACCCTGCGCGGCCGGGACGCCGCGATGGACGGCGCCCTCGCCGCGCTCTACCGCGGTGCGCCGGAGGAGGGCGGCCGGTCCGGCCGCCGCAGTGCCGGGCTGGGCGGCTCGGCCCCGCAGGTCGCCCGCTGGCTGGGCGACATCCGCGAGTACTTCCCGTCCACCGTCGTGCAGCTGATGCAGCAGGACGCGATCACCCGGCTCGGCCTGGACCGGCTGCTGCTGGAGCCGGAGATGCTGGAGGCCGTCGAGCCGGACGTGCACCTGGTCGGCACCCTGCTGTCGCTCAGGCACGCGCTGCCCGAGACCACCCGGGAGAGCGCCCGGGCGGTGGTCGGCAAGGTGGTCGCCGAACTGGAGCGCCGGCTCGCCGACCGCACCCGGGCCACCCTCGGCGGCGCCCTCGACCGCAGCGCCAGGGTCAACCGCCCGCGCCACCGCGACATCGACTGGGACCGCACCATCCGGGCCAACCTGAAGAACCACCTGCCCGAGCACGGCACCGTCGTCCCCGAGCGGCTGGTCGGCTACGCCCGCGCCCAGCGCGCGGTGAAGAAGGACGTCATCCTCTGCATCGACCAGTCCGGCTCGATGGCCCCCTCGGTCGTCCACTCGGCGGTGTTCGGCGCGGTGCTCGCCTCGATGCGCACCCTGGACACCCGCCTGGTCGTCTTCGACACCTCCGTGGTCGACCTCACCGAGCAGCTGAGCGACCCGGTCGACGTCCTGTTCGCCATCCGGCTCGGCGGCGGCACCGACATCAACCGCGCGCTCGCCTACTGCCAGTCGAGGATCACCCGGCCCGCCGAGACGATCGTGGTGCTGATCAGCGACCTGTACGAGGGCGGCATCCGGGACGGCATGCTCAGGCGGGTGGCCGCGATGAAGGCGGCCGGCGTCCAGTTCATCGCCCTGCTCGCGCTCTCCGACGAGGGGGCCCCGGCGTACGACCACGCGCACGCCGCCGCGCTGGCCGCGCTCGGCGCGCCGGCCTTCGCCTGCACCCCGGACGCGTTCCCGGAGGTCATGGCCGCGGCCGTCGAGAAGCGCCCGATCCCCCGGAACCTGATGGAGGGGCCGGGGCGGGGAGCGTGACGGGTTCACCCGGACGCGCTAATCGGCCCGATCGGCGGACCGCCCGCCCGCCCCGTCCGGCCGGGCTGTTTGTGACGGTTCTCACCCAAGGCGGACAGGCCCCGGGCGGAACAGCCCCGCCCCACGGGGATAACCTGCCAGACGGACGTGACGCGCGTGTTGATTGACGTGTGCGCCCGTGGCTGTGTGGGCCGCAAGGCCGTACCTCTGCGTACCCGCACCGCCCCGACGACCCGCAGCGAAGATCCTGCCGTGGCACGCTCGTAGAGACACAATCCGCGACCACGAACAAGGACAAACACGTGGACCTGTTCGAGTACCAGGCGAGGGACCTCTTCGCCAAGCACGGCGTGCCCGTGCTTGACGGCGATGTCATCGAGACCGCCGCAGACGCTGCCGCCATCGCGGAGCGCTTCGGCGGCCGCGCCGTCGTCAAGGCTCAGGTGAAGGTGGGCGGCCGAGGCAAGGCCGGCGGCGTCAAGCTCGCCGCCGACCCGGCGGACGCCGTCGCCAAGGCCGAGCAGATCCTCGGCATGGACATCAAGGGCCACACCGTTCATAAGGTGATGCTGGCCCAGACCGCGGACATCAAGGACGAGTACTACGTCTCGTTCCTGCTGGACCGCACCAACCGCACCTTCCTGGCCATGGCCAGCGTCGAGGGCGGCGTGGAGATCGAGGTCGTCGCCGAGCAGAACCCCGACGCGCTCGCCAAGATCCCGGTCGACGCCAACGAGGGCTGCACCCCGGAGAAGGCCGCCGAGATCGTCGCCGCCGCGAAGTTCCCGGCCGAGATCGCCGACCAGGTCGCCGACGTCCTCCAGAAGCTGTGGACCGTCTTCATCAAGGAGGACGCCCTCCTCGTCGAGGTCAACCCGCTGATCAAGTCCGGTGACGGCAAGATCATCGCGCTCGACGGCAAGGTCTCCCTGGACGACAACGCCGAGTTCCGCCAGCCCGAGCACGAGGCCCTGGAGGACAAGGCCGCGGCCAACCCGCTGGAGGCCGCCGCCAAGGCCAAGGGTCTGAACTACGTCAAGCTCGACGGCCAGGTCGGCATCATCGGCAACGGCGCGGGCCTCGTCATGAGCACCCTCGACGTGGTCGCCTACGCCGGTGAGAAGCACGGCGGCGTCAAGCCCGCCAACTTCCTCGACATCGGTGGCGGCGCGTCCGCCGAGGTGATGGCGAACGGCCTGGAGATCATCCTGGGCGACCCCGACGTCAAGTCGGTCTTCGTCAACGTCTTCGGCGGCATCACCGCCTGCGACGCGGTCGCCAACGGCATCGTGCAGGCCCTGGAGCTCCTGAAGAGCAAGGGCGAGAACGTCACCAAGCCGCTGGTCGTCCGCCTGGACGGCAACAACGCGGAGCTGGGTCGCAAGATCCTCGACGACGCCAACCACCCGCTGGTCCAGCGCGTGGACACCATGGACGGCGCCGCTGACCGCGCCGCCGAGCTGGCCAACAAGTAAGGAAGGGGACTTAAACACCATGGCTATCTTCCTTACCAAGGACAGCAAGGTCATCGTCCAGGGCATGACCGGCGCCGAGGGCATGAAGCACACCCGCCGCATGCTCGCCTCCGGCACCCGGATCGTCGGCGGTGTCAACCCGCGCAAGGCCGGCACCACCGTCGACGTCGACGGCACCGAGATCCCGGTCTTCGGCTCCGTGGCCGAGGCCATGAAGGAGACCGGCGCCGACGTCTCCGTCCTCTTCGTGCCGCCGGCCTTCACCAAGGCCGCCGTCGTCGAGGCCATCGACGCCGAGATCCCGCTGGCCGTCGTCATCACCGAGGGCGTCCCGGTGCACGACACCGCCGCCTTCTGGGCGCACGCCGGTGCCAAGGGCAACAAGACCCGCATCATCGGCCCGAACTGCCCCGGCCTGATCAGCCCCGGCCAGTCGAACGCCGGCATCATCCCGGCCGACATCACCAAGGCCGGCAAGATCGGCCTGGTCTCGAAGTCCGGCACCCTGACCTACCAGCTCATGTACGAGCTGCGGGACATCGGCTTCACCTCGGCCGTCGGCATCGGTGGCGACCCGGTCATCGGCACCACCCACATCGACGCGCTCAAGGCCTTCCAGGAGGACCCGGAGACCGAGCTCATCGTCATGATCGGTGAGATCGGCGGCGACGCCGAGGAGCGTGCCGCGGCCTTCATCGCCGAGCACGTCACCAAGCCGGTCGTCGGCTACGTCGCGGGCTTCACCGCCCCCGAGGGCAAGACCATGGGCCACGCCGGCGCCATCGTCTCCGGCTCCTCGGGCACCGCCCAGGCGAAGAAGGAGGCCCTGGAGGCCGCCGGTGTCAAGGTCGGCAAGACGCCGTCCGAGACCGCCCGCCTGGCCCGCGAGATCATCGCCGCCCAGGCCTGATCCCGCTCCGCGCGTGACGAGCGCCCCCGCCCTCCCCGGGCCGGGGGCGCTCGTCGTTCCCGGGCGCGCTCAGCGCCCCCGCGGCCCCGTCGTGCAGGGCAGCGGTGACCACAGCGGGCAGGCCACCGGCCCCTGCGGCGGGGGAGCCGCGCCCCGGCCCGCCGCCGGCAGCTCCCAGCGCGCGACCGCCTGCGGCTGCGGCTCCACCAGGACGGCCTCCAGACCGGGCGCCGGGCTGCACCAGATGCTGGTGATGCCGTTCGGCGCCCCGCCGGGCAGCAGCGGCACGCCCGGCTCCGCCGGCTCCGCCCCGGCGGCGGGCAGGCAGAGGGCGGGCGCCGGCGGGGCGGGCGGCCGGAACAGCACCGCCGGGCGCACGCCCGCCAGGGTCGCCAGCGTCGCCCCGCCCACCGCGACGGTCAGCAGCGCCGCCGCGCCCGTCCGGCTCGCCGACCGGAGCCGGTGCCGGGCCCGGAGCACCGCCACCGGCGGGCGGTGCGGCTCCGGGCAGCCGCGCACCGCGGCCCGGTGCAGCAGCCGGCTCAGCCCGTCCGCGAAGCCGGGCGCCGCGGGGTCCGCCCCGACCAGGTCCGGCACCCAGTGGGCCAGGGCCGCCCGGGCGGCCCACACCCGGCCCTCGGCGGCCGCCTGGGTGGACTCCACCTCCAGCGCGACCGCGGCGGCCGGCAGCCCCAGTCCGTCGTGCAGCACCAGCGCCCGGCGCTGGGGGCGGGACAGCCGCTTGAGGGCCTTCAGCAGCGCCCGGTCGCGGTCGGTCAGCCGGTCGTGGTCCGGCAGCACCGCCTGTGCCTCGTCGGCCGGGCGCACCTTGATCCGCCGGTGCGGCAGCCCCCAGGAGCGGGTCCGCCGGGGTCCGCCCCGGTGCCACGGGGAGAGCGCCAGCTCGCTGGCGCGCACCCGTACCCAGCCCTCCGGGGTGCCCGAACCGGCGACCTCGTCCCAGCACCGGCGGGCCTCCCCGAACGCCCGCCGGACGCAGTGCACCGCCCGGTGCCGGCAGGCGGTCAGCAGGAACACCTGCTGCACCAGCCGGGTGTGGGCGCTCGCGTAGAGCTCCTCGAAGTCCACCATCGGGGGGAGCGGGGGCTCCGCGTCGAGGTCGTCCTCCGTGTGCGAGGGGGCGGCGGCGGCCAGCGCCGCCCGGCCGGGGCTGACGGCGGGGGGCACGGCCGGGTCGTGCGGGGCGGGCCGCGGTGCGGCGTGCGGCGCCCGCTCGGGCTCGGCGGGGGCGCCCTCCGGCGGCCCGGCGGCCGGGCCGTGGCCGACCGCCGTGGCCGGGACGGCCTCCGGGCGGGCTCCGCCGTCACCGGGGGCGCCGTCGTGCCGGTCGCGGGCCGCCGCGGGTGCCGGTCCGTCACCGCGGGGGCCGCCCGGGTCCGGCCGGGGCCCGGTGGTGCTTCCAGGCGGGAGCGCGGGCGTGCGCGCCTCCTGCGCGCGCCCGGGGGCGGCGCCCTCTACGGTGGCGGCCGACGGGCCGGGGGCCCTTCGCGCCTCGCCGTCCGGAGGCCGCCGCTGCGCGCCGTCGTCCGCCCCCGGGGCCGGGCGGGCGGCCCGGGTGGGCTTCTCCGGGGCCGGCCGGGTGTCCCCGGCGGCGCCCGGGGCGGCCTTCCCGTTCCGGGAGCGGCGCCGCTTGCCGCCCGCGTCCCCGGTCGGGCCGCCGTCGGCGGGCTTCGTCGGAGAGCCGGTCGGGCCGGTCGGCCCGGTCGGCCCGGGGGGCTGGGGCTGGGGCAGGGCGCCGCCCACCAGCGCGAGGGCCTGCGCCTCGGAGCGGGCGCCGAGCTTGCGCAGGGCGCGCTGGAGGTAGCTGCGGGCGGTGGCGGGGGTGACGCCGAGGGCGGCGGCGGTGCGGGGGAGGTCGTGGCCGGCCGCGAGGTGGGCCAGGGTCTGGGCCTCACGGGGGGTCAGCTTCCGCAGCAGGCGGCCCGCGTCGGTCTCGGCGCGGGCGGGCTTGCGGTGGCGCTCCGGGGTGGGGGAGTCGGCGGTGGGCGGCGTGGTCATCAGACGTTCCGGGCCGGGGCGCCGGCGGCGTGGGGGCAAGGTCTGAAAATGCGCATAAGCCAATAATCTGGGACACGGCGGCGGTTTGGCGCTTCACGGAGCATGGCGAGTCGCCTTGGCACCATGTGGCGCATGACGCAGCTGATGGGCCGTCCGATCCTGGAGTCGTCCGGCGCGTTGGGCGGACGCCCCGCGCTGGCCGACGTGTTGGCGGGGGTGCGGACGGCGCTGGTCGGTCTGGCGGCCGTGGGGCTGCCGGTGCTCGGGCTCTGGATCGTGTCGCCCTACGCGGACGACGGCGCCGCCGCTGTCACCCGGTTGGCGGGGGCGGTCTGGCTGATCGGGCACGGCGCGCCGCTGCTGCGCGGGCCGTCGGACGCCCCGCTGGGCGTCGCTCCACTGCTGCTCGGCGTCCTCGCCGTGGCCCGGCTGCACCGGGCGGCGGCCGGGGTGGCGGCCCGGCGCGGGCCGCGCCCGCGCTGGGGCGGCCCGGTGGCGGTGTGGGCGGGGTACTGCGCGGTGGCCCTCGCGGTGGCGCTGCACTGCGCGGGCGCCGGGCCGTTGCGTAGCCGGGTGCTGCTGGACGTCCCGGTGGTGGCCCTGGTGGCGGGGCTGGCGACGGCGGCCGGGGCCCGTTCGGTGGCCGTCCCGGAGGGCGTGGCCGACTTCCTGCTGGACCGTCTGCCGCCGCCGTACCGCCCGGTCGACGGCGTGCCGGTGGTCCGGGCCGCGGCGCTGGCGGCCGGGGCCGGGCTGGTCGCGGTGGGCGGCCTGCTGGTCGCGTGCTCGGCGGTGCTGGCCGCGGTGGCCGGCGGCGGGCGCGGCTCGGCGCTGCTGGGCGGCGGGCCCGCCGCGGTACTGGGGCTGCTGGTGCTCTCGGCGGTGCTGCTGCCGAACGCGGTGCTGTGGGGCGCGGCGTACGCGCTGGGCCCGGGCTTCGCGGTGGGAGCCGGGGCCGTGGTGGCGCCCACCGGGGCGGTGCTGGGCCCGGTGCCCGAGTTCCCGCTGTTCGCACTGCTGCCGGTGGACGGGCCGGGCGGCTGGCGGCTCGCGGCGGCGGTGCTGCCGCTGCTGGCCGGGGTGGTGCCGGCGGTGCTGCTGGGCCGGGCGGCGGCGGGCCGGCGGCGGCGGGCCGGCGGGGCGCCGCAGCGGTCCGAGCCCTGGCCGGCGGCCGCGACGGCGGTCGCCGCGCTGGCCACGGCGCTGGCGGTCGGCGCCGGGGCGGCGGTGCTGGGCTGGCTCTCCGGCGGGGCGCTGGCCGGGGAGCGGCTGGCCTGGGTGGGGCCGGTGCCCTGGACGGGGCCGGCGGCGGCGGGCTGGGTCGCGCTGGTCGCCGTGCCGGGGGCGCTGCTGGTCCGCTACCGGACGCTGGGCGAGGCGGACGGCGGGGGCGCGTACGCCCGGCTCGCGCGGCGGGCCCGCCGGAGCGCGCTGGAACTGCGCGCCGGTACGTACGCCCTTGTGCTGCGGCTCTCCGAAGCGGGCGCCGGGTGCGCCGCCGCCCCGGCCCTCGAGGAGCGGGCCCAGGACGGCGGCGCCGGGGAGCGGACCGGAGGGCCCGCTACTCGGCGTTGCCGGTGAAGTCCACGTACCACTGCGGCGCGTACCGGTCGCAGTTCTGGGCGCCGACCGAGGTCAGCGAGTCCTGGACGCAGGTGACGTACTCGCGGTAGTGGTACCCGAGGCCGATCACCGAGGTGGCCACCACGACGGTCATCGCGCCGGTCAGGATGCCGGCCAGCGCGGCCGGGGTCAGCGGGTTCGGCGCGGGGGCGGCGGCGTACCCGCCGGCCGAGCCGCCGGCGGGTGCGGCCTGCCGGGCCCGCAGCGCGCCGACGCCCCAGACGATGCCGAGCACCCCGGCCAGCAGGGCGATCCAGTGGAACCCGGTGAACAGGCAGACCAGCGCGAACGGCCCGGCCAGCGCGGCGTTGCGGGCCTTGCGGTGGGCCGGGTCGGCGAGGTCGAGCCGGGGCGGCTGCGGGGCCGGCGGCCGCCGGCCCGGGCGGCCGTCGTCGCCGCCGGGGCCCCACGGCTGCTGCCGCGGGCGCTCGCCGCCCTGGCCCCCCGGCCCGCCGGATCCGCCCTGGTGCTCCGGCCCGCCGGAGCCGCCCTGGCCCCCACCGCCCCAGGGGCTGCGCGGCTGCCACGGCTGGTCCGGGGCATCCGCCGGCGGCGGCGCGAAGGGGTTGCGCTCGCCGGTGTCGTCGCCGCTGCTCATGGGTTCAGCCATTCCTTCTCGGTCGGGGCTCGTGCGGAGGTCCTCGCGTCGGAGCGGTCTCCCGCGCCCCCAATGATCCCGCAGCCCTCCGCCCGCCCGCCGACGGCCCGTGCCGCGGGGGCGGCCGGCGGGCGCCGGCGGGCCGGTGCGGGCCGGGGCAACTTCGGCGCGGCGGGCCGGAGGAGATCCCCGTCTCAACTACGCGCGTAGCGCCGCCGGGAGGGTGCGGAGGCCCTCCGACCAGCCGTTATCGTGGTGACGGTCAGCAGCCCACAGAGGTTCCCCGGGCCCGCGTCGTGGCGGGTTTTCCCGGAGTTCCCCCTCGCTCGACCTGCCGTTCGTAGTGGCCCCACCACCGGTGGACGTACCAGCGGACGGCGCCCGACCTACGGAGAGACGCGCAGTGGCCGCCGCCCCCGCCCAGCACTTCCCGCCCCGTACGCCCGGACCGGCCCGCCTGGTGGTGCTGGTCTCCGGCTCCGGCACCAACCTCCAGGCGCTGCTGGACGCCGTCGCCGACCCGGCCTACGGCGCCGAGATCCTCGCCGTCGGCGCGGACCGGGACGGGATCGCCGGCCTGGAGCGCGCCGAGAGGGCGGGCCTGCCGACCTTCGTCCACCGGGTGAAGGACCACCCGGACCGCGCCGCCTGGGACCGCGCGCTGACCGCCTCCGTCGCCGGGTACCAGCCGGACCTGGTGGTCACGGCCGGCTTCATGAAGATCCTCGGCCCCGAGTTCGTCGCCGCCTTCGCCGGGCGGATCGTCAACACCCACCCCGCACTGCTGCCCGCCTTCCCCGGCGCCCACGGCGTCACCGACGCGCTCGCGTACGGGGTGAAGGTCACCGGCTGTACCGTCCACCTGGTCGACTCCGGCGTGGACACCGGGCCGATCATCGCGCAGGGCGTCGTCGAGGTCGTCGACGCCGACCACGCCGATGGCGGCGAAGCGCTGCACGAGCGCATCAAGACTGTCGAGCGCAAGCTGCTCGTCGACGTCGTGGGCCGGCTGGCCCGCGAAGGTCACCGCATCGAGGACCGAAAGGTATGGATTCCGGCACATGAGTGAGCGCAGCGTGGGAGTCTCCCCGGCCGAAGGCTGGGGGAGAGTCGTCGAGGAAGGTGCCTGGCGCGCAGCGCCCGCCGAGCGCAGCGAGGTGGGAGCATGAGTGCCGGCTCCACCACCGCGCCCGTTTCGGAGAACGTCCGTCCGATCCGTCGCGCGCTGATCAGCGTGTACGACAAGACCGGTCTGGAGGAGCTGGCCCAGGGCCTGCACGCCGCCGGGGTCGCCATCGTCTCCACCGGCTCCACCGCGGGCCGGATCGCCGCCGCCGGCGTGCCGGTGACGGAGGTCTCCGAGCTGACCGGCTTCCCGGAGTGCCTGGACGGGCGGGTGAAGACGCTGCACCCCCGCGTGCACGCCGGTGTCCTGGCCGACCTGCGGCTGGAGTCGCACCGCGCGCAGCTGGCCGAGCTGGGCGTCGAGCCCTTCGACCTGGTCGTGGTGAACCTCTACCCGTTCAAGGCCACCGTCGCCTCCGGCGCCACCCCGGACGAGTGCGTCGAGCAGATCGACATCGGCGGCCCGAGCATGGTCCGCGCCGCCGCCAAGAACCACCCGTCGGTGGCCGTGGTGGTGGACCCGGCCCGCTACCCGGACGTGCTGGAGGCCGTCCGCGAGGGCGGCTTCGACCTGGCCGCCCGCAAGCGCCTGGCCGGTGCCGCGTTCGCCCACACCGCCGCCTACGACGTGGCCGTCGCCTCCTGGTTCGAGGCCGGCTACGCGCCCAGCGACGAGCGGTTCCCCGAGTTCCTCGGCGCGACCTGGGAGCGGCAGAACGTGCTGCGCTACGGCGAGAACCCGCACCAGGGCGCCGCGCTCTACAGCGACGGCACGGGCGGCCTGGCCGGCGCCGAGCAGCTGCACGGCAAGGAGATGTCGTACAACAACTACGTCGACACCGACGCCGCCCGCCGCGCCGCCTACGACCACGCCGGCCCGGCCGTCGCGATCATCAAGCACGCCAACCCGTGCGGCATCGGGACCGGCGCCGACGTCGCGGAGGCGCACCGCAAGGCGCACGAGTGCGACCCGGTCTCCGCGTACGGCGGCGTGATCGCCGTCAACCGCCCGGTGACCGTCGCGCTGGCCGAGCAGATCGCCCCGATCTTCACCGAGGTCGTCGTGGCCCCCGGCTACGAGGAGGGCGCCCTGGAGGTGCTCACCCGCAAGAAGAACCTGCGCGTGCTGCTCGCCCCCGAGGCCCCGGCCAACCGCCAGGAGGTGCGCCCGGTCTCCGGCGGCGTGCTGCTCCAGGACGCCGACCGGGTGCACGCCGAGGGCGACGACCCGGCGAACTGGACGCTCGCCTCCGGTGAGGCGCTGTCCGCGGACGAGCTGGCCGAGCTGGCCTTCGCCTGGCGGGCCTGCCGGGCCGTCAAGTCCAACGCGATCCTGCTGGCCAAGGACGGCGCCTCGGTCGGCGTCGGCATGGGCCAGGTCAACCGGGTGGACTCCTGCAAGCTCGCGGTCGAGCGGGCCGGCGAGCGCGCCAAGGGCTCCTACGCCGCCTCGGACGCCTTCTTCCCGTTCGCGGACGGCCCGGCGATCCTGATCGCGGCCGGTGTGCGGGCGATCGTCCAGCCCGGTGGCTCGATCCGTGACGAGGAGGTCGTCGCGGCGGCCGCCGAGGCCGGGGTGACCATGTACTTCACCGGTGCACGGCACTTCTTCCACTGATCCCGCCGACGGCGTGACGCCGTGACGCAGCGGCCCGGCCCCCTCCGAGGAGGGAGCCGGGCCGCTCGGGTGCGCGGGCCGGTCAGTAGCGCGGCCGGTTGAACCAGTTGACGCCGTCCCGGGTGCACACGGCGGTGATCCAGATGACGCTGATGGCCACCCACAGCAGGGCGACGACGAGGTTCGCCGCCTGGCCCTTCTCGGCGCCGAACGAGCCCAGCAGGCCGAGCAGGCCCAGCAGGCCGCCGATCGAGCCGTAGACGATGGTGACGATCCGGACGCTGTTGCCGCCCTTGCCGAACTTCACCCCGAGGGTGATGGACAGCGCCGCGGCCAGCGCGAACACGACGCCGATGACGGCCGCCACCCCGGCGGCGGCGTTGCCGATCGCGAGCAGGCCCTCGTCGCTCGTGTTGCTGTTGCTGACGACGTCCTTGGCGGCCGCGGCCCCGATCAGGCAGAACAGCGCCGCCAGCACCTGGGTGCCGCCGACGATGAACAGCAGCACCCGGGCGGTCACCATCAGGCCCGGCATGGACTGCGGCGGGGCCGCCACCGGCGGGTAGCCGTACTGCCCGTAGGCCGGGGCCTGCTGGGGGTAGCCGTAGCCGGGAGCGGCCTGCGGCGGAGCCTGCTGCGGGTAGCCGTAGCCCGGGGCGGCCGGCGGCTGGCCGTACGGGTTGTTCGGGTCGGGCGGGTAACTCATGAGTGCCTCCGGGCAGTTACGGGGACGCGGGGACGGGACGCTGACGGCCCGGTGCCGGCCGGTGAGTCGGGCACCGGCCGAAGGGGACGTTAGCGGAGCGGAGTGACAGCCCGGCGGCGGTGACGGGCGCCGCGGCTCGCAGCGTGGTGAGCGTCAGGGGTGCGGGACGGCCGACGGGTGCGGCGCGGGCGGGACGGTGCCCCCGCGGTCGGACTGCTCGCTCTGCTGTGGTCGACTCACTCGCTCTTCCCCCGGTTGCGCTCCGCCGCGGGCCGTCGGCCCGTCACCGGGCCGGTTCGCGGCGGGAATGGGCTAATCGTCATCCGGACGACGGCGCGCTGTCCAGCCGGTTCCGCGCGCCGCGTCAAGACTGTGGCGCAACCGCAATGTGCCGCGGACCTTCGTACCCGTCCGTTCACCCGCCCGTTCCCCGGCCCGCCCGGCGCCGGGCGGGCCCGGGAGCCACCCCGGACCGGCGCCGGACCACCCCGGACCGGCGCCGGAACCGCCCCGGCGAGGGCGGTCCGGGCGGCGGGCCGCCCTCGGTACGGAGACTCCCGGCGATCCGGGAGAATGGGGCCATGACCGCCAAGATTCTCGATGGCAAGGCCACCGCCGCCGCGATCAAGTCCGAACTCGCCGCCCGCGTGGCGGCCCTCAAGGCGAAGGGCGTCACGCCCGGCCTCGGCACCGTCCTGGTCGGCGACGACCCGGGCAGCCGCTGGTACGTGAACGGCAAGCACAAGGACTGCGCCGAGGTCGGCATCGCCTCGATCCAGCGCGAGCTGCCCGCCACCGCCACCCAGGAGGACGTCGAGAACGTCGTCCGCGAGCTCAACGCCGACCCGTCCTGCACCGGCTACATCGTCCAGCTGCCGCTGCCCAAGGGCCTGGACCAGAACCCGGTCCTGGAGCTGATGGACCCGGACAAGGACGCCGACGGCCTGCACCCGACCTCGCTCGGCCGGCTCGCCCTGGGCATCGAGGGCCCGCTGCCGTGCACCCCGCTCGGCATCGTCGAGCTGCTGCGCCGCCACGACGTCGAGATCGACGGTGCCGAGGTGGTCGTGGTCGGCCGCGGCATCACCGTCGGCCGCTCGATCGGCCTGCTGCTGACCCGCCGCAGCGAGAACGCCACCGTGACCCTGTGCCACACCGGCACCCGGGACCTCGGCGCCCACCTGCGCAAGGCCGACATCGTCGTGGCCGCCGCCGGTGTGCCGCACCTGGTCAAGCCGGAGGACGTCAAGCCGGGCGCGGCGGTGCTGGACGTGGGCGTCAGCCGCAGCGAGGGCAAGATCGTCGGGGACGTGCACCCGGGCGTGGCCGAGGTGGCCGGCTGGATCTCCCCGAACCCCGGCGGCGTGGGCCCGATGACCCGCGCGATGCTGCTCAACAACATCGTCGAGGCGGCCGAGCGCCGCGCCGGCATCTGACACCCCAGGGACGGCGAGCATGACTGAACCGCGACCGGCACGGTCCCGCCGCAGGCCGGTCAAGACCACCGGAACCCTGCCGCCCGAGGGCTCGGCCGCGGCCCTCGGCCGCGATCACGCCCTGCCGGTGCGGCAGTGGCCGATCACGCTGGTCCTGCTGGTCGTCGGCGCCGGCCTCGCGGTGACCTGGTTCGCCGACTTCAAGGACGGGTTCAAGTACGGCCTGCTGATCCTCGGCGTCGGCGTGCTGCTCGGCGCGGTGCTGCGGCTGGTGCTGCCCGAGGTCGGGATGCTGGCGGTGCGCAGCCGCTTCACGGACGTGATCGTGCTGGGCTTCCTGGGCCTGTCGATCGTGCTGCTGACGCTGGTGGCGCAGCCGAACCCGTGGCTGCAGATCCCGTTGCTGGACAACATCGGCCAGCTCATGGGCCGGACCAAGCACTGACCCGCCGGCCCCGACGGCCCCCGCCCGGCCCCGTGGAAAGCAAGGGCCCGGGCGGGGGCCGCCTGTTTTCTGTGACGTATCTGCCACGCCGGGACACCAGGCGTACGCTTCCCTTTGCGATAACCTGACGCAGGTCTCTCGATGTCGAGAGATCATCCTGGCTCCAGTGCCGGTGTGCCTGGGGCGCCTGGCGATTTGCTGGAGAAGGTAGAAATGACCCGCACCCCCGTCAACGTCACCATCACCGGAGCAGCCGGCCAGATCGGCTACGCGCTGCTCTTCCGCATCGCCTCGGGCCACCTGCTCGGTGCCGACGTGCCGGTGAACCTGCGCCTCCTGGAGATCCCGCAGGGCCTCAAGGCCGCCGAGGGCACCGCGATGGAGCTCGTCGACTGCGCCTTCCCGCTGCTGCGCGACATCACCATCACCGACAAGCCGGCCGAGGCCTTCGACGGCGCCAACGTCGCGCTGCTGGTCGGCGCCCGTCCGCGCACCGCGGGCATGGAGCGCGGCGACCTGCTCCAGGCCAACGGCGGCATCTTCGGCCCGCAGGGCAAGGCCATCAACGACCACGCCGCGGACGACATCAAGGTCCTGGTCGTCGGCAACCCGGCCAACACCAACGCCCTGATCGCCCAGCGCAACGCCCCGGACGTCCCGGCCGAGCGCTTCACCGCGATGACCCGCCTGGACCACAACCGCGCCGTCGGCCAGCTGTCCGCCAAGACCGGCGCCCTGGTCTCCGACATCAAGCGCGTCACCATCTGGGGCAACCACTCCGCGACCCAGTACCCGGACGTCTTCCACGCCGAGATCGTCGGCAAGCCGGCCTTCGAGGCCGTCGGCAGCGACCTGGCCTGGCTGGAGAACGACTTCATCCCGACCGTCGCCAAGCGCGGCGCGGCCATCATCGACGCCCGCGGCGCCTCCTCGGCCGCCTCGGCCGCCAACGCCGCCATCGACCACGTCCACACCTGGGTCAACGGCACCGCCGAGGGCGACTGGACCTCCATGGGTGTCGTCTCCGACGGCTCGTACGGCGTTCCGGAGGGCCTGATCTCCTCCTTCCCGGTCACCACCAAGGACGGCCGGTTCGAGATCGTCCAGGGCCTGGAGATCTCCGACTTCTCGCGCGCCCGCATCGACGCCTCGGTCAAGGAGCTGACCGAGGAGCGCGACGCGGTCAAGGAGCTGGGCCTCATCTGAGCCCGCCCCGCACGGCCCGCCCGGCGGCCCGTCGCCTCCCTCCCGGAGGCGGCGGGCCGCCGTCGTGTCCGCCGTCCGGGGCCCGCCGCGGTCCTACACTGGCCCGCTGTGAACGAAACCCTCGGGGACGCCGCGCTCGTCCTCGTCTTCATCCTGCTGGGCGGGCTGTTCAACGTCGCCGAGATCTCGCTGATCTCGCTGCGCGAGGGCCAGATCCGGACGTTGGAGTCGCACGGCACCCGGCGCGCGGCCCGCGCCGCGCACCTGGCGGCCGACCCCAACCGCTTCCTGGCAGCCGTCCAGGTCGGGGTGACCTGCATGGGCTTCCTGTCCGCCGCGTTCGGCGCGGACACCCTGGCCGGCAAGGTCGCCCCGCTGTTCGTCCGGGCCGGGCTGTCCGAGGGCGTGGCCGACGCGGTGGCCCTGGTCGGCCTGACCCTGGTGATCAGCTACGCCTCGCTGGTGCTGGGCGAGCTGACCCCCAAGCGGATCGGGCTGCAGCGCGCCGAGTCCATCGCCGTCGTCGCGGCCCCGGTGGTGGACGTGATGTCGGTGGTGCTGCGGCCGGCGATCTGGCTGCTCGGCCACTCCACCAACCTGATGGTCCGGCTGCTCGGCGGCGACCCGACGGCGGGCCGCGGCTCGATGAGCTCCGAGGAGCTGCGCGGACTGGTCGCCGCCAACACCGAACTCGGCAGCGACGAACGGGCGTTGATCGCCGACGTGTTCTCCGCCGGGGAGCGCCAGCTGCGCGAGGTGATGGTCCCGCGCACCGAGGTGACCTTCCTGGACGCCGAGCGCCCGCTGGCCGCCGTCCGGCACCAGGCCGACACCTCGCCGCACTCGCGCTACCCGGTGGTCGAGGGCAGCGCCGACGCGGTGGTCGGCTTCGTCCACGTCCGCGACCTGTACGGCGCGCGCGGCGAGCAGGCCGTCAAGGTCCGCGACCTGGCCCGCCCGGTCAAGCTGCTGCCCGGCACCAAGCTGGTGCTGGAGGCGATGGGCGAGATGCGCCGGGAGGGCCACCACCTGGCCATCGTGGTGGACGAGTACGGCGGCACCGCCGGCATCGTCACCCTGGAGGACCTGGTCGAGGAGGTGATCGGCGAGATCCGGGACGAGTACGACCGCCCGGAGGCCGCCCCCACCCGCCGGCTGGCCGGCGGCGGCATGGAGCTGGACGGCCTGCTCAACCTCGGCGACTTCGCCGAGGAGACCGGCGTCACCCTGCCCGAGGGCCCGTACGAGACGGTGGCGGGCTGCCTGGTCGCCGCGCTCGGCCGGCTGCCCCGGGACGGCGACCAGGTGCGGATCCCGGTCGAGGGCGGCGGCGGGGTGCTGCTGACGGTCGCCAAGGTCGAGGGCCGGCGGATCGCCCGGGTGGGGGTGAGTGCCGTCACACTGGCCGAGCCCGCGGGGGCGGAGGTTTCCTGAGCGAGCGGTGGAGCTGGAACAATGGCCCGCATGGTCAACGCAGCGGTCACTGGTCCGGTCAAGGACCGTCCCCGGGTGCTCTCCGGCATCCAGCCCACCTCCGGCTCGTTCCACCTCGGCAACTACCTGGGCGCGGTGCGCCAGTGGGTCGACCTCCAGGAGGAGAACGACGCCTTCTACATGGTCGTCGACCTGCACGCGATCACCGTGCCGCAGGACCCGGCGACGCTGCGCGAGAACACCCGGGTGTCCGCCGCCCAGCTGCTCGGCGCCGGCCTGGACCCGGACCGCTGCACGCTCTTCGTCCAGTCGCACGTGCCCGAGCACGCGCAGCTCGCCTGGGTGATGAACTGCCTCACCGGCTTCGGCGAGGCCTCGCGGATGACCCAGTTCAAGGACAAGTCCTCCCGCTACGGCGCCGAGAGCACCACGGTCGGCCTGTTCACCTACCCGATCCTCCAGATCGCCGACATCCTGCTCTACCAGGCGGACGCCGTCCCGGTCGGCGAGGACCAGCGCCAGCACGTGGAGATCACCCGCGACCTCGCCGAGCGCTTCAACACCCGCTACAGCCCGACCTTCACCGTCCCGAAGCCGTACATCCTCAAGGAGACGGCGAAGATCCAGGACCTCCAGGACCCGGCCGTCAAGATGAGCAAGTCGGCCTCCTCGCCCAAGGGCCTGGTGAGCCTGCTGGACGAGCCGAAGGCCAGCGCCAAGAAGTTCAGGAGCGCCGTCACCGACACCGGCACCGTGGTGTCCTACGACGAGGAGGGCAAGCCGGGCGTCTCCAACCTGCTGCGGATCCACTCCGCGCTCAGCGGCCGGTCGGTCGAGCAGCTGGTCGAGCACTTCGAGGGCAGGATGTACGGCGCCCTCAAGACCGAGCTGGCCGAGCTGTTCACCGAGTGGGTCACCCCCTTCCAGGAGCGCACCCGGCTGTTCCTGGACGACCCGGCGGAGCTGGACCGGGTGCTGGCGCTCGGCGCCGAGAAGGCCCGCGAGGTGGCGTCGGTGACGCTGGAGACGGTGTACGACCGGATCGGCTTCCTCCCGGCCGCCAAGCGGTGACTCCCCTCACGCACCTGCCCGGTGGCGGCGACCTCCCCGAGGTCGTCACCATCGGCGTGTCCGTGAGCGTCCCGGACCCGTACGGCGCGGCGATCCAGGACGCCCGCGCCGGGCACGGCGATCCGCTGGCCCGGTCGATACCGACGCACGTCACCCTGCTGCCGCCGACCGAGGTGCCCGCCGACGAGCTGCCGAAGATCGAGGAGCACCTGGCCTCGGTGGCCGCCGCGCACCGGCCGTTCCGGATGCTGCTGCGCGGCGGCGGGACCTTCCGCCCGGTCTCCCCGGTGGTGTACGTCCGGGTCGAGGAGGGCGCGCAGGAGTGCCGGCTGCTGGAGGCGGACATCCGCTCCGGCCCGCTGGCCCGCGAGCTGGCCTTCCCGTACCACCCGCACGTGACGGTCGCCCACGGCCTGCCGGACGACGTGCTGGACCAGGCGTACGAGCAGGCGCGCGACTTCCGGGCGGACTTCCCGGTGCCGGGCTTCGGCCTCTCCCGCTTCGACGCGGACGAGGTATGGCGCCCCTGGCGGAGCTACCCCTTCGGGTGAACTAACAGCCCTGCCGCCCCAGTTCGAGCATCCGGTCGACCACCCGGCGGGCCGCGCCGCCGTCGTCCAGCACGCAGTGCTCGGCCCGGAAGCGCCGGTAGCGCTCGGCGTGGCCCGGCGGGGGCCGGCCGTCGCCGTCGGCGAGTTCGCGCAGGGCGCCGAGCAGTTCGGCCGAGGTCGGCACCAGCGGGCCGGGGGCGTTCGCCTCGAAGTCGAAGGTGAAGCCGCGCAGGGTGTCGCGGTAGTGCTCCAGGTCGTAGGTGAAGAAGTACATCGGACGTCCGGTGATGGCGAAGTCGAACATGATCGACGAGTAGTCCGTCACCAGCACGTCCGCGACGAGCAGCAGCTCCTGCGGGTCGGGGTAGTCCCCGCAGTCGTACAGGAAGCCGTCGCCGGCGCCGGGCAGCGGCTCGCGCACGTGCGCGTGCGGGCGGACCAGCACCACGTGGTCGGCGCCGAGCAGGCGCCGGGCGTGGCCGAGGTCCAGGCGAAGGTCCAGCCGGAACCCGTCGCCGTCGCCGCGCTGCTGGTCCTCGCGCCAGGTCGGCGCGTACAGCACGATCCGGCGGCCCTGCGGGACGCCGAGCCGGCGGCGGACGGACGCGACGGTCCGCGGGTCCGGGCGGACGAGCACGTCGTTGCGCGGGTAGCCGGACTCCAGCAGCTCGCCGTCGTAGCGGAAGGCGCGCCGCAGGATCGGGGTGGCGAAGGGGCTGGGGGAGAGCAGCAGGCTCCACTGCGGGGTCTCCCGGTCGAGCGCCCGCAGGTAGCCGCGGTCCGCCAGCCAGGGGCTCTCGACGTCGTGGGCGATCCGCTTCAGCAGCGAGCCGTGCCAGGTCTGCACGACGACCTGGCCGGGGCGGCGCTCCAGGAAGTCCGGGAAGTGGGTGTTGCCGACCAGGTACCGGCAGGTGGCCAGCGCGCGGTACCACTCCGGGCTCCAGCTCCGCACCGGGACGATCCCGGGCGGCAGCTCGGCCTGGGCGTCGTCGACCACCCACAGGTGCTCCAAGCCGGCTTGGCGGCGCGCGAGTTCGGCGTGCAGGGCGCGCGGGGAGTCGGCGTAGCCGCGGCCGCCGAACACGTCGTACAGCACCGCCTCGCGCAGCGGCGCGCGGCGGGCGGCGGGGTAGTGCTCGGTGCGCAGCCGGTGCTGGGTCCAGGCGCTGCGCTCGCCGGCGCCGAGTACCGGGGTGGAGTCCACCACCAGGGTGTCGTGCCACCGGCGTTGGAGCAGGATCCGCTTGCCGCCGGCGCTGGTGGCGGCGGGGACGGCACCCAGCGCGGCGGGTGCGGCGAGCAGCGGACGGCCGTCCCCGGGGCGCCCGACCGGCTCCAGCGCGGCCTCCCAGAGGCCCTTGCGCAGCGGCAGGGCGACGCCGTCCGAGCCGGTCCGGGTGGCGGGCACCCGGGCCCGGAAACGGCCGTCCGGGCCGGTGCCGACCGGGGTGCGGACCTCGCTCGCGGAGCGGGTGTGCCGCAGCACCAGCTCCATGGCCCCGGCCGGGCCCGGGCAGTGGCCGGACAGCTCGAAGCCGCCGTCGCGTACGGCGATCCGGTCGACCAGCCCGGCCGCGGGCTGGACGCAGAGCTGCAGCCGGCCGTCGGCGAGGTGCTTGAGGTAGAGGACGCGGTCCGGGGCGCCGGGCAGCGGGTGCTGGCCGGCCACCGGGCCGTCGCGCTCGTCGAGGCAGAGCTGCACGGCGGCGCCGTCGGGGCGCAGCAGTTCGGCGTCCCAGTGCTCCAGGCGGCCGCCGCCCCGCCCGTCGGCGGTGAACGGCCGGTACGGCACCCGGACGGTGAAGGTGTTCCCGGTACGGGCGAGCGGCTGCCCGACCACCGCGTCGCTCTCCCGGTGGCGCAGCCGCAGCACGGTGCCGGACGGGCAGGTGTCGGCGACCCCGCGCAGCTCCAGGCCGTCGGCGGCGGGGGCGGCGCCGGTGATCAGGACGGCCGGCCGCTCCAGCCGCAGGCGCAGCCGGCCGTCGGCGAAGTACGGCTGGAGCCGGACGTCGCGGTCCACCCAGTGGGCCGGCGGGTACTCGCCGGAACCGCACCAGTGCGGGGCGAGCGCGCCGTACCGGCGGCGCACCCGGGTGGGGCGGGGGCGGGTGAAGAGGGTGGCCTCGATCCGCCAGTCGCCGAGCAGCCAGCGGTCCCCGTGGCGCAGCCGGCCGGGTGCTATCAGGGCGGTGAAGCCGGACCAGTCGTGGTTGTGCGCGGGCTGGGCGCTGTCGTCGGTGACCTCGGGCATCCGGCGGGGGCGGGAGCGCAGGTGCAGCGGCGGCTGGGCGCGGTCCTGGTGGCGCAGGGTCAGCCAGGTCCAGGCGGAGCCGGGTCGGCCGGTGTCCTGGTCCAGCGGGCGGGCGAAGCCGGTCAGTTCCAGGCCGCGGCCGAGCCAGCGGGCACCCAGCAGTCCGAAGACGACGTCCTCGTCCTCGGCGGGGCGGTCGGCGGTCACCCGGGGGGCGGCGTGCGGCAGGACCAGCCGCGTGAGCACAGGCATGGCGGGGGAGTCCTTCGGGAGGGAGGTCAACATCCCATCCGGAAATGCCGTCCGGGTCAATTGCACGCTTTTTCGACCGGGCCCACGGAATGCTTTTCCGGGAACTCCGGTTCGAATGCCGGTCCGGTGTTCCGGTCCCTTTCGGCCCGGCCCCGGGAAAGCTCCGGGAAAGCCTTCGAGGAAAGCCTTCGGGGAAAGCGCCGGAGAAGCCGCGGGAAAGCCCGGGAACGCGGCGGGCCCCGGCCCGGAGGGCGGCCGGGACGACGGCCGCCCCCCGCGGCCCGGGGACCCCAGCGGCGGGGGGGGCCGGCAACGCCCCGGCCCCACGGGCCCCGAATA